>RXJV01000022.1 GCA_003963075.1 Burkholderiales bacterium
GCGCCAACACCATCCTGATCGACTGGGCCCGCGACGTCTGGGGCTATATCTCGCTGGGCTACTTCAAGCAGAAGACCAAGGCCGGCGAGATCGGCAGCTCGACGATGCCGCACAAGGTCAACCCGATCGATTTCGAGAACGCCGAGGGCAATTTCGGACTCGCGAGCGCGGTGCTGACCCACCTGAGCCAGAAGCTGCCGGTGAGCCGCTGGCAGCGCGACCTGACCGACTCCACCGTGCTGCGCAATATGGGCGTGGGCCTGGGCTACGCATTGCTCGGTTATGACTCGCTGGCCAAGGGCCTGGGCAAGCTGGAGGTCAACGAGGCCGCGCTGGCTGCCGACCTCGACGCCGCCTGGGAGGTGCTGGCCGAGCCCATCCAGACCGTGATGCGCCGCTTCGGCCTGCCCAACCCCTACGAGCAGCTCAAGGAGCTGACGCGCGGCAAGGCGATCACGCAGGAGTCCATCCGCGCCTTCATCGAAGGCCTGGATCTGCCCAAAGCCGAAAAGGCCCGGCTGTTGAAGATGACGCCGGGGTCCTACACCGGCCTGGCGCAGGATCTCGCCAAGCGCGTCTGACGCGCTACAGCACGAGGCGGAACACCCGCGAGGGCCCGTCGTAGCCCTCGAGGGCTTGCTGCCCCAGCTCGACGAAGCCGAGCTTGCCCAGCAGCGCGATGCTGCCTGGGTTGTCGAGCGCCGTGATGGCCATCAGCGCGGTCCAACCGAGGACCTTGCGGGCGTGGGCGACGCAGGCCCGCGCGGCCTCCAGCGCATAGCCCTGGCCCTCGTGCTTGGCCAGCAGCGCATAGCCGAGGTCGGGCTCGGGCAGGGCCAGGCGCTTGAACAGCCCGCACATGCCGACCAGTTCGCCGTCCGCGCGGCGCTCGATGGCCCAGAAGCCGTGACCCAGTTCACGGTAGGCCTTGAACAGCCGGCCCTCGGCCCAGGCCAGCGCGTCGTCGACGTTGCGCACACCCGGGTCGTTGATGTGGCGAATCCAGCCGGGCTCGTTGACCAGACGCAGCAGGAAGGGCGCGTCTCGCGGTGTGAATTCACGCAGCGACAGTCGTTCGGTGTCGAGGATGTGCATGGAACCAGACAATATCTGGGCCATCACCGACTCGCCGCGAGAGCCGCCCGCCGCCTCAACCGTCCATGTGCGAAGCGCCCGAATCCGCCCACAGCTCAGCGCTCAGTCAGGCGCTGCGCGAGCTGGACGTCATCCTGGCCAACGCCGGGGTGGGTATCGTCTTCGTGAAGGCCCGCAGGCTGGTCCGCTGCAACCAGCGCTACTCGGAAATCTACGGTTTCAACAGTCCGGAAGCAGCCGTTGGACGCAGCAGCCTGGAGCTCTACGCGTCCGAGCAGGAGGCGCGCAGCCTGGGGTCGCGCGCCTACGCGGTGCTGTCGACCGGCGAGACCTTTCGCGGCGAGCAGATCATGCGGCGCCAGAACGGCGAGCTGTTCTGGGCCCACTTGACCGGCCGCCTGATCGACCCGGACAACCCGGCCGATGGCTCGATCTGGATCGTCGACGACATCCACGAGCGCAAGCTGGCCGATGCCGCGCTGGAGGACCTCAGCGCCGAGCAGCAGCTCATCCTCGACCACGCCATGGTCGGCATCGTCTTCCTGCGGGACCGCCGCGTGACCCGCGTCAACCGCGCGTTCGAGCAGCTGTTCGGCTATGGCCCCGGCGAGCTCGACGGCCAGTTCTCGCGCGCCTGGTATCTCAGCGACGAGGACTGGAAGGCCGCCGGCGACCTCTGCTACGAGCCGCTGGCGCGCGGCGAGGCCTTCCAGGCCGAGATGCTGCTGGGCCGCAAGGACGGCACGCCGGTCTGGTGCGAGGTGCGCAGCAAGGCCATCGACCGCAGCGACCTGTCGCGCGGTTCGATCTGGATCACGCAGGACATCACCGCGCGCAAGCTGGCCGAGCAGGAACTGGTCCACGCGAAGCACCAGCTGGAGGTCCTGGTGGCTCAGCGCACCGAGCAGCTGAGCCAGACCGTCGCGGCGCTGGAGCAAAAGATCGCCGAGCAGCAGGCCGCCGAGGCCCACATCCAGCGCCTGGCGATGTTCGACGGCCTGACCGGCCTGCCGAATCGCCACCTGCTGGCGGACCGTGCAACCCAGGCCATCGACATCGCACGCCGCGGCGCCGAGCCGCTGGCGGTGCTGTTCCTGGACCTGGACCATTTCAAGAACGTCAACGACTCGCTGGGTCACCGCGTCGGTGACGCGCTGCTCGTGCAGCTCGCGGCACGGTTGCGCGGCGCCGTGCGCGAGCAGGACACGGTCGCCCGCATGGGCGGCGACGAGTTCGTGCTGGTGCTGCCGCAGACCGACATCGCCGGCGCCGCCCATCTCGCGGCCAAGCTGATGGCCCTGGCCAGTGCGCCCTATCAGGTCGAGCAGCATGAGCTGACCGTCACGCCGTCGATGGGCATCGCGATGTTCCCGACCGATGGCGACGATTTCGACACGCTGTGCAAATGCGCCGACGCGGCCATGTACCGGGCCAAGAAGGACGGCCGCAACGCCTACCGCTTCTTCACCAGCGAAATGCAGGCGCAGTCGGCCCGCGTGCTGCTGCTGGAGAACGCGCTGCGCCGCGCGCTGCATCGCCAGCAGCTCAGCCTGCACTACCAACCGCTGTTCGCACTCGAGGCCCGGCCGGGCGAGTCGGCGGACGGCAGCGACGGCGGGGCTCGCATCGTCGGCGCGGAGGCGCTGCTGCGCTGGCATCACCCGGAGCTGGGCTGGGTGTCGCCGGCCGAATTCATTCCCATCGCCGAGACCTCCGGCCTCATCCTGCCCATCGGCGAATGGGTGCTGCGCGAGGCGCTCTCACAGCTGCGCCGTTGGGATGATGCCGGCCTGCCCGAGCTGACGATGGCCGTGAACCTGTCCGCCGTGCAGTTCCGCCACGATGACCTGCCCGAGCTGGTCGGCCGTGTGCTGGGTGACACCGGCATGCCGGCCGAGCGCCTGGAGCTGGAGCTGACCGAAGGCGCCGCGATGGACAACCCGGCGGTTGCGATCACCGTGATGAACGAGCTGCACGCGCGCGGCGTCCGCCTGGCCATCGATGACTTCGGCACCGGCTATTCGTCGCTCAGCCATCTGAAGAAGTTCCGCGTCAGCAAGCTCAAGATCGACCAGTCCTTTGTGCGCGACCTGACCGAGGACGCCGAGGACCGCGCCATCGTCGATGCCGTCATCCGCATGGCCGAGGCCCTCGGCCTGCAGACCCTGGCCGAGGGGGTCGAGACCCCGGGCCAGCTCGACTTCCTGCGCCGCCAGGGTTGCCAGGCGGTGCAGGGCTATCTGCTCAGCCGGCCGCTGCCGGCCGATGCCTTCGCCGAGTTTGTGCTCGCGCGGGCCATGGTGTCCGTCTGATCGCGCACCCAGGGCCCGGGCCGAGCCAGGCCGGCCAGCCGGCGCCGGCCGCACCTGCCCCTGGGCATCCGGCAATGCCCGCGCCGTGAACCAAGCGGGACAATGTCGCGCCATGAACTTCATCGACCAACTGCAAGCCCTGTCCCACTCCCGGCTCTGCGTCGGCCTCGACCCTGAACCGGCCAAGCTGCCCGGCGCATGGGCGGGCGATGCGTCCAGGATCTTCGAATTCTGTGCGGCCATCGTCGACGCGACCCACGATCTCGTCTGCGCCTTCAAGCCGCAGATCGCCTACTTCGCCGCCCACCGCGCCGAGGACCAGCTGGAGCGGCTGATCGAGCACATCCACCGCGTCGCGCCCGGCGTGCCGGTCATTCTCGATGCCAAGCGCGGTGACATCGGCTCCACCGCCGAGCAGTACGCGCGCGAGGCCTTCGAGCGCTACCGCGCCGATGCGGTGACGCTGTCACCCTTCATGGGCTTCGACTCGGTCGAGCCCTACCTCGCCTACGAGGGCAAGGGCGCCATCCTGCTGTGCCGCACCTCCAACAAGGGCGGCGACGACTGGCAGATGCAGCGCCTGGCCGATGTGCCCGGCCAGCCGCGCCTGTTCGAGCATCTGGCGCATCTCGCCGAGACGCAGTGGAACCGCAACGGCCAGCTCGGCCTGGTCGTCGGCGCCACCTACCCTGCCGAGATCGCGCGTGTGCGCGAACTCGCGCCCACGCTGCCCCTGCTCGTGCCGGGCGTGGGCGCCCAGGGCGGCGATGCGGCGGCGGTCGTGCAGGCCGCGGGCCGCAGCGCGCCCCTGATCGTCAACTCCTCGCGCGCCATCCTCTACGCCAGCCGCGAGGCCGACTTTGCCGCGCGTGCACGCACCGTGGCCGAGGCCACGCGGGCCGCCCTGGGCTGAGATGGCGCGCGCCAGCGAGGACCTCAGCAGCCTGGTCGGCCACGCGGAGCCGCCCGAGCAGCAGCGCGCCCGCCTGGCCACCAGCATGCGCTGGCACGCGGCGCGCGTCTTCCTGATGGCCTGCGGGCCGATCTTCCTGCCCGTGGCCGTGCTGCTCTGGGCCACCCGCCAGCCCGGTGAGGCTCTGGATGGCTGGCTGCCACCGCTGCTGTCGGTGCTGATCTCGGCGCTGGCCTTCGCGCGGCTGCTGATGCTCACGCGCAGCCCGCGCCGCGAAACCCATCCGGTCATCGCGCTGGCCATCATGGCGCTGGTCATCAGCCTGCCGGTGGTGGTGGCGGTGTCGCGCGACCTCGGTGTCTGGGCCTTGAGCCTCGCGCTGTCGGGCCTGATCGTGACCTTCGCGACCGGCATGCTGGGCCTGCGCGCCGGCGTGGCACTCACCGTGTTGGCGGGTGGCGCGCTGGCGGCCCTGGCCGGCGCCGAGGCCTTGGGCTGGGCCACCCATCCGATGGCGATGAACAGCCTGATGCTGCGCACGGTGGTGCAGTTCTGCCTGCTGGGCGCCGGCCTGATCGCCGGCATCGGCCTGCTGAGGATGGTGCAGCGCTCGCTGGCCGAGGCCGAGGAGCGCACCGCGCGTTTTCGCGGCCTGCTCGGCATGGCGGTCGACTGGTACTGGGAGATGGACCGCGAGTTCCGCTTCACCCATGTCACCGAGGAGAGGCCGGGCAGCTCGGGCCTGGACCTGGAGGCTCGGCTGGGCAAGACGCCCTGGGAGATCGACGGCCTGGGCCTGTCCGACGACGAGCTCGACGCCCACCGCGCCGACCTCGAATCGCACCGCGCCTTTCATGGCGTCGTGGCCCGGCGCGTCGGCGCGGACGGCCTGCCGCGCTGGGTGTCGGTCAGTGGCGAGCCGCGCTTTGACGCACAGGGCAACTTCCGCGGCTTCTGGGGCGTGGGCCGGGACGTGACGCACGAGGTCACCGCCGAGCAGACCGCGCACGCCAACGAGACGCGCTACCGCGAGCTGTTCCGGCGCTCGCCTAGCCCGCTGGTGCTGCACCGCTGGGGCCGCGTCGTCGATGCCAACCCGGCGGCGATGGCCATGTTCGGCTATGCGCAGCGCTCCAGCATGATCGGCCAGGACCTGTTCAGCCACTACGAGCCCGGCGACGATGAGGCGGCGCGCCAGCAGGCGGCGCGGCTGGAGGGCATGCCGCCCGGTGCGATGCAGCCGGTGACCGAGTACCGGCTGCGCACGCTGTCGCGCCGGCGCCGCCTGGTGCAGGCCACCAGCGTGCGGGTCGAGACCGCGTCGGGCCCGGCCACGCTGACCTTCTTCACCGACCAGACCGAGCAAAGCCGTGCCCAGGAGGCGCTGCGCCGGTCGGAGGGGCTGCTGTCCCATCTGGTGGCCACCAGCCCCGACCTGATCACGCTGACCGAGGCCGAAAGCGGGCGCTACGCGATGGTCAACCAGGCCTTCGAGACGCTGACCGGCTGGTCCAGCGCCGAGGTGGTTGGCCGCACCTCGATCGAAATCGGCGTCTGGAACGACCCGGCGGACCGCGATGCGATGCGCGAAGCGCTGCGCCGCGATGGCAGCGCGAGCAACTGGCCCGTCGTGTTCCGCCGCAAGGACGGCAGCACGCTGTCGATGTTGGTGTCGGTGGCGCCGTTCGCGTTGGACGGCCAGGACTACCTCGTGCTGTATGCGCGCGACGTCAGCGACAGCGAGCGCACCCGTCTCGTGCACGGCGCCATCCTGGAGAACGCGTCGATCGGCATCGCGCTGACCCGCGACCAGCAATTCGTGCTGGCCAATCCCCGCGTGGAGGCGATGTTCGGCTGGGCCCGTGGCGCGCTGATCGGCCAGCACGGCAGCGTCGTGTGGCCCACCGTCGAGGACTGGCAGGCCGTCGGCCGCGACCTCGGGCCGCGCCTGGCGGCCGGTGAGCAGGTCGAGGCCGAGCGCACGATGCGGCGCCGCGACGGCAGCACCTTTCTGGCCCGGCTGCTCGCCCAAGCCGTGGACCCGGCCCACCCCAGCCGCGGCGGCACGATCTGGATCATCGAGGACGTCACCGAACGCCGGCGCGTCGAGGCCGCGCTGGCCCAGGCCAAGGACGAGGCCCAGGCCGCCAGCCGCGCCAAGAGCGCCTTCCTGGCCAACACCAGCCACGAAATCCGCACGCCGCTCAACGGCCTGCTCGGCCTGGGGCGGCTGGCCCAGCAGCCCGACATCTCCGATGCGCAGCGGCGCGAGTACGTCAACCAGATGATGGACAGCGCCGAGGGCCTGTCGGGCCTGATCTCCGACATCCTCGACCTGTCCAAGATCGAGGCCGGCCGGCTCACGCTGGAGACCCAGCCCTTCTCGCTGCGCGAGCTGCTGTCCTCGATCCAGCTCGCCTATCTGACGCTGGCCCAGGCGCGCGGACTGAGCTTCAGCGTCGAGATCGACCCGGGCCTGCCCGCCTGGGTGTTCGGCGACCCGCTGCGCACGCGCCAGATCCTGGCCAACTACCTCACCAATGCGCTGAAGTTCACCGAGCAGGGCGGCATCACGGTGCGGGTCCGGGCGCTGACCCGCAACAGCCAGGGCAGTGCCGGCGAATGGGTGCATGTCGAGGTGGCCGACACCGGCCCGGGCATCGCGCTCGACCAGCAGGAGCGCTTGTTCCAGCCGTTCACGCAGGCCGACGAATCGACAACACGGCGCTATGGCGGCACCGGCCTGGGCCTGTCCATCTGCCGCGAGCTGGCCACGCTGATGGGCGGCGAGGTCGGCCTGCGCAGCGCACCGGGCGAGGGCGCGGTGTTCTGGGCCGAGCTGCCCCTGCCTGCTGCACCGGCGCCGATGAGCCACCAGCCGCGCGAGGTGAGGGCCGGCGCGTCCCTGCAAGGCAGGCGCGTGCTGATCGCCGAGGACCATCCGGTCAATATGCTGATCGCGGTGGCCCAGCTGGAGCAATGGGGCATGGAGGTCGCCCAGGCCAGCGACGGCCGCCAGGCGGTGGAGGCCGTGCTGGCCGCCGCCAGCGTGGGCAAGCCCTTCGACATCGTGCTGATGGATGTGCAGATGCCGGTCCTGGGCGGCCATGATGCCACCCGCGAGCTGCGCAAACACTTCTCGTCGACCGAGCTGCCCATCGTTGCGCTGACCGCTGCCGCGCTGGTGTCGGAGCGCGATGATGCCTTTGCCGCGGGCATGAACGACTTCCTGACCAAGCCCATCGACTCGCTCAAGCTCCATCAAACCCTGCTTCGCCTGACTGGTACTCCCGCATGACCCGGCCGCCCCACAGCTTCAAGTACTACGACCTGATCATGGCGGCCTTCGTCTGCGTGCTGCTGTGTTCCAACCTGATCGGTGCGGCCAAGGCGGCGCAGCTGACGTTGCCGTGGATCGGCACGGTCACCTTCGGCGCCGACCTGTTCTTCTTCCCGATCAGCTACATCTTTGGCGACATCCTGACCGAGGTCTACGGCTACGGCCGCGACCGGCGCGTCGTGTGGGCCGGCTTCGGGGCGCTGGTGTTCTCGGCCTTCATGGCCTTTGTCGTCGTGCAGCTGCCGCCGGCGCAGAACGAGTTCATGGCCGCCTACCAGCCCCATCTGGAGGCCGTGTTCGGCAACACCTGGCGCATCGTCGCCGGCTCGATGATCGCGTTCGCCTGCGGCAGCTTCGCCAACAGCTTCGTGCTGGCCAAGATGAAGATCGCGACCCAGGGCCGCTACCTCTGGGCGCGCGTGATCGGCTCGACCATCGTCGGCCAGCTGGTCGATACCGGGCTGTTCTTCGTGATCGCCTTCGTCGGCATCTGGCCGGCCGATCAGCTGGTCGACGTGATCATTGCCCAGTACCTGTTCAAGACGATCTGGGAGGCCGTCATGTACCCGGCCACGGCCGCGGTGGTGCGCTTCCTGAAGCGGGTCGAGGGCGTCGACTTCTACGACCGCGGCACCAACTTCAACCCGTTTTCGATCAAGGTCTGAGCGCCGTCGGGGCTCAGACCGCCAGCGGCAGGCTGCGGCGGCGTTCGCCGGTCAGCGCAAACCAGGCGTTCGCGACCGCCGGCGCCAGCGGCGGCAGGCCGGGCTCGCCGACGCCGGTGGGCGGGCCGTCGCTGGGCACGAAATAGGTCTCGATGGCCGGGCACTCGGCCAAGGTCAGCAGGCCCAGCTCGGGAAAGCTCTTCTGCTGCACGACGCCGCCGGCGATGTCGATGCGCCCGCGCAGCGCGGCGCTCAGGCCGAAGACGATGCAGCTCTCCATCTGCCGCACGACGATGCCGGGGTTGACCACGGTGCCGCAGTCGATCGCGCAGACGACGCGGACCACCCGGGGCTGGCCCTGCTCGGCGCGCACCTCGGCCACCTGCGCCACGATGCTGCCGAAGCTCTCGTGCAGGGCCAGGCCCTGCGCCGTGCCGGCCGGCCGCGGCCCGCCCCAGCCCGAGGCCTCGACGACGCGCTTCAGCACGGCCTGGTGGCGGGGCAGTCCTTCCAGCAATTGCAGGCGCAGCGTCACCGGGTCGATGCGGGCGGCGTGGGCCAGCTCGTCGATGAAGCTTTCGCGGAAGAAGGCGTGGTGCGAATGCCCCACCGCCCGCCAGTTGCCGATCGGCACGCCGCTCTGGGTGGGGACATGCACGACCCGGGCATGCGGGATGGCATAGGGCAGGTCGAACAAGCCCTCGGAGGCGGTCTTGTCCGGTGCGTCGCCCCGCGCCAGCAGGGCGGCCGGGGCGCGGCCGTCCGGAAAGCCGTTGCGGTTGAGCAGGTCCAGCCAGGGCGCGCGGCCGGGCGCCACGCGCTCCAGCCAGCGCGGCACCAGCGCGTCGCTGGCGGCGGTGACCGACAGCGCCGTCACGCCGCTCTTGTCGATGCCGCCGCGCATCAGCGCCACCTCGGCCGGGCGGTAGAAGTCGTGCGTGGTGTCCTCCTCGCGCGACCACACCAGCTGCACCGGCACCCCGCCGCAGTCCATCGCCACCCGCACGGCCTGGCCGACGAAGTCGATGTCCAGGCGCCGGCCAAAGCCG
Organism: Burkholderiales bacterium; assembly: GCA_003963075.1. Taxonomy (GTDB): domain Bacteria; phylum Pseudomonadota; class Gammaproteobacteria; order Burkholderiales; family Burkholderiaceae_C; genus Pelomonas. Next base: position 9,375 of record RXJV01000022.1, read on the forward strand.
CCGCCGAGGTAGGTCACCTGCAGATCGACGGCTTCCAACGGCACGCCGGCGACGCGCGCCGCCAGCTCGCGGGCCAGGCCGGGCACCTGGGTCGGCGCCCAGAGGCTGACCCGCCCGTCGCGGACCTGGGCCGTGCAGTTCTGCGGCTCCATCGTCACGTGGGCCAGATAGGGCGCGCGGTAGACCGCCTCCACGCGGCTCAGCGCCTGGTCCAGACCCTGCTTGACATCGCCCTGGTCCAGGAAGGCGAAGCCGGCACCGGCAGCGTCGGCCTCGCGGGCCTGGCGCTCCAGCGCCGCCTGGATGGCCGCCGTGTCGGCCGCAGCGCCCGGCGGCGGCTGCCAGGCCGCCTCCAGCGCGCGGGCCGCCTCCAGCGCATGCCAGGTGGTGCGGGCGACCACGGCATAGGCCGCCGTGGAGCCGGCCACCGGGCCGAGTTCGACGATGCGCAGCACACCGGGGCGCGCGCGCACCGCGTCGAGGTTGGCGGGCCCGAGGCCGCCGCCGAGCATCGGGCAATGGCGGATGGCCGCAAACAGCTGGCCGGGCTGGCGCACATCCAGGCCGAAACGCGCGCTGCCGTCCACCTTGGCGGCGAGGTCGACGCGCGGCCGCGCCTGGCCGATCTGCGTCCACTGTCGGGCCTCCTTCAGCTGCACCTCGCCGGGCGGCGTCGAGGCGGCTTGGGCGGCGACCTGGCCGTAGTGGAGCAGCGCGCTGCCGGCGTGGTGGATGACGCCGTCCTTGACCGTCAGCTCGGCCACGGGCAGCTGGTGCTGGAGGGCGGCTGCGCCCAGCAGTTGGGCACGGGCGGTGGCCGCGGCCAGGCGCAGTGGCAGCCAGGCATCGGCGGTGGACGACGAGCCGCCGGTCAGGTTGATGCCCAGCTCGCGGGCCACCTTGGCCGTCAACCACGCCGACAGCCGGTAGCCGGCCCGGTCGTGGTCGCGCGGGCCGAAGGGCATATTGCCCAGCAACGTCGCCACGTTGCCGTAGATCGTGTCGTGGCCCGCGGCGGTCAGGCGCACGCGGTTCAGCGGCACGTCCAGCTCCTCGGCCACGAGCTGGCTCAGCGCGGTGTGCACGCCCTGGCCCATCTCGCTGCGATGCATGGCCAGCACCACGCTGCCGTCGGCGGCGATCTTGATCCAGCCGTTCAGCGCCACCTCGCCGTCGACCGCCGGCAGCAGCTCCCCCCGCCCCAGCCGCGAACGCGGTGGCATCGCGCCCCATCCGACGATCAGGGCACCGGCGGCGCCCAGGCCGCTGAGCAACAGGGTCCGGCGCTTCATGGCTTGCGGCCCTTGGCCGCCTGCTTGATCGCCGCGCGCACGCGCGGGTAGGTGCCGCAGCGGCAGAGGTTGGTCATAGCCGCGTCGATGTCGGCGTCGCTCGGGTCGGGGTTGCGGGCCAGCAGCGCGGCGGCCGCCATCAGCATGCCGCTCTGGCAGTAGCCGCATTGCGGCACCTGCTCGGCCAGCCAGGCCAGCTGCAGGGCATGGGGATGGTCCGCCGCGCCGAGGCCCTCGATCGTGGTGAGCGTCTTGCCGACGACGCTGCCCAGCGGCGTCACACAAGACCGCACCGCCTGGCCGTCGACATGCACCGTGCAGGCGCCACAGGCGGCGATGCCGCAGCCGAACTTGGTGCCGGTGAGGTTGAGGCCGTCCCGCAGCGCCCACAGCAGCGGCATGGCGGGGTCGGCCGCGGCCTCGGGCAGGGCCCGGGTCTGGCCATTGACATGCAGTTCCATCGTGAATCACCTCGGTGGCTGACACCGCAGGATAGCCGGGCGGCCGACAATCCCGGCATGAATGCCGATTCCAATGCTCCCGTGCCCGACCTGCTGTTCGTGCTGCTGCCCGACGGCGGCCTGACGCCCGACAGTGCCGACCTGATGGCGCCCTTGGCCCGTGCGCTCCAGGCCCAGTACCCGAACGCGCAGACGCTGACCCTGCACCCGCCGCTGCGCGATGCCGAGGGCCGGCTCCGCTGGTGGCTGCAGGCCGAGCCCAGCCCGGACGGCCTGGCGGCGGCGCTGCCACCGCTGCTGGAGCGTCTGCGCGCTGCGGCCCGCCGCATCGACCTGCCGTGGCAGCGCGTGGCCCTTGCGGGTGTCGGCGAGGGCGCGATGCTGGCCCTCGAAGCGGTGCAGGCCGAACCCGCCCTCGCCGGGCGCGTGCTGGCCTTTGCCGGCGGCTACCTCGCGCGACCGCAGTCCGCGCCCCAGGAGGTGTGCGTGCACCTGCTGCACGGCCTGGAGGACCGGCGCTTTCCGTACCGGCATGTGGTCGACGCGGCTCAGGCCCTGGTCGCCCTCGGCGCCGACGTGACCGCCGACCTGCTTCCCCATCTCGACCACGGCCTGCACCCGGCGTTGATCGACAAGGCCATGGAGCAGCTGCGCACCTTCATCCCGGCGCGGCTGTGGCGCGAGGCGCTGCTGGCGGCCCAGGAGAACGAACGGCCGGTCGGTTGAAGCCGGCCCGCAGCGTTCAGTCCAGCACCACTTCCGTCCTCACCACGCCGGCCCGTTCCGCGCTGGCGCTCAGCGCCAGCCGCGTGCCGACCGGCGCGCGCACCACCCACTCGGCCACCGCGCGGTCGGCCGTGGGCTGCTTGTTGGGCAGGAAGGCGAGCTGGCTCTGCTTGGGCGCATGGCCCTCGAGCTGCGGGCCTTCCATGCGCTCCTTGCCGCTGACGAGGCTGATGGCCGGGTCGCCGGCGGGCAGGTGCAGCTCGAAGATCACGCCGCGCACCGTCTTGCGCTCCAGCGCGCGTTGCGTCACATAGGCCGGCAGATAGCCGGCATTCGCCACCGCCAGGCGCACCCGCCACATGTCGGGGCCGAGGGCTCGCACCTCGGTGCGGATCAGCTCCAGCTGCGGCAGGCTCATCGCCAGCTGCGTGAGCCAGCCGGGGAAGCGCGCGGCCTCGCGCTCGCGCAGGGCCGGGGGTGGGTTGCGCCAGTAGTTCATCTTGTCCCAGCCGCCGATCTCGACCGCGCCGAGCTGCGGGTGCTGGAAGGGCGTCCAGTCGACATGGGCCTGGCCGTTGCACTGCTCGTCGCTCCACTTCAGCAGCTTGAGGTCGTCCTCCACCGGGTGGCTGCGGTACCAGTCGATCCACTTGGTGTTCTCGATGCCGGCCTCCTTGTTGGGCGACCACAGCTCGACCACCCAGAACAGCGCGCCGAGGTGCTCGTAGACCCAGTCTTGGGTGCCGGTGATCACATCCTTGGGGTGGTAGCGGAAGTCCTCGTAGATGCTGATGGCCGGGTAGCCGCTGTGCTTTTCGCCCAGGGCCGAGAACTGCTGGAACAGCCACAGGTCCTCGGGCGTCATGTCCTTGTCGCTGCGGGTGCCGCAGGGGCGCAGGATGACGCCGCTGTGGGTGTGGAAGCTGACCGCCGCGCCGATGTTGGGATGCTGGGTGATGAAGTCCACCATCGCGCGCACCTCGGGTTCGCTGGTGGGGTAGGGCCCGGCGCCGAGCTGCTGGAACTCCTGGCGCCAATCGGCGGGGAAGTTGCGGTTCAGGTCCAGGCCTTCGCGGTCGGGGTTGAGCTTGAAGGTCAGCCCGTCGTGCTGCTTGATGAAGCCCTCGGGGATCAGCCGGTAGTACTCGCCGCCGAACTCGCCGGGCTCGCGCGCCACCATCAGCCGCGGGTCGGCGGGGTGCTTCTTGTAGCCGCCGTGGGGGTCGGGTACGCGCATGGTCAGGATGCGGCCGTCGCCGTCGATATCCTCGATGGTCAGGCCGTCGACCGGCTCCTCGGTGTAGGGGTAGGGGCGGGTCGAGCTGCGGATGTGGCGCGGCCGGTCGGCCAGGGCCAGTTCGGCGCCGTCGGGGTTCAGGCGCGGCACCAGGTAGACGGCGCGGCTGTCGAGCAGGCGGTTGACCTGTGCGGCCTCGGCGCTGCTGCCGCCGTGCAGGCTGACGAGCTGGTGCAGGTAGTACAGGCAGGTGGTGGACGCGGTCAGCTCGGCCGCGTGGATGTTGCCGTCTACCCAGAGCGCGGGCTTGTCGATGTCCATGCCGCTGGCCAGGTTGGTCACGACGACCACCCAGATGTCGCGGCCCTCGTAGCTCTTGCCGATCGAGCGCACCGACACGAGGTTGGGCCGTGCCTCGGCATAGGCAAACAGCAGCGCGGTGAGCTCGTCGTGGCGGTAGAAGTGGTCGAAGCGCGGCGTGGGCAGGGGGCTGGGCATGGCGGCGTGATGGTTGAGAGGCGCTCCGCAGAGTCGGGATGACGCGACAGCCGGCGATTGTGGGAGGGGCTCGCCGTAACGCCGTGTTTCACCCCCGAAATGCGGGCCGGGTTTGCCCGGACGGGCTCATTGCCCCTTGAACAGCGGCTGGAACTGCCGCGACACCGGCAGCTTCTCGTCACGCCCGCGCAGGGTCAGGACCATATTGCCCTCGTCGATCCGCACGGCCCGCGCGATGCAGCGGCTGTTGACCAGCACGCTGCGGTGGATCTGCCAGAACTGCTCCGGGTCGAGCTGGGTCAGCAGCTCGCGCAGCGGCGTGCGGATCAACGCGTCGCCGCCCTGGTACACGACGCGGGTGTAGCGCGCGTCGGCCTCGAAATACACAACCTCGTCGGGCGGGATCAGGACCACCTCGCGGCCCACACCGGCCTGAATGGGCCGTGGCACGGAACGCGGCGGCGCCAGCGTGGCCAGCAGGCGCTGCAGCGCCGCTGTGTCGGGCGTGGGCTGGGCCAGGCGGGCCTTCAGCCGCGTCAGGGTCTGAGCGAGGCGCTCGTCGTCCACCGGCTTGAGCACATAGTCGACCGCGCCGGCCTCGAAGGCCGCCAGCGCATGGTCGTCGAAGGCGGTGACGAAGACGATCAGCGGCGGCGCCGCCAGCGCGGACAGCCGGCGTGCCACCTCCAGGCCGGTGAGGCCCGGCATGCGGATGTCCAGGAAGGCGAGCGAGGGCTCCAGCGCCAGGCAGTCGTCCCAGGCCTCGGCGCCGTTGCGGCTCGCGGCCACCAGCCGCAGCTCGGGCCAGAGCCGCGCGAGGGCCGCGGCCAGCTGCTCGCGCGGGGCTTCTTCGTCGTCGGCGATCAGGGCGGTTGCAGTGGCGGGCGTGTTCATAGCGTCAGGGTCGCGAGGCAGCCGGGGTGGGCATCGGTCAGGGTCAGAGAAGCGAGGGGATGGGCCTGCAGCAGGCGGCGGCGGGTGTTGGACAGGCCCACGCCCTCGGTCCAGCCCGGCGCCAGGCCGGGGCCGTCGTCGCTCACGGTCAGCACGACCCGGTCGCCATGCCGGCGCGCACCGATGTGCACGCTGCCACCGGCCAGCTGCGGCTCGATGCCGTGGGCGATGGCGTTTTCCACCAGGGTGAGCACCAGGCCGGGCGGCAGCCAGGCGTCGACCTCGGCGGGCACGTCGATGCAAAAGCGCAGCCGCGCGCCCAGCCGCGCCTGCATGATGGCGAGGTAGCGCCTGACCATCTCGATCTCGTCGGAGAGTGCTTGCGATTCGCGCTCGAACATCGGCAGCGTGGCGCGCAGATAGGCCGTGAAATCGCGCAGCAGCGGCGCGGCGCGCGGATCCTGGGTGTCCACCCAGTGCTGCAGCGAGGCCAGGGTGTTGAACAGGAAATGCGGCTGGATCTGCGCCGCCGCGAGCCGGTTGGACAGGCGCAGCGCTGCGGCCTGCTCGTCCAGCTCACGCAGCCGCGCCTTGATCTGCTGCACCCGGTACAGCGTCAGCAGCCACCAGCCGGACAGCACCGCGGTCAAGATCGCCAGCACCAGCATCGTCTGGGCCTCTACCAGCTCACGCAGGCCGGCCTTGACCAGCACGATCATCCCCGCGGCGACCACGATCGCCACGCCATAGCAGGCCAGGTTGAGCCGCAGGCTGGTGGGCCGCACCCACAGCCAGCGCGCGATCGACAGCGTCGCCCAGCCCAGGCCCAGCACCGCCGGCCAGGCCCACACCCAGGGCCGCTGCGTGCCCGAGGTCACCGCCAGCAGGATGATGAGGTTCACGTAGACGTAGTGATCGACGGTGGCCGGCCAGCGCTGCTGGCCGCCGCGGGCCATCTCCTCGGGCGTGAAGTGCTGGCGCGGGCCGGGGTAGAACCACTGCGACCAGTCGCTGGCGAGCCAGCGGTTCAAGCGTGAAGGCGAGGACATGTCGGCGAGTCTAGAAGGTGACGCCGCCGTGGCTCTGAGGCGTGCGGCGAATGGCGCTCCCGGCGGCCTGAATGGTTTTGTCGACCGCGCGGTCGGGAAAATGCAAAATGCTCGGATGCCCGACTGGACCGCCCTGGACCTGGAGCACCGCGCCGATGGCGTGGCGGTGCTGACGATGAACCGCCCGGCCGTATTCAATGCCTTCGACGAGGTGCTGATCGCCGAGCTGGACGCCGCCTTTGCCGCCCTCGGGGCCGATGCCGGTGTGCGCGCCATCGTGCTGGCCGGCGCCGGCAAACACTTCAGCGCCGGTGCCGACCTGCAGTGGATGCAGCGCGCCGCCGCCGCCTCGCACGACGACAACCTCGCCGATGCGCGGCGCTTTGCGGCCATGCTGGCGCGCATCGCCGACTGCCCCAAGCCCACGCTCGCCCGCATCCAGGGCGCGGCGCTCGGCGGCGGCGTGGGCCTGGCCTGCGCCTGCGACCTGGCCGTGGCCTCCGAGGCGGCCAGCTTCTCGGTCAGCGAGGCCCGCATGGGCATCCTGCCGGCGGTCATCGGCCCGCACCTGGTCAACGCGGTGGGCCTGCGCGAGGCCCGCCGGCTGGCGCTGACGGCCCGCCGCATCGATGCCGCCGAGGCCCTGCGCCTGGGCCTGGTGCAGCAGTTGGCGCCCGCCGAGGGCCTGGACGCGGCCGTCGAGGCCGTGCTCGCCGACCTGCTGGCCTGCGGCCCGGTGGCCCAGGCCGAGATCAAGCAGCTCTACGCCCGGCTCGCGCCGGGGCCGGTCACCGCCGACGTGCGCGAGTTGACCGCCGAGACGATTGCTCGCGTGCGCAGCATGCCCGAGGCCCGCGAAGGCTTTGCCGCCTTCCTGGGCAAACGCAAGCCGAACTGGAACGCTTCCGAATGAACCTCGACTCCGCCCGCCTCCTCGTCGTCGGCGCCGGCCTGATGGGCGCCGGCATCGCCCAGGTGGCCGCCCAGGCGGGCCACGAGGTCGCGCTGTTCGACACCCGCGACGGCGCGGCCGAGGCCGCCAAGGCCAAGCTTGCGGCCACGCTCGACGGCCTGGTCGCCAAGGGCAAGCTCACCGCCGAGGCCGTGGCCGCCACGCTGGCACGCATCAGCCCGGTGGCGACGCTGCAGCCGGCCGACCTCGTCATCGAGGCCATCGTCGAGAACCTGGACGTGAAGCGCGCCCTCTTCGCCGAACTGGAGGCGCTGCTGCCCGACGAGGCCGTCATCGCGACCAACACCTCGTCGATCTCGGTCACGGCCCTGGCGCGAGGCATGCAGCGGCCCGAGCGGCTCGTGGGCATGCACTTCTTCAACCCGGTGCCGCTGATGAAGCTGGTGGAGGTGGTGTCGGGCCTGGGCACGGCGCCCGAGGTGGCGCAGGCGGTGTTCGACCTGGCTGCACGCTGGGGCAAGACGCCGGTGCATGCGCGCTCCACGCCCGGCTTCATCGTCAACCGCATCGCCCGGCCCTACTACGCCGAAGCGCTGCTGCTGCTGCAGGACCGCGTCGCCAAGCCCGAGGTCATCGACGCCTGCCTGCGCGCCGCTGGCTTCCGCATGGGCCCCTGCGAGCTGATGGACCTGATCGGCCACGACACCAATTTCGCGGTGACGAACTCGGTGTTCGCGGCCAACTTCTTCGACCGCCGCTTCACGCCGTCCCTCGTGCAACAGGAGCTGGTGGATGCCGGCTTCCTCGGGCGCAAGAGCGGGCGGGGGTTCTACCGCTACCCCGAGGGCGCGCCGGCCCTGGCCGCCCCCTTGCCGCTCGACCCGCCGCGCGCGCTGCGCCTGGTGGTGCACGGTCGCGGCGCGCTGGCCGAGCGTCTGCATGCCCAGTGGCCCGAGGCGGAACGGCAGGTGGACAGCGACTGGATCGGCCTCCATGCCGATGGGCTCGACCTGCGCCTCACCGACGGCCGCTGTGCCCGTGACATCAATGCCCACACCGCCGTCTTCGACCTGCCGCTGCGGCCGGGCGGCGACCTGGCCTATGCGGGCCCGGTGGCTGCCGAGCCTTGGTTGGCAGCGCTCGGCTACACGCCGCGCGAGGTGCTTGACGTGCCCGGCCTGGTGGTGGCGCGCACCATTGCCATGCTGATCAACGAGGCGGCCGACGCGGTGCAGCAGGGCGTCTGCGACGAGGCCGGTGCCAACGCCGCGATGAAGCTGGGTGTGAACTACCCCGCCGGTCCCTTTGAATGGCTGGCCCGCTGGGACCGCCGCGCGGTCGTCGCGCTGCTGGACCGGCTCGATCAACACCACCGTGGCGAGCGCTACCGCGTCAGCCCCTACCTCCGATGACTCCTCAGGCCTTCATTTGCGACGCCCTCCGTACCCCCTTCGGCCGCTACGGCGGCGCGCTGTCCAGCATCCGCACCGATGACCTTGGCGCCTTGCCGCTGAAGGCCCTGATGGCCCGCCACCCGGGCCTGGACTGGGCCGCGGTGGAGGACGTGATCTACGGCTGCGCCAACCAGGCGGGCGAGGACAACCGCAACGTGGCGCGCATGGCCGCCTTGCTCGCGGGCCTGCCGATCGACGTGCCCGGCGTGACGGTCAACCGGCTGTGCGGTTCGGGCCTGGACGCGGTGGGCACGGCGGCGCGCGCCATCCGCGCCGGCGAGGCCGGGCTGCTGATCGCCGGCGGCGTGGAGAGCATGAGCCGCGCGCCGTTTGTGATGCCCAAGGCGGAGAGCGCGTTCAGCCGCAGCAACGCGGTCTACGACACGACCATCGGCTGGCGCTTCGTCAACAAACTCATGAAGGCGCAGTACGGCGTCGACGCGATGCCCGAAACGGCCGAGAACGTCGCGCGGGACTTCGGCATCGAGCGCGAGGCCCAGGACCGCATGGCGCTGGCGTCGCAGACCAAGGCGCTGGCCGCCCAGCAGCGCGGCTTCTTCGACCGCGAGATCGTGCCGGTGGCCGTGCCGCAGAAGAAGGGCGAGCCGCTCAGCGTCGTGCTCGACGAGCATCCGCGCGAGACCAGCCTGGCGGCGCTGGCCAAGCTCAAGGGCGTGGTCACACCCGAGGGCAGCGTGACGGCCGGCAATGCCAGCGGCGTCAACGACGGCGCCTGCGCGCTGCTGCTGGCCAGCGAGGCGGCCGCCGCGCGCCACGGCCTCACGCCCCGCGCCCGCGTGCTGGGCATGGCCACGGCCGGTGTGGCGCCGCGCATCATGGGCATGGGCCCCGCCCCGGCCACTCGCAAGGTGCTGGCGCTGACCGGCCTGACGCTGGCGCAGATGGACGTGATCGAGCTGAACGAGGCCTTCGCCGCGCAAGGCCTGGCCGTGCTGCGCGACCTCGGCCTCGCCGACGACGACGCCCGCGTCAACCCCAACGGCGGCGCGATTGCCCTCGGCCATCCGCTCGGCGCGAGTGGCGCGCGGCTCGTGACGACCGCGATCAACCAGCTGGAAGTGACCGGCGGCCGCTATGCGCTGTGCACGATGTGCATCGGCGTGGGGCAGGGCATCGCGCTCGTCATCGAGCGAGTCTGACGCGCCCCTCGCCCAGGCGGGCCGGCTTGGGGCGGCCCGGCGCTCGGTCCGCAAGCGCCGCTGCAGCGGCTACTCGAAGAACAGCCGGCTCAGGCCCTTGAGGCTGACCAGATTGCCCGGGTTGCTCGTCTCGTTGAGCACGCCGCTCATCCGCTTGAGCAGCCGCGGGCTCTTCTTGGCGCGCCAGATCAGCAGGTCCGCCAGCCAGGGGTGGGCGTTCACGCGGTTGGCCCGTTCGTAGAGGTCGAACTTGGGCTTGAGGGCGGTGAGCGCCGCTTCGTAGGCGGCTCGGGCGGCGGTGTCGTCATCGCCGTGGGCCAGGATGGCATCCGCCGCCAGCATGCCGGTTTCCATCGCCTTGCCGATGCCCTCGCCGGTGAAGGAATAGGTGGAGCCGGCGGCTTCGCCGGTGACGATCAGGCCCGGCCGGGTCCACTTCGCGCCGGTCAGCGTGCAGCGCAGCGGCGCCCCCTTGAGGTCGCCCACCAGCGCGCCCACCCGCATCAGCTCGGCGGCCGGCGGGTATTTGGCGACGAAGGCGTCGAAGATGGCACGCAGGTTCACGTCCTTCTTGGCGCCCTTGCCGCCACCGAGGTCGCGGTGGGAATCGGTCACGCCGACGCCGATGTTGAAGTGGCCGTCCGGCGCCGGGAAGATCCAGCCATAGCCGGGCCGCACGGCCTTGTCCCACACCACCTCCAGCGCGGTGATCCTGCCGACCATGGCGGGCGCCTTCACGTAGCCACGCAGCGCCACGCCACTGGGCGTGTGGCGCTCGCACATGCCGGCGGCGGTCAGCGCCCTGGGCACGGCGCCGGTGGCCAGCACCACCCAGCGCGCATGGACGTCGAGGACCTGGTCGCCCTGTTTGAGCCGGCCGCCGATGACCCGGCCGTTGGCTTCCAGAGGCGTCTCGAAGCGCGCCTGCTCGAAGCGGGCGCCGGCGTCTTGCGCTGCCGTCAGCAGCAGTGCGTCGAGCTCGCGCCGTGGCAACACCGCGAGGCTGCCGGGCACGTCGATGCGGCCACCGCGCGGGCCGATGCAGCCCACATGGCTCACCGGCTGTGCACGGCGCATGACCTCGTCCAGCAGGCCCAACCGGGCAAGGGCCTGGTGGGCATCCGGGATCAGGCCGTCACCGCAGGTCTTGTCGCGGCCCGGGGGGTGCTGGTCGACCAGCAGCACCTGCAAGCCTGCCTGGGCCAGCACGCGTGCACAGGCGCTGCCTGCGGGGCCGGCGCCGATGATGAGGATGTCGGTAAACAAATCTGAGTGCAGTCTTAATTTGCTGATGGGTGTTGGCGCCACTGCCAACGAGGCCATAGGCTAACCGGATTACGAACGTGGCTTCGAGCGCTCACACGATGCGTCAGCTCGGCCGCGCGACCATGCAGCCAGCGTTGCCGAGGTCCATTTGAGTGAACTTGGTTCTGCGCGAACGCAATTCCTGCTTGCGCGGAGTCCGGCCGAGCCAAACAGCGCGAGCCCTGCCTGGCCGCATCTCAGCAGCGAGACCGGAGGGCAGCCGTCGCAAACTACCGACCAGGCAATAAAAAACCCCAGCACAAAGTGCCGGGGTTTCCAAAAACTGCCCAATCGGCACCGCACGAGGGCGGCGCCGGCTGAGATCAGTAGTCGACCTTGGCCGTCAGTTGGAAGTATCGACCAACGGCGCTGTGGTTGAAGTCGATCTTGTTCGACGTGTTCGTCGCGGTGCTCAGGGGCGGCATCTTGTCAAACACATTCTTGACCAGGAGGTCCAGCGACAAGTGCTTGCTGAACAGGCCCTTGTATCCAAAGTCCAGGTCCAGCGTCGTCCACGATGGAATCGTCCGGGTGGAGTCGACAACAGCCGAAGGCGTTGTCACATCCTTGAAGCTGGAAATCGTGCGCACAAAGCCGGTGGCCGAGTAGTTTCGATAGTCGGCACCAACGCTGAACACGTTGCGGTACTTGGCATAACCAGCCAGGCCGGCGTAGTCAGAGAACCCCAAGCCAGGAGCAGGTTCGCGGTCACGATGAATCAGGTTCGAAAGCTTGTTTTCAAACTTGATTCGGAGGTCATCAAGCTTCAAATCGTAGCGCAGGCCCACATCCACGACTTGGGTCTTGATGGCCGCGACGTTGGCCGTCGGGTTGATGATGACGGGAACCGTGGTGTCCGGCACGAGCTGGCCGCTCGGCAGACGGCGCACCAGATCCTTGGCGGTGCCAAAGCCTGCCACCGGCAGTGTGGGGTTGTCCAAAATGGTTTGGATCCCCAGCGAAGTGATGGCATCGGTCTTCTTCAGACTGATGTAGTCGATCGTGCCCAGGAACTGCGGGATTGGCGAGAAGGCAAGGCCGAGAGTGAGTGCCTTCGACTTTTCCGGCTTCAGATTCGGGTTGCCCTTGGTCAGCGTAAAGATCTGCTTGGCCTTGCACTTGTCGCGAGACACGCCCGCGGCAGCGCAACCTGCATAGTCAATACCCTGCGGGAATCCCGTCACATCCGATGCGTAGAGGTCTTCAAGCGTCGGCGCGCGGAAACCCGTGCCGTAGGAGCCGCGCAGCACCAAGGAGGGCATGACCTCAAACCGGATCGACGCCTTCGGGTTGGTCGTGTTGCCAACGTCGCTGTAGCGGTCGTGGCGCAAGGCGAATTGCAGTTCCAGCGACTTGGTGACCGGCACGATCGCTTCACCGAAAGCGTAGTTAACGGTGCGGCTCTTGCCGTCTACGATGGCCAGCTTGGGGTCGCCGCGCAGCAAGCCGTCGCGCTGCAGCGGGTCAGGATAATTGCTGTAATCCTCCTTGGTCGTGCCCACGCCTGCCGCGAACAGGACGTCGCCGCCAGCCATCTTGAACAGCGAGCCCGAGATCTTCGCATCACCGAAGACGACTTTGGTAAATGCGGTGCGCACCGGAGCCGCTGTCAGCGGAACCAGATCGTCAGAATTGAGTTTTCCGGTGAACGGGTTCACCACGCCGGAATTGACAGCCTTGACGAACAGCGAGTTGATGAAATATCCGGACCCGGTTTCCTTGTAGGTGCTCTTGCCCTGGCCGATCGACGCGGTCCAATCCAGATCGTTGAACGTGCCGTCCAGCACCGCCATGGTGCGGCGAGCGGACACATCGATGTCCTTCTTGCGGAAGAGGCGCGGATCAGTCGACCGGTAGAACCAAATCACATCTTCTTTGTACGGGTTCGCTGGATCCGTAGCGGCGACTTGATTCGTGATCGGCTGTGGATTCAAAAAGTTTCCAGACTGCCGGGTGGAATCGAAGTGCTCAAGGCGGAGATAAGTGTCAGAGCCGAACTTGAAGCTGCCATTCAAATAAATGGCTTTCGACTGAATGTCCGGCTGTAGGAGCGTAGTTGAGTTGGGATCGAATGCGCACACCTTGCCTGGCTGCGCGCTGGCCACTTCGACACCTTCGGCGGGCAGGCCGCCGGTGCAAGGCGCAATCGGCTTGTACTGATCACTCTTGATCAGGTAGACATTGGGCTGCGGTGAGGTCGGCAGCCGGTCGTCAGCAAGTCCGTATTGGCGCAGGTCCGCAGATGCGGTGATATCGCGGTCGCGGTTGTAGATTCGGTTGATGCGACTGATATCCAGGCCGAAGGCCACGTTATAGCCATCTTTTTCGATATTTCCGGCGCCAGCATTCAATGAATAACGCTGCTTCTCGCCATCGTTGCGGCTGGATTGACCACGCGAAGCCGACAGGCCCAAGCCCTGATAGTCTTTCTTCGTGATCACGTTGACCACACCGGCGACTGCATCCGAACCGTACAGCGCAGAGGCGCCATCGCGAAGCACTTCGACGCGCTCGATCACCGAGAACGGGATGCTGTTCAGGTCAACGTAATCGCCGCCAACGGGATAACGAGGCAGACGTTTGCCGTTCAGCAGGACAAGGGTATCGCCGTTGTTGAAGCCGGCAATCGCGGCGCCCTGGGAACCCGCCAGCGTCGGCTGCAAGCCGAAATTACCGTCTTCGGCGCCAGAGAAGCCAGGCAGCGAGTTCAACAACTCACCGACGTTGGCCACGCCCGTCTTCTCAATTTCCGCCCGCGTAACGGTAATGACAGGTGTCGCACCTTCCTTTTGGATTCGCTTGATGCTTGAGCCTGTCACTTCGACACGCTCGAGTACTTGCTGCTGAGCTACCGCAGCAACGGCAAATGTGCCAATTGCCGCAAATACGCCAGCACCAATAGCGTTGCGCTTAAACATTTTCTCTCCAGTCAAATGAGGCCCACACTCCATGTCGAATGACGTGGGCTGAACTCAAACACAGCTGAGCGGACGGCGCACAGCAAAGGGCCGCCAGTGTGAATGAATGTTTCCCAAGCGGCCTTCGGGTTCGCCCGGGGTTGCAACGAAGTGATGCAAATTCGCGACATCGACGCGCTGTCCCGCGAAGCGAATCCGATCGGCCGAACCTTTAGGTTCAGACCGCACCCTGCGCTCAGACACGGCTCCATGCGCTGTCGTGCTGGAGCGGCATGGCAAGCGAGTCACTCCGCCGGTCCGGGTAGGCCTGAATCACCTGCCAGGCGCGGGGTCATCAGGCCACGCCAAGCCGCCCCGCATGCAGAAGCATGCAATTGGTGGTGAGTTAGCGATCTCCGTCGCGTCGCGCAAGCCCGGAGGCGATCAGTGAGCTTTCGCCTTCAACCGCCACGCATGCAGCAAGGGCTCGGTATAGCCGCTGGGTTGCGCCTCGCCCTTGAACACCAGGTCCAGCGCCGCCTGCATCGCCGCGCCCTGGGGGTTTGTGCTCAGGGACCGGTAGGCGGGGTCGCCGGCGTTCTGGCCGTCCACGATGGCGGCCATGCGGGTGAAGGTGTCGCGCACCTGCTCGGGCGTGACGACGCCGTGGCGCAGCCAGTTGGCGATGTGCTGGCTGCTGATGCGCAGCGTGGCGCGGTCTTCCATCAGGCCGATGCCGTTGATGTCGGGCACCTTGGAGCAGCCCACGCCCTGATCGATCCAGCGCACCACATAGCCGAGGATGCCCTGTACGTTGTTGTCCAGCTCCTGCTGGCGTTGTTCGGCCGTCCAGTCGGCCGACGGTGCGACCGGGATGGTCAGCAGCGCGTTCAGGATGCCCTCGCGCTCTGCGGCGAGGTCGACTTTCTCCAGCTCCTGCTGCACTGCGGCCACGCTGACCTGGTGGTAGTGCAGCGCATGCAGCGTGGCGGCGGTGGGCGAGGGCACCCAGGCGGTGTTGGCGCCGGCCTTGGGGTGGGCGATCTTTGCCTTCAGCATCTCGGCCATCAGGTCGGGCATGGCCCACATGCCCTTGCCGATCTGGGCGCGGCCTCTCAAACCGCAGGCCAGGCCGGTCAGCACGTTGCTGCGCTCGTAGGCCTGGATCCAGCTCGACGTCTTCATGTCGCCCTTGCGCAGCATCGGGCCGGCGCGCATGGCGGTGTGCATCTCGTCGCCGGTGCGGTCCAGGAAGCCGGTGTTGATGAAGGCCACGCGGCTGGCGGCGGCGGCGATGCAGGCCTTGAGGTTGACCGAGGTGCGGCGCTCCTCGTCCATGATGCCCAGCTTGACCGTGCTGTCCGGCAGGCCCAGCAGCTGCTCCACGCGGGTGAACAGCTCGGCGGCGAAGGCCACTTCGGCCGGGCCGTGCATCTTGGGCTTCACGATGTAGACCGAGCCACGGCGCGAGTTGCGCAGGCCCGGCGTGCCCAGACCCTTGAGGTCATGCAGCGCGATGGTGGTGGTGACTACGGCGTCCAGGATGCCTTCCGGAATCTCGCTGCCGTCGGCCAGCAGGATGGCCGGGTTGGTCATCAGGTGGCCCACGTTGCGCACAAACATGAGGGAGCGGCCATGCAGCGTCAGCGTGCCGCCATCCGGCGCGGTGTAGACGCGGTCCGGGTTGAGGCGCCGCGTGAAGCTGCTGCCACCCTTGGCCACCTCCTCGGTCAGCGTGCCGCGCTGGATGCCCAGCCAGTTGCGGTAGGCCAGGATCTTGTCCTCGGCGTCCACGGCGGCCACCGAGTCCTCCAGGTCCAGGATGGTGGACAGGGCGGCTTCCATCACCACGTCGGCCACGCCGGCGGGGTCGCTCTTGCCGATGGGCGTGCCGCGGTCGATGCGCACGTCCAGGTGCAGACCATGGTGCACCAGCAGCACGCTGCTCGGCGCCGCCGCGCCGCCCTGGTAGCCCGCGAAGGCGGCTGGGTCCTGCAGCCCGGTGGTGGCACCCGAGGCCAGCGTCACGACGAGCTGGCCGCCTGCCACGCGGTAGCCGGTGGCGTCGGCGTGCGAGCCGGCAGCCAGCGGCGCGGCCTGGTCCAGCACCTGGCGGGCGAAGGCGATGACCTTGGCGCCGCGCACCGGGTTGTAGGCCCCGGCGCGGGTGGCGCCGTCGGTCTCGGGGATGGCGTCGGTGCCGTAGAGGGCGTCGTACAGCGAACCCCAGCGGGCATTGGCCGCGTTCAGCGCATAGCGGGCGTTCAGGATGGGCACGACGAGCTGCGGGCCGGCCTGCACGGCCAGCTCGGCATCGACGTTGGCGGTGGTGGCCTGCACCTGGGCCGGCGGCTCCACGAGGTAGCCGATGCGGGTCAGGAAGGCCCGGTAGGCCGGCATGTCGGCGATGGGGCCGGGGTGGGCCTCGTGCCACGCGTCCAGCTCGGCCTGCAGGCGGTCGCGTTCGGCCAGCAGCGCGCGGTTCTTCGGCGCCAGGTCGTGGGCAATCTGGCTGAAGCCGGCCCAGAAGCTGTCCGGAGCCAGCCCGGTGCCGGGCAGCACCTCGCTGTCGATGAAGCGGGCCAGGTCGGCATCGACCTGCAGGCGGTGAAGGGTGTTGCGCATGGGAGGACTCCAGCTTGAGAGTAGAAAAACGGTCAGAGGCCCAGCAAGGGCAGCACGTCGGCCAGGCTGCGGCCGACGTGATGAGGTCGGGTGCCGAGCTCGTCCATCGGCAGCCCGGCGCGGTTGACCCACAGCGTCGTGTAGCCCCACCAGGTCGCGGCGATGGCGTCCCAGCAGTTGCTGCTGACGAACAGGATGTCGCCCGCGGCCAGGCCGAGAGCGGCCGTGCCGAGGGCGTAGGCGGCCGGGTCAGTCTTGAAGCGCTGCACGCGGTCGATGCTGAGCTGGTGGTCCAGCAGCGTGTCGAAACCCGCGTGGCGCACCACCGCGCCCAGCATGGTCGGGTCGCCATTGCTCAGGATGCCGCTGGGCACCCCGGCCGCGCGCAAGGCCTGCAACACGCCCAGGTTCTCCGGGAAGGGCTGCAGCGCCAGGTAGGACTGCATCAGCACCTCCTCGTCGCCCGCGCTCAAGGCCAGCCCCAGCCGTGCGGCCGACCAGCGCAGCGCCGAGCGCGTCAGCGCCCAGAACGTCTGGTAGTGGCGCGCATCCGGTGCGCTCATCGTCACCAGCCGGCTGTACTCGATCTGCTTGTCGCGCCACAGCTGGGCCAGCGCGGCGCCCTGGCCAGGGAACCGCCGTTCGGCCAGGGCCGCGACGCTGAAGACGTCGAACAGGGTGCCGTAGGCGTCAAAGAGCACGGCGCGAGGCGCAGCGGTGAGGTTCATGCACTGAATTTATTCGATACCTGGCCGCGTATTGCCACGCTGTTTTGGCAGAGATTTGTGTGTGGCAAACACATAATGGACCGCATGGACAAGCTCAAGCAGATCGAGTCCTTCGTCCTTGTGGCCGCCAAGGGCAGCCTCACCGCCGCGGCCCAGGCCGAGGGCGTCGCGCCGGCCGTGATGGGGCGGCGGCTGGACGCGCTGGAGGCGCGGCTGGGCGTGAAGCTGATGCTGCGCACCACCCGGCGGCTCACGCTGACGGCGGAGGGCCAGTCCTTCCTGGAGGACTGCCAGCGGCTGGTGGCTTCGCTGGCCGACGCCGAAGCCGCCGTCAGTGCCGGCGGCCTGAAGGCCAGCGGCCATCTGCGCGTGACGGCCCCGGCCGGCTTCGGCCGCCGCCATGTGGCGCCATTGGTGCCGGCCTTTCTCGCCGAGCATGCCGAGCTGAGCCTGTCGCTCAACTTGAGCGACCGCGTCGTCGACATCGTCCACGAGGGCTTCGACTGCGCCGTGCGCGTGGGCGACCTGCCGGACTCCAGCCTCGTCAGCACCCGGCTGGCGGACAACAGGCGGCTGTGCGTCGCGGCGCCCAGTTACCTGAGGCGCGCCGGCACGCCCCGGCACCCGGACGAACTCGCCCGCCATGCCTGCCTGACGCTGAGCTCCGAAGCCAGCCAGGTGCGCGGCTGGGCCTTCCAGATCGACGGCGCGGTGCAGCATCTGCGACCGACCGGGCGGCTGAACTGCAGCGACGGCCAGGTGCTGCACGACTGGTGCGTGGCGGGCCTGGGCCTGGCCTGGCGCAGCACCTGGGAGGTGGAGGCCGACCTCGCCGCCGGGCGACTCGTCAGCGTGCTGGACGACTTCGCCGCGCCGCCCAACGGCATCTACGCGGTGTTCCCGCAGTCACGCCATCTGCCGCTGCGCACGCGGCTCTGGGTGGAGCACCTGCGGGCGCATTACGGGCGGGCCGAATACTGGCGAGCGTGAAGGTCTGGCCAGGCGACCGTGGTGCCGGCGGCCACGGCACGCAGTCCCGCAGACCTTCTTGGCGTCGGGCGCGCCGCTGGGCTCGTCCGCGGGACGCCCTCAGTCCCCGAACAACACCTTGGCCCGCTTGCCCACCCAGGCCTCGAAGCTGCCCCCGTAGGCCTCCTCGATGCGGTTGCGCTTGACCTTGAAGGTCGGGGTGATGAAGCCGTTGTCGACCGTCCAGGGGGTCTTGATGACGACGAGGGCGTCGAGCTGCTCGTGCGGGTCCAGCCGGCGGTTGACGTCGTCCAGGTGCTGGCTGAGCTCAGCCATCAGCGCGGTGCGCTCGGCCTCGGTGCTGGCGCGTTCCACACCTCGTGGCGACAGCATCGCGATGCCCAGCGGCTGGCCCATGTTGGCGCCGGCCACGCAGCAGGCCTCGATGTTGGCATTCATGCCCAGGCGGTCCTCGATCGGGGCAGGGGCCACGTACTTGCCCTTGCTGGTCTTGAACAGGTCCTTCACGCGGCCGGTGATGCGCACGCAGCCCTGGGCGTCTTGGCTGGCCTTGTCGCCGGTGCGCAGCCAGCCGTCTTCGGTGAAGGCTTCCCTGGTTTGCTCTGGGGCCTTGAAGTAGCCCAGCATCACGGCCGGGCTGCGCATCTGCAGCTCGCCGGTGGTGGCGTCGATGCGCACCTGCACGCCCTCGTAGGCCGGGCCCACGGTGCCACGCTGGTTCTGGCCTGGCAGCGTCAGGTGGGACAGCGCCAGGTTCTCGGTCATGCCGTAGCCTTCGTTGATATGCAGGCCCAGGGCCGCATACCACTCGAGCAGCGCGACCGGCATCGGGGCGGCGCCACCGGCGGCGAACTTGCATTCGTTCAGGCCCAGGGCCTTGAGTACCTTCTTGCGCACCAGGCCGCCGATGATCGGCAGGCGCAGCAGCTTGTCGAGCTTGTGCTGCGGCATCTTCGCCTGGACGCCCTGCTGGAACTTCACCCACAGGCGCGGCACGCTGAAGAAGACGGTCGGCAGAGCGCGTTGCAGGTCGGCGGTGAAGGTGTCCAGCGATTCGGCGAAGAAGACCTTCATGCCGGTGGCCAGCCAGCCGTGCTCTACCAGCGTGCGCTCCACCACGTGGGCCAGCGGCAGGTAGGACAACATGCGGTCCGATCCCGTCATCGGGATGCGCTTGAGGCCTGCGTCCACGGCCCAGGCGAAGGCGCCGAAGTTGTGCATCACGCCCTTGGGCAGGCCGGTCGTGCCGGAGGTGTAGATCAGGGTGCAGAGCTCGTCGGCACCGCGCGTCACCTCGCCCTGGAGGGGCTCGGTGCGGGCGCAGATTGCGTCCCAGCCCTCGTAGGTCGTTCTCGCGTCATCGGGCGACAGCGCATAGCTCGCGCCGGGCAGGCCGGCCGGCACACCTGGCTTCATGCCGCCCCAGCCGTCGAGCTTGCCGACGAAGATGAAGCGCGATTCGCTGTGCTCAAGGATCTGCGTGATGGTCTCGGGCGCCAGCGTCGGGTAGAGCGGCACCGAGACATAGCCGGCCATCCAGATCGCGAGGTCGCTCATTAACCACCAGGCGCAGTTCTTCGACAGGATGGCCACCTTGGCATCCGCAGGCCAGCCCTCGGCCGCGCCCTTGGCCTTCAGGAAGGCGGCCATGCGGCGTACCTGCTCGGCGACGTCCTTCCATCTGAAGTCCTGGACCTGGCCTGCGCCCATCGGTTGCGTCAGCGTCACGGTGGCACCCGCGGTGCGCTCCCAGTGGTAGAGGCGTTGCAGGACGAGGCGATCGGCGGCGATGGTGGCCATGCGGGAGGTCTCCGGAGCAATTCTTTTCGGGAGACGAAAGTTAACCGTCTGTAAAGCCCCCACTGCTACGGGAAAACACCCTGAGCCGTGACCGGATGCCCAGTTGGCCTGGCGGCACTGCTCTAAACAGCCCGCGTCGGGCCCTGGTGTTCCTTGCGCGGATTCAGGCGGCCTGCAGTGCCGCCAGAGCGGCTGCGATGTCGGCCTCGGCGGCCTCGCGCTGCACCGGAGCGTCTACCGTCAAGGCCGCCAGTCCATCACGTTTGAGCCGTGCCACCCATTGCCCGGCGTCCCGGCCCTGATCGAAGCCGGTGCTCTGCAACAGCAGGTCACCGCCCGCAGAGAGCAGCTTGAAGTAGAACTTGCCGTCGGCCTCTCGGTATTGCTTGAACACCGGCAGCGCGGTCTTCTCGGCCTTTGCCGCAGCCGTCTGGGCCGTGTCGGTGTAGGGCCGCAGGCCAACGGCGGCGCGCAGGGTCTTGAGGAAGGGCACGGCAATCGCCCGGGCCTTGGTCGCGCCGTCCTGCAGGATGGCTTCGAGCTCCTCGGGGTGGGCCATCAGCGCCTCGTAGCGGGCGCGCATCGGGCCGATCTGGCCTTCGATCAGGGCCACCAGCTGCTGCTTGGCCTCGCCCCAGCCGAGGCCGGCGCGCAGGGCCGCGCGGAAGGCCGCGCGCTGCGCGGGCGTGGCGAAGGCGTCGTAGATCGTGACCAGGGCTTGGCCTTCAGGGTCCTTGGGTTCGCCGGGCAGCTTGGAGTCGGTGACGATGCGGGCGATGGCCTCCTTGAGCGCGGCGCTTCCGCCCTCGAACAGCGGGATGACGTTGTCATAGCTCTTGCTCATCTTGCGGCCGTCCAGCCCCGGCAGCAGCTCCATCTCGGCATCGACGACCGCCTCGGGCAGCACGAAGAGTTCGCGTCCCTGGCCGAACAGGTGGTTGAAGCGCTGGGCGATGTCGCGCGTCATCTCGATGTGCTGGACCTGGTCCTTGCCGACCGGCACGCGGTGGGCGTTGAACATCAGGATGTCGGCCGCCATCAGCACCGGGTAGCTGAACAGGCCCATGGTCACGTGGGCGTCGGGCTCCTCGCCGGCGGCGGTGGCGGCGTCCACCGCGGCCTTGTAGGCATGGGCGCGGTTCATCTGGCCCTTGGCGGTGACGCAGGTCAGCAGCCAGGTCAGCTCCGGGATTTCGGGGATGTCGCTCTGGCGATAGAGCGTGACACGCTCGGTGTCCAGGCCGGCGGCGACCCAGGTGGCGGCGATGGCGCGGCTGGAGCGGGCGATGCGGTCCGGCTCGTCGCACTTGATCAGCGCATGGAAGTCGGCCATGAAGAAGAAGCTCTCCACGCCGGGGGCGCGGCTGGCCGCCACCGCCGGGCGGATGGCGCCGACGTAATTGCCGAGGTGCAGGGTGCCGGTGGTGGTGATGCCGGTCAGGACGCGATGGGACATGGGGACAAGCGCTGAGTTCAGCGCCCGATTGTGGCCTCAGCGGCGCCTGCGGGGCGGCGGCGCCGCGACCGAGGCCCGCCAGCTGACCGTGATCTCGAACTCGCGCGCCACCGGCAGTGCCATGTCGTAGCAGCGGTTCAGCAGCCAGTTCAGGCCGGCCAGCGTGACCTCGCGGCTGGGGATGTTCACCGAGGTCAGGCGCGGCGCGGCGAAGGCGGCGCTGGGCGAATCGTCGTAGCCCAGCACCGACACCTCGCGCGGCACCGACACGCCGCGTTCCTGGAAATGCGCCAGCAGGCCGATGGCCATATCGTCGTTGGCGCAGAAGACGGCGGTCGGCAGTCGCTTGAGCTGCAGCAGCGCGGCAGCGGCGTCCCAGCCGGCCTGGTTGGAGAAGTCGCCGGGCAGGGTCAGGATGCCGGACGTGTCCCGGCCGTGCAGCGCCAGCTCGCCCATGAAGCCGGCCAGGCGGGCCACGTTGTCGGGCGAGGTGGCGGGGCCGGAGACGATGGCGATGTCCCGGTGCCGGTGTTGCAGCAGCGCGCGGGCCGCCTGCACGCCGCCTTGCAGATGGTCGGCGCTGAAGCACTGCGCCTTGATGCGGGCGAGCTGGCGGTTCAGCACGACCACCTGGCGGGCGGCCGGGCCCATCGCCTGGATGTCGGCCGCCTGGATGGCGTTGGACAGCACGACGAGGCCGTCGCAGTCGCGGTCGAGCAGGAAGCGCATGCCGTCGTGGGCTTCGACGCGCTCGTCGGCGCGGCCTTCGCCGAAGGCCACCACCATGTGCAGGCCCTGGGCGCGCAGCGCGGGGTCGATGGTGCGCAGGATCTGCATGTAGAAGCTGCCGCGCAGGAAGGGGATGTAGACCCCGATCAGGCGCGACCTGCCGGTGCCCAGCGAGCGTGCCGTCTGCGAGGGCCGGAAGTTGAGCTCGGCGATGACCTGGCGCACCCGCTCGGCCGTGGCCGGCGCGACCGAACCGTTGCCGCTGATGACGCGTGAAGCCGTGCCCACGCCCACGCCGGCCAGCCTTGCTACATCCTTGATCGTTGCCATGCGCCCCTGGGTTTGCGAGGCGGATTGAATCACGCCGGACTTCAGAGCGGGCAGAGCGGCTGCGGCTCAGCCTGCTCGGGCAAACGCGCGGTGTTGACGCGCGTCTCGCGGCCACTCAGGCCGCCGCCGAGCGGCCACCACGGCCGGGCCTCGCGGCTGCTGAACTGGCAGGGACCGGCCGGCCAGGGGAAGGGCAGGCGGCCGGTGAAGCCGGGCCAGGCCCCGCCGTCGGCCGGCGCCACCAGCACGTCGGCCAGGCCGGCGCCCTCGCTGCCGGGCTGCCAGGCCGCGATGAAGGCGTCGCTGCGGTTGGCCAGGTCATTCACGTAGAGCGGTCGGCCCGAGTACAGCAGCGTGATCACTGGCGCGCCGCGGCCGGCCACGCGCTGCAGCAGCGCGAGGTCCTCGGGGTAGCGCTTGCTGTGGCGCAGGTTGTCGGTGACGCGGATGTCGCCCTCGCCCTCGGCATAGGGCGTCTCGGCGAGCACGGCCACCACGGCGTCGAAGCGCGCCGGGTCGCTGTGGCTGCCGTCCGGGTCGTGAACCACCTGTGCCGCGCCGAGGCGTTGCCGCAGCGCGGCCAGCAGCGTGGTGCCCTGCGGAAAGTCGGCATTGGTCGTGTCGCGGCCCTGCCAGGTCAGGCTCCAGCCGCCCACCTGGTGGGGCAGGCTGTCCGCTGCGGCGCCGACAACCAGCACGCGTGCCGTGCCCTTGAGCGGCAGCAACCCGGGGCGGTGCTTCAGCAGCACCAGGGATTCGCGCACCGCACGGCGCGCCAGCGCGGGCGCCTGCAGGGCCTCGATCGTGGCCGGCACGGCCGACTGCATGCCGACACTGAACTTGACCCGCAGGATGCGGCGCACCGCGTCATCGATGCGGCTGATCGGGATGCGCCCGTCCTGCACCGCCTTGAGTGTGTTGGCGATGAAGGGCTTCCAGTGGTAGGGCACCATGACGATGTCGATGCCGGCATTGATCGCCGCCGGGCAGTCATCCACGCTGCAGCCGGGCAGCTGGCCGATGCCGTCCCAGTCGCTGACGATGAGGCCGTCGAAGGCCAGGCGCTGCTTGAGCACCTCGGTCAGCAGCCGCGTGTTGCCGTGCATCTTGCCGTGCTCGGTGTAGCCGGCGGTGTCGGTCCAGCTGCTGAAGGAGGCCATCACGGTCAGCACGCCCGCATCCAGCGCGCCCAGATAGCCGGCGCCGTGCACCTGGGCCAGCTCGGTGGGCGTGGCGTGGCTGACGCCCTGGTCGATGCCGCGGCGGGTGCCGCCATCGGCGACATAGTGCTTGGCCGTGGCCAGCACGCCGCGGCCTTCGCGCATGCCCTCCTGCAGACCCTCGACCTCGGCCTGGCCCAGCTTGCGCACCAGGGCCGGGTCGGCGCTGAAGCTTTCGTAGGTGCGGCCCCAGCGCAGGTCCTGCACCACCGCCAGCGTGGGCGCGAAGGTCCAGTGCAGGCCCGAGGCGCGCACGGCGCGGGCGGTGGCGCGGCCGATGTCGCGCACCAGGTCGGCGTTGCGTGTCGCGCCCAGCGCGATGTGGTGCGGGAAGAGCGTCGCGCCGCGCACATTGTTGTGCCCGTGCACGGCGTCCGTGCCCCACAGCAGCGGCACGCCCGGCGTGGCCTGCAGCGCCGCGGCCTGGAAGTTTTCGGACAGCGCGCGCCATTGCGCCGGCGTCGCGCCGCGATCCTCGCCCGGCCAGCCGCCACCGCCGTTGAGCACGGTGCCGATCGCGAACTCGCGCACCTCGTCCGGGGTGATCGTGCGGATCTCCGGCTGGGTGATCTGGCCGATCTTCTGGCGCAGGGTCAGGGTCTTGAGCGCGGCCTCGACGCGGGCTTCCAGCGCCGCATCGCGCGTTGCCGTGCGGGCCGGCCAGGCAGCGACGATGGCGTCGGGCTCGGCCCAGGCCCCCTGGAGGGTGAATGCGATCAGGCTGGCGAGAAAGAGCGGTCGGTGGGTCATGGCTGCGCTGGGTTGCAAGTGAAGGCGCTTCGGCGCCCGCGGCACGGGCCGGCGGCGGCTTGGGCGGAATTCGGCCGCGTTTGACATCGGTCGGCCGTCGGTTCTAAATTCCGAACGACAATGGAATCGGTTCCATTCTGGCGCCGTCTCCGTCATTCCGCAACCGCTACCGCCACCGCCGGCTTCGATTCAACTCGCGTCGCCGCCGCTGCGGCGCGACGCCCGGCCTGCGCGGCCTACAGGCTCCATCCCATGTCCATCGCATTGCGTCGCTCCGATTTCCCCGCCGATTTCCGCTGGGGCGTGTCCACGTCGTCCTTCCAGATCGAGGGTGCCGGCCAGGCCGACGGCAAGGGCGAGTCCATCTGGGACCGCTTCTGCAGCCAGCCCGGCCGCATCCGCGATGGTTCCAATGCCCTGGTGGCCTGCGACCACTACCACCGCTGGCCGCAAGACCTGGACCTGGCCCGGGCGCTGGGTGTCAACGCCTACCGCTTCTCGATCGCCTGGCCGCGCGTGCTGCCGCAGGGGCGGGGGGTGGCGAACGAGGCCGGGCTCGCGTTCTACGACCGGCTGGTGGACGGCATGCTCGAACGCGGCCTGGACCCCTGGTGCACCCTCTACCACTGGGACCTGCCCCAGGCACTGCAGGAGCAGGGCGGCTGGGTCTCGCGCGATACCGTCGGCGCCTTCCTCGACTACACCGAGCTGGTGACCCGTCGCCTGGGCGACCGCGTCAAGCACTGGATCACGCACAACGAGCCCTGGTGCTCCTGCATCATGGGCTACTGGGAGGGCGTGCATGCACCGGGCGGCACCCGGCTGGCCGACGCCATCCAGGCCTGCCACCATGTGCTGCTGTCGCACGGCCAGGCGGTGTCGCTGATCCGCCGCCACTCGGCCGGCGCCCGGGTCGGCATCACGCTGAGCCTGCATCCGATTGCCGCCGCCTCCGACAGCGCCGAGGACCTGGCCGCGATGCGGCGCCATGACGGCCTGCGCAACCGCTGGTTCCTGGATCCCCTGCACGGCCGCGGCTATCCCGAAGACACGCTGGCACTGCTCGGCGCTGCCGCCCCGCATGTGGCGCCGGGCGACCTGGAGGCCATCGCCACCGCGACCGACTTCCTCGGCGTGAACTACTACTACCCGGAGCGGGTGCAGGACGACCCGGCCGGCGGCCCCATGCGTGCCCGCCTCGTCGAGCGCGACGGCGTCGAGCGCACCGGCTTCGGCTGGGAAGTCTCGCCCGAGGGCCTCGTCGACCTGCTGACCCGCATCCAGCGCGACTACCAGCCGCCGGTCATCCAGCTGACCGAAAACGGCTCCACCTTCGACGATGTGCTGACCCCCGAGGGCCGCGTGCACGACCAGCAACGCCTGTCCTATCTGCAGCGCCATCTGGTGGCGCTGCGCCAGGCCATCGCTGCCGGCGTGCCGGTCCAGGGCTACTTTGCGTGGAGCCTGCTCGACAACTTCGAGTGGGCCGAGGGCTATCTGCGCCGCTTCGGCCTGGCCCATGTCGACTATGCGACCCAGCAACGGGTTCTGAAGGACAGCGGCCTCTGGTACCAACGCTTTCTGAGTGAATGATTAACGCGACATCTCTCGTGTTTGAAGTGCAATAGCCGATTTATAAATAAAACATTACAGGGTCAGCCCTCAGGCGCGTTGCGGGCCAAGGGGCGACACTTCGGCCCGCTGCACCCACAGATCCGGAGACAAGATGAAGTTCAACTGCCGCCTCCTGGCCGCCGCCGCGCTGGCCGCCGCCCTGCCTGCCACGGCCCAGCCGCCCCAGCCACTCAAGGCCGAGGTCATCCACTGGTGGACCTCGGGCGGGGAGTCGGCCGCCGTCAAGACCCTGGCCGAGGCCTACAAGGCCCAGGGCGGCGTCTGGGTGGACACCGCCGTCGCGCTGGGTGAGCAGGCCCGCTCGGTCGCCATCAACCGCATCGCCGGCGGCAACCCGCCGACCGCCGCGCAGTTCAACACCACCCAGCAGTTCCGCGACATCGTCGAGCAGGGCTATCTGAACAACGTCGACGCGGTGGCCCAGCGCGATGGCTGGGACAAGTTCCTGCCCGAGACCGTGCTGCAGGCCATCAAGGTGAAAGGCCACTTCTACGCCGCGCCGGTCAACATCCACAACATGAGCTGGTTCTGGTTCTCCAAGGCCGCCTTCAAGAAGGCCGGCATTGCCGAGGAGCCCAAGAGCTTCGATGAACTCTTTGCCGCGCTGGACAAGCTCAAGGCGGCCGGCCTGATCCCGCTGGCGCATGGCGGCCAGCCCTGGCAGGACGGCATCGTCTTCACCGCGACCCTGGCCCATTACGGTGGCCGCGAGCTCTACCTCAAGGTGTTCCGCGACCGTGACCCCAAGGCCATCCTCGGCGAGGACTTCAAGAAGGTGCTGCTCGCCTTCAAGCGCCTGCAGAGCTATACCGACAAGGGCTCGCCGGGCCGCAACTGGAACGACGCCACCGCGCTGCTGATCAGCGGCCGGGCGGGCGTGCAGATCATGGGCGACTGGGCCAAGGGCGAGTTCGCGCAGGCCCGCCAGGAGGCCGGCAAGGACTACGGCTGTGCCCCCGGCTTCGGCCCGAACGCACCCTACATCATCCAGGGCGATGTGATGGTCTTCCCCAAGACCGACAAGCCGGACCAGCTCAAGGCCCAGCAGCTGCTGGCCAGCGTCATCACCCAGCCCGCCACGCAGGTCGCGTTCAGCATCAAGAAGGGCTCCATCCCGATCCGCACCGATGTGGACGCCAGCAAGATGGACCTCTGCGCGCAGATCGGCATCGCGGCGATGAAGGACAAGTCCCGCCAGCTCGGCAACGGCGAGATCTACATCACGCCCGATCAGAACGGTGCGCTGCAGGACGTGCTGACCGCCTACTGGAACCGCAACATCCCGGTCGAGAAGGTCCAGAAGGATGTGCTTGCCGCGCTGAGGAACTGATGAAGCGCCGCGGTCTTGCCGCCTGGGGCGCCCTGCTGCCCCTGGCCCTCATCGTGCTGGTCGGTTATGTCGGCACCGTGCTGTGGACCCTGCGCACGTCGATGTCGACCTCGCGCACCTTCCCCAAGGACGACTTCGTCGGCCTGCAGCAGTTCGAGCGCCTGCTCGACAACGAGCGCTGGCAGCTCGCCATCCACAACCTCGCCGTCTATGGCGTGCTCTATATCGCAGCGGCCATGGTCATCGGTTTCCTGCTGGCGGTGTTCATCGACCAGAAGGTGCGCGGCGAGGGCGTGTTGCGCACCGCCTTCCTGTATCCGTATGCGATGTCCTTCGTCGCGACCGGCCTGGTCTGGCAGTGGGTGCTCAACCCCGACAGCGGCCTGCAGAACGCCATGCAGCAGCTCGGCTGGCGCGACTTCAGCTTCGACTGGATCGTCGACCAGGACAAGGTCATCTACACCGTCGTCATCGCCGGCGTCTGGCAGGGGGCGGGGCTGGTGATGGCCCTGATGCTGGCCGGCCTGCGTGGCATCGATGAAGAGATCTGGAAGGCCGCGCGGCTGGACGGCATCCCGACCTGGCGGGTGTATCTCTCCGTCGTGCTGCCGATGATGGGTCCGACGCTGGCAACCGTGTTCACGCTGCTGGCGACCGGCGTCGTCAAGGTGTTCGACACCGTCGTCGCGATGACCCAGGGCGGCCCCGGCACGGCCAGCGATGTGCCGGCCAAGTTCATCATGGACCACCTCTTCGGCCGCGCCAACCTCGCGCTGGCCTCGGCCGGCGCGGTGATGCTGCTGCTCACCGTGCTGGCCCTGGTGGCGCCGCTCGCCTACGTGCGCAGCCGCCGCGCGCTGCAAGGAGGGCACTGATGGCCACGCGCACTGCCGCCGCCCTCTGGGCCCGCATCGGCGTCTACGCCTTCCTGCTGTGTGCGGCGGCCTTCTTCCTGCTGCCGCTGTATGTGATGCTGACCACTTCGTTCAAGACCATGGACGAGATCCGCCTCGGCCAGATCTTCGCGCTGCCGTCGAGCATCAGCTTCGAGGCCTGGCGCGCCGCCTGGAGCGAAGCCTGTACCGGCGTCAGCTGTGAGGGCGTGCGGGGCGGGTTCTGGAATTCCGTAGCCATCACGGTGCCTTCGGTCGTGTTGCCCATCCTGCTGGGTGCGATCAACGGCTATGCGCTGAGCTGGTGGAAGCCCAAGGGCGGCGAATGGCTGTTCGGCGTCCTGATGCTCGGGGCCTTCATCCCCATCCAGGTGATGATCTACCCGCTCGTCAAGCTGGAGGCCGCCATCGGCATCTACAGCAGCCTGCCCGGCATCGTCGTCGTGCACATCGTGTTCGCGATGCCCATCATGACCCTGCTGTTCCGCAACTACTACGCCGGCCTGCCGGGCGAGCTGTTCAAGGCCGCGCGGGTGGACGGCGGCGGCTTCTGGCGCATCTTCGTGCAGCTGGTGCTGCCGATGAGCACGCCCATGCTGATCGTCGCGGCCATCATGCAGATCACCGGCGTCTGGAACGACTACATCCTGGGCCTGACCTTCGCCGGCCGCGAGAACCTGCCGATGACCGTGCAGCTCAACAACGTCATCAACACGACGACCGGCGAGCGTCTCTACAACCTCAACATGGCGGCCACCATCCTGACCTCGGCCGTCCCTCTTCTGGTCTACCTGATTTCAGGTCGATGGTTCGTTCGCGGCATCGCCGCTGGGGCAGTGAAATGAGTGGCGTCAACATCCAGGGCCTGAGCATCAAGTTCGGCAGCAACGAAGTCATCAAGGGCCTGGACCTGCAGGTCCACGAGGGCGAATTCCTCGTGCTGCTCGGCCCGTCGGGCTGCGGCAAGTCCACGCTGCTGCACAGCATCGCCGGCCTGATCGACGTCAGCGGCGGCAGCATCCATATCGGCGGCCAGGACATGACCGAGGCCGAGCCCTCCGAGCGCGGCATCGGCATGGTGTTCCAGAGCTATGCCCTCTACCCGACGATGACGGTCGAGAAGAACATGAGCTTCGGCCCGCGCGTGGCCGGCGTGCCCAAGGCCGAGATCGCCCGGCGCGTCGAGAAGGCCGCCAACATGCTGCAGTTGAACGCGCTGTTGCAGCGCAAGCCGGCGCAGCTCTCGGGTGGCCAGCGCCAGCGCGTCGCCATCGGCCGGGCCCTGGTGCGCGAGGCCGGCGTGTTCCTGTTCGACGAGCCGCTCTCCAACCTCGACGCCAAGCTGCGCGCCGAGCTGCGCCGTGAGCTCAAGCTGCTGCACCAGACCCTGGGCAACACCATGATCTATGTGACCCACGACCAGGTCGAGGCCATGACCCTGGCCTCGCGCATCGTCGTGATGAAGGGCGGCGTCATCCAGCAGATCGGCACGCCCGCCGAGGTCTACGAGACGCCGGCCAACCTGTTTGTTGCCGGCTTCCTCGGCGCGCCAGCCATCAACCTCGTGCCCGCCACGGTGGGCGCCGATGGCGTGTCGCTGGACGGCGCGCTGCCACTGCGCCTGGCCACCGGCCGCGCCAAGCCCGGCCAGCCGCTGGTGCTGGGCGTGCGGCCCGAACATCTGCGCCTGCTGTCCGATGGCCGCTGGCGGGCCACGGTCGAACTGGTGGAGCCCATGGGCAACCACCAGGTCGTTTGGATGAAGCGGGGCGAGCAGGTCCTGTCGGTGATCGTGCATGACGGCCGCCGGCTGAAGGCGGGCGACGAGCTGGGCTTCGACCTCGACGAGGCCGCCCTCAACGTGTTCGACGCCGCGAGCGAGCAGCGCCTCTGATGGGCCGTCCGCCCGATCCAGCGCCCTGAACGACGGGCGCTGATCCGCACTGAGTTGGCGGCGGCATTTCGACGCCTGGCAGCCGCCGGGCTCGCGTCGGAGTGCCCATCCTCGCTAGGATGGGTCCATGACCGGCCTGCTGCTGATCAGTACCAGCTTGATCGCGCTGCTCGGGGCGACGCTGCTGGTGCTGGCGCGTCTGGAGCCCCAGCACCGCCACATCGGCGAATGGGGCTGGAGCCATATCGCCCTGGCGGCCGCGCTGGCCCTGGGTGTCGCGCTGCTGCCGGCGGAAGACGAGACCCTGCGCTATGCGGTGCAGGCCACCGCCGCGACCACCCTGGTCATCGCGTCGCTGGCGCTGCAACTGGCCGGCGCGGCCCACTATGCCCGCCGACCCTGGCGCTGGCAGCGGCTGCTGCCGCTGTTCGGCCTGCTGCTGCTGCTGATCCTTGGCCTGGCCCTGGTGCAGCAGCGCCTGGGCGTGATCGCCGGCGCGCTGATCCTGACCGGCGGTGCCTGGCTGGCCGGCGTCTGGCTGTGGCGGCTGCGCGAGACCGGCGAGCGCTTTGTCGCGGGCTGCTTCTTCGCTTCGGGCGTGGTGCACCTCAGCGGCCCGCTGCTGGATCCGCTGGCGCGCTCGCTGCTCACCCATGTGCTGGGCACCTATGTGCAGGGCATCCTGGCGATGGCCTTGATCCTGCTTTCGGTGCGCCGTGCCCACCGCGAGACCCTGCGCGTCGGCGAGCGGCTGCGCCAGCTCTATGAACAATCGATGCAGGGGCTGCTGGTGATCCGCGAGCACCGTGTGCTGTATGCCAACCCGGCAGCCCTGGCGCTGTTCGGCTACGACAGCGTCGAGGCCTTTGGACCGGCTGAGGCGCTGATGCAGCCGGAAGACTTCGCCACCGCGCGGGAGCGCTACAGGCGCATCATGCGCGACCGCGCCGGCCATATCAGCTGGGAGGGCGAGCGTTTCCACCGCGACGGCCATGCCCTCTACCTGCGCGGCAGCTCGAGCTATATCGAGTGGGAGGGCGGTCCGGCCCTGTTGGTGCTGTTGATCGACGACACCGAGCGCCAGCGGGCCACCCAGGCGCTGCGCCGCCAGGCCCTGCATGACGAGTTGACCGATCTGCCCAACCGGCATGCGGCGGTGGCGCGGCTGGCCGAGCTGACGGCGCCGGGCCACCCCGGCTTCGCGCTGCTGTCGGCCGACCTGGACCGTTTCCAGCTCGTCAACGAAAGCCTCGGCCACGAGGTGGGTGATGCGCTGTTGCAGGCCGTGGCCCGGCGCCTGCGCTAGGCCCTGCCGCCCGAGGCCCTGCTGGCACGGCTGGGAGAAGACCAATTCCTGCTGCTGCAGCCCGGCGTCGACGACGACGCCGGTGCGCTGCTCGCCGGCGCGGCCCTGCTGGCGCTGCTGAACACGCCGTTTCGCGTCGGCCATCGGGAGCTCTATATGCACATGTCCGT
Organism: Burkholderiales bacterium; assembly: GCA_003963075.1. Lineage (GTDB taxonomy): Bacteria > Pseudomonadota > Gammaproteobacteria > Burkholderiales > Burkholderiaceae_C > Pelomonas. The sequence continues at coordinate 41,117 of RXJV01000022.1, forward strand.
CGGCGTCGCACGCTTTCCGGCGCATGGCGACAGCGGCGCGGCCCTGCTGCGCGCGGCCGATGCCGCCATGCACCGCGCCAAGCATCAGGCCGGCGCTACCGTCGTGCTCTTCGAGCCCGGCATGGCCAACCGATCCGGCACGCTGCTGGAGATCGAACAGGCGCTCGGCGCCGCCATCGAACAATGCGAGTTCGTGCTCGAGTACCAGCCCAAGTTCGTGGCCCGCAGCCGCGAGCTCAGCGGCTTCGAAGCCCTGGTGCGCTGGCAGCGCCCGGGCTTCGGGCGGGTCAGCCCGGTCGAATTCATCCCGGCGGCCGAGCGCACTGGCCAGATCGTCGCCCTCGGTGCGCTGCTGCTGCGCCTGGCGGCCCAGCAATTGCGCCGCTGGCGGGCCCAGGGCCTGGCCGTGCTGCCGGTCGCGGTCAATGTGTCGCCGCTGCAGTTCGAGGATGCCGGCCTTGCCGACTGGCTGCTGGCCATGCTGAGTGACCACGGGCTGGACCCGGCGCTGATCGAGGTCGAGATCACCGAGACCGCGGCCATCACCCATATGGACCGGGTGCTGCCCCAGCTGGCGAGGCTGCGCGACGCCGGCGTGGGTGTCGCCTTCGACGACTTCGGCACCGGCCAGAGCTCGCTGACGCTGCTGCGCCGCCTGCCGATCACGACGCTCAAGCTCGACCGCAGCATGATCGAGCCCCTGCCCGAGCCAGCGGCCGGCGCCGTCGTCCGCGCGGCCTGCGTGCTGGCCGATGCGCTGGGCCTGGCCGTCGTGGCCGAAGGCGTCGAGACCGAGGCCCAGGCCCAGGCGGCGGAGCGCCTGGGTTGCACCCATCTGCAAGGCCGGCTGCTGGCCGGGCCGCTGGCGTCCGAGGCCGCCGCGGCCCTGCTCGTCAAGCAGCCATGAACTCGCCCATGCGGACCGGGCCACCGGGCCGCCAGGCCGGGTTGAACCGCAGGCCGCTCGGCTCGAACAGCATCACCACCGTCGAGCCGAGCAGGAAGCGCCCCATCTCCTCGCCCTGGGCCAGCGTGACCTGGCCGGGCGCGTAGTCCCAGGCCTTGACGCTGCCGCCGCGCTCGATGCGGCCCTGCCAGACCGTGGCCATGCTGCCGACGATGGTGGCGCCCACCAGCACCAGCACCCAGCGGCCGAGGGTGTCGTCGTCGAACACGCACACCACGCGCTCGTTGCGCGCGAACAGCCCCGGCACGCCACGCGCCGTGGTCGGGTTCACCGAGAACAGCGCGCCCGGCACATGCAGCATGCGCACCAGCCGGCCGGCGGCGGGCATGTGGATGCGGTGGTAGTCGCGCGGGCTCAGGTAGAGGTTGGCGAACAGGCCGTTCTGGAAGCGCGCGGCCAGCTCGGCATCGCCACCGACGAGGGCGGTGGTCGAGAAGGCCTGGCCCTTGGCCTGGTAGACCTGATCGCCCTGGATGCGCCCGACCTGGCTGATCGCGCCGTCCACCGGGCAGACCAGCGGCGCCGGCGCCAGCGGCCGCGCCCCGGCCTTCAGCGGCCGGGTGAAGAAGTCGTTGAAGGTCTTGTAGGCGCTGATGTCCGGCTCGGCCGCCTCGGCCATGTTGACGCCGTAGCGCGCGACGAAGCGGCGGATGGTGGCGGTCGTCAGCGCTCCCATCGGCTTGGACGCATAGTGCCCGGCCAGGCGCGTCAACGCGAGCTTCGGCATCAGGTACTGCGGCAGGACTTTGAGTCGATCAGACATGGCATCGGGGCCGTGGAGGGTCGCGGATTCTAGGAGCCCGCCCCGCGCGGCCGGGCTAGGGTCAGCGAGGACAATCCCGCGCCATGGCCCTGATCCACAGCTCCTTCTACCGCTTCGCCCCGGTCGCCGACCCCAGCGCCTTTGCCAGCTGGCTGCGCGAGGCCGGCCGTGGGCTGGGCGGGGTCGTGCTGGTGGCCGAGGAGGGCCTGAGCGCCGCCGTGGCCGGCCCGGCCGAGCCGCTGGCGGCATTTGAGGCGGCCGTGCAGCAGCAGCCCGGGTTCGCCGGCCTGCACTTCAAGCACAACCGCTGTGAGCGGCCGCCGTTCAGCCTGCTCAAGGTGTCGGTCAAGCGCGAGATCGTCGCGTTCGGCGTGCCGGGCGTGTCCGGCCTGCAAGCCGATGCGGCCGATACCCATGTCAGCCCGCAGCGCTGGCGCGAGCTGCTGAACGACCCCGACACCGTCGTGATCGACAACCGCAACAGCTTCGAGTTCAAGCTCGGCCGCTTCCGCGGTGCCATCGACCCCGGCGTGGCGCACTTCCGCGACTTTCCGGCCTATGTCGAGGCGCACCGCGACGCCTGGCAGGGCAAGACGGTGGCGATGTACTGCACCGGCGGCATCCGCTGCGAGAAGACGGCGGCCTGGATGCAGGCCCAGGGCCTGAAGGTGGCCCAGCTCGACGGCGGCATCCTGAACTACCTCGCCAGCTTCGACGACGCCGCGGCCGACTGGCAGGGCGAGTGCTATGTGTTCGACAAGCGCATCGCCATCGACGCCCAGGCCCGCGAGACCGGCACCACGGCCGAGCAGGTGTTCACCGACCCGGCCGACGCCTGGCGGCTGGCGCGGGCGCGCCGCCTGGACCCCGGCGCGGAGGATTGAAGCCCCGGCCCGGAACAAAGCTTCCGGCCGCCGGCGGCGTAGCGCTGCCACAAACGCCGACAATCACAGCGCGCGCCGCTTGCGCGCACCGACTCTCTCATTCGATGTCCCACCTGATCGTCCACGGCGGCACGCCCCTCTCCGGCCGCATCGTCCCCTCGGCCAACAAAAACGCCGTCCTGCCCATCCTCTGCGCCACGCTGCTGACCAAGCAGCCGGTGCGCCTGCGCGGGGTGCCCGAGATCACCGACGTGAAGAAGATCGTCGAGGTCTTCCGCAAGCTCGGCTCCCGCGTCGAGCTGGATTTCAAGACCGGCATCCTCGACGTCCACCACGCGAACACCCACTTCGACCCGGCCACCGACCGGCTGCCCGAGGAGATGCGCTCGTCCATCATGCTGGTGCCCGGGCTGATGGCCCGCTTCGGCGCGGCGCGCATCGAGGACGACGTCAAGGGCTGCACACTCGGCGCGCGCGAGATCGACCCCCATGTGGAGGTGTTCCAGCGCTTCGGCGCCGCGGTCGAGCGCCTGCCCGACGGCCTGGTGCTCACGGTGGACCGGCCGCTGAAGGGCAATGACCACTGGACCGATTACGCCTCGGTCACCACCACCGAGAACTTCGTGCTCTGCGCCGCGCTGGCCGAGGGCGTGTCGACGCTGACCAATGCCGCCAGCGAGCCGCATGTGCAGGAGTTCTGCAACTTCATGTCGCTGCTGGGCGCCAAGATCGAAGGCCATGGCACGTCCAAGCTCAAGATCACCGGCGTGCAGGAGCTCGGCGGCGCCGACTACAGCTTCACCGAAGACTTCCACGAGATCGTCACCTTCCTCGCTTTAGGCGCGATCACCGGCGGCAATGTGCAGGTCAAGAACGGCGCACCGGAGATGTTCCCGCTGCTGGACCGCACCTTCGCGAAGTTCGGCGTGCAGATCGTTCATGAGGACGGCTGGAGCCGCTGCGTGGTGGACGGCCCGCTGAAGGTCAAGGAACCGTTCACGCGCAACATCCTGCAGAAGGTCGAGGCCGCGCCCTGGCCCTATGTGCCGGTGGACCTGCTGCCGATCTTCGTCGCGCTCGGTGTCAAGGCCGAGGGCAGCGTGATGTTCTGGAACAAGGTCTACGACGGCGCGATGGGCTGGACCAGCGAGCTGGCCAAGTTCGGCGGCCATGCGTTCCTGAGTGATCCGCACCGGATGATCACCTTCGGCGGCAAGCCGCTGAGCCCGGCCGAGGTGGAGAGCCCCTACATCATCCGCGTCGCGATCGCGCTGCTGATGGTGGCCGCCAGCATCCCGGGCAGGAGCGTGATCCGCAATGCGACACCGATCCGCCGCGCGCACCCCAACTTCGTCGAGCACATCTGCGAACTCGGCGCGCGCATCGAGTGGGTCGAGGGCGACTGAAGCGGTGATACGGCAGCTCGGGTGTGCGGCCCTGTGCGCGGCCGCGGTGGCGGCCCACGCCGGGGATGCCGCCGACACCATCCACTGGGTGGCACAGGACGCGCCGCCGCATTTCAGCTTCGTCCAGGGCCATGCGCCGCGCAGCGTGGCCGAGCTGGGCCGGGGCGAGCTGGACGGCTTCATGCGCGTGCTGTTGCCCCGCATGCCGGGCTACCGGCATGAGTTCGTCGAGGTCAGCACCACCCGCTACGAGGCCCTGAGCCGCAGCGGCCAGACGCTGTGCTCGACCCTGCATGTGCGCACGCCGGCGCGCACCGACTGGGCCTATTTCTCGCACCTGTTTCCACCGCTGGCCTCGCGCGAGGTGCATGTGGTGCTCAGGCGCGACACCCTGGCGCGGCTGACCCAGCAGCGCATGCCCGAGGGCCGCCTGGTGCTGGCGGACCTGCTGAAGCGGCCGGAGCTGCGCCCGCTGCTGGCGCGCGACCGGGCCTTCGGCGCGCAGATCGACAACCTGCTCGCCCAGCACGAGGTGCCGCGCGTCACCGTCGGCGCGCAGTTCAGCCGCCGCACGCTGGACATGCTGCGCGCCGGGCGCATGGACTACACGCTGGAGTACCCGGCCGTGGTGCAGGACTATCTGCAGCGCGTCGGCGCGCCGGACGCCCTGGTGGCGCTGCCGGTGGCCGAGGGCCTGAGCACGCTGCTGGCCACGGTGTCCTGCAGCCGTACGCCCGAAGGCCTGCGCCAGATCGAGGCCATCGACGCGGCCGTGCGGTCCTTGGCCCGCGAACCGGACCGTGAGGCCTGGGTGCGGCAGTGGCGCGGCGGGCCGCTCGACGCGGCCGACATGCGGCGCCTGAACGCCTACATGGACGAACGCGGCCGCAGCGGCCCGCGCATCGAGTAGCCGCCATGGCGCGGCCGCCCAAGCCCGTGCTGCCGCTGCGCGACGGCGTGGCCGCCAGCGCGGTGTTCTGCCCGCCCGGGCCGTGGCCGACGCTCACCGCCTTCCTCGCCGAGCGCCTGCCGCGGGTGCTCGACTGGCCCGAGCGGCTGGCCGGCGGCCATGTGGTCGACGACGCGGGCCGGCCCGTCGCCGACGCGCCCTACCGCGGCGGGCGGCGGGTCTACTACTGGCGCACGCTCGACATGGAGCCTCGGGTGCCATTCGAGGCGCGCATCGTGTTCCAGGACGAGCACCTGCTGGTTGCCGACAAGCCCCATTTCCTGCCCGTCACGCCGAGCGGCCTGTACGCCCGCGAGACCTTGATGGCACGCCTGCGCCATGCCACCGGCCTGGCCGATCTGATTCCGATTCACCGGCTGGACCGCGAGACGGCCGGCCTGGTCGTGTTCAGCCTGCGGCGCCAGGACCGTGACGCCTACCACCAGCTGTTCCGTGAGCGCAGCGTCCGCAAGGTCTACGAGGCCATCGCGCCCTGGAGCCCGGGGCCCTGGCCGCGCACGGTCAGGCACCGCCTCGTCGAGCCCGACGGCGAGCAGTTCATGCAGATGCAGGTGGTCGACGGTGAGCCGAACGCCGAGACCCGCATCGACCTCGTCGAGCCTCTGCCCGACGGGCGGGCGCGCTACGAGCTCCGGCCCCTGACCGGCGCGCGCCACCAGCTGCGTGCGCAGATGAACGCGCTCGGCCTGCCCATCGTCGGCGACCGCATCTACCCGGTGCTGCTGCCTCACGAGAACCCGCCGCGCTTCGTCGCGCCGCTGCAACTGCTGGCGCGCGAGATCGCGTTCACCGACCCCATCACCGGCGAAGCTCGGCATTTTTCACGTGACGCCGCGACAATCGCGCCGCCATGACCTCAGCCGAACCCCATCACCAGGTCCAGCAGCTGCGCCGCCAGCTGCAGTCGCTGATCGAGGCCGCCCAGGCCAACGAGCGCAAACTCGACCGCTTCGACGCGTTGGAGCGCCAGCTCATCGCGGTGAGCTCGATGGAGGAGCTGGTCAATCTGCTGCTGGTGGACTGCCGGGCCGACTTCGGCCTGGACGCGGCCGAGCTGTGGCTGATCGACCCCGAGGATGAACTGCGGCGCGCCCTGCCCAGCCTGCCCATGGTCAAGGCGCCGCGCCTGCTCGATGGGCATGGCCCGCTGAAGGCGCTGTATGGCGCGGTGCGCGCCACGCGGCTGATCGGCCCTGGCGCCGACGCGGAGCTGCTGCCGACGGCCTTCGAACCCGGCACCGCCATACGCTCGGCGGCGCTGCTGCCGCTGATCCGCCAGGGCCTGCTGATCGGCAGCCTGCACCTGGGCTCGCGCGACCCCGAGCGCTACGACGCCGGCTCGGGCACCAAGTTCCTGGACCGGCTCGCCGCCATCGCGGCCATCGCGATCGAGAGCATGCTCAACCGCGAGCGCCTGCGCCGCGCCGGCATGACCGATGGGCTGACCGGCGTGCACAACCGCCGCTATTTCGACCACCGCAGCCTGATCGAATTCAGCCAGGCGGTGCGCCACCGCTACCCGCTGGCCTGCCTGTTCCTCGACATCGACCACTTCAAGGCGATCAACGACGGCCATGGCCATCCGGCCGGAGACGAGGTGCTGCGCCAGGTCGGCGGCCTGATCCTGCGCTCGCTGCGCACCGGTGACCTGGCCGCGCGCTATGGCGGCGAGGAGTTCGTCGTGCTGCTGCCGCGCACCGACCTGACCGGCGCCCGCGAGGTGGCCGAGCGCATCCGCCAGATGGTGCAGGAGGCGCCCTTCATCACGCCCGATGGGGGCACCGTCAGCGCGACGCTGTCCGCCGGCCTGGCGATGCTGCCGCCCGGCGCCACCAGCTTTGCCGAGCTGCTGGGCGCTGCAGACCGGGCCCTCTATGAAGCCAAGCGCAGCGGCCGCAACCGCACCGTGGCGGCGGATGGCGGGGTGGATCTCAGTGCAACCACTGGAGCTGCATCGTGAACATGTCGCCGCGGCGGCCGTAGGTCTTGCCGAACAGGTAGGCGGCGTTCAGCGTCACGGTGTCGGGCCCCTCGTCCCACAGCGTGGACAGCAGGGCCGGGCCGGCGCGGTGGGACTGGCGCTGCTGCGGCAGCCAGTGGTTCCAGCGGCCGACCTCGCTGAAGCCCTCGGCGCCCAGCCGCCAGCCGGCTGCCACGCGGTAGACGCCGCGCCATTGCAGCTTGAGCCGGGTGTCGCGCGAGGCGCTGCTGTACTCCCAGAAGGCATTGGCGTTGAGCTTCAGCCGACCGAGATCGGTCTGCCAGACCGGACCCAGCTCCAGCGCGTGGCTGTGGTCGCCGCGATCGTGGACAAGCTGGGCGTGCAGGGCCAGGTCGTAGGGCCGCTCGCCCTGGGTCAGCAGAACCTCATGGATCCAGTTCAGGGTCGAGAGCTTCGCACCGCGGATGGTTTCGCCCTCCCAGCTGGCCAGCAGCCGGGTCGTCCAGCGCGTGTTGATGCCATAGCTCAGGCCCAGCTCGGGCCACAGCACGGCGCGCCGGCCGGCCGGCTGGACGGTCCAGTAGCGCAGCTCGGCACCCACGCGGCCCGCCTGGTCGTAGGGGGCCACGACGTAGTAGCCGGGGTCGGCGCCGGCCGGCCCGGCCAGTGCTGCCAGCATCAGCCAATAGCCACATCGCATGCGGGCACTTTAGGGGGCGGCCTCACAATCCACGTTCATGAAAACCCTGCTGCCGCTGTTGCTTGCCCTGGGCCTGACGACCACCGCTTCGGCGGGCCCGGTGTTGGACCGCATCAAGACCAGCGGTCGCATCGTGATCGCCCACCGCGAGGCGTCCGTGCCCTTCAGCTACCTGCTGCCGGACGGCCGGCCGGTCGGCTATGCGGTGGACCTGTGCCTGAAGGTGGCCGAGGCCGTGCGCCAGCGCCTGAAGATGCCGAGCTTGAACCCGCAGTTCATGCTGGTCACGCCGGCCAACCGCATCCAGGCGGTGGTCGACGGCAAGGCCGATCTCGAATGCGGCTCGACGACCAACAACGCCGAGCGCCGCGAGAAGGTGGCTTTCACGGTGCCTCACTACATCACCGGTGCGCGCTACCTCGTGCGTGCGAACAGTGGCATCACCGATCTGGCGCAGTTCGAGGGCCGCACGCTGGTGTCCACCAAGGGCACGACGCCGCTGAAGTCCATCACCCAGGCCAACAGCGAGCGCGCCCTGCACATCAAGATCGTCGAGGCGCCGGACAACGCCAAGGCCATGGGCATGCTGGCCGCCGGCCAGGTCGATGGCTTCGTGTTGGACGATGTGCAGCTCTATGGCATCGTCTCCGCCCGCCCCGATGCGGACCGCTTCGAGGTGGTCGGCAAGCTGCTGACCATCGAGGCCCTGGCCATCGTGCTGCCCAAGAACGACCCGGAATTCAAGGCCATCGTCGATGACGAAATGAAGCGGCTCATCGCCAGTCGCGAGGCGCATGCGGTCTACGAGCGCTGGTTCATGAAGCCGATTCCACCGAAAAACACGTCGCTGAAGCTGCCGATGAACTACCTGCTCAAGGACTTCTGGAAATACCCCTCCGACCAGGTGCCCTACTGAGCCCGGTCGGGCCTGCCCAGACAAACCCCAAGTTGGATCGCGGCGAAGCCCGTGACAATTTGTGGCGCCATCCCCGCCACAAATGAGTGCCGAAACCCTTGCCGAATCCGCGCCCCAGGTCGGCTCGCGCCGCACGCCGTCGCTGCGGCTGCGTGTGGGCCTGTGCGTGTTGCTGCTCACCGGCCTGATCGTCGGCCTGGTCGAGTGGGGCCTGGATGGGCAGCCGCCGAGGGATGCCGGTCTGGCGCGTACCGCCCTGCTCGTGCTGCTGATCAGCGCCACCCAGCTGCTGCTGATCGAGGCCTTGCTGCTGCGGCCGCTGCGCCGGCTGGCGGCGGGCTGCGAGGCCCTGGAATCGGCCCCGGCGCCGCTGACCTCCGCGGTCGACCTGCCGGCGCCTGGCCTCGCCGCCGAGCTGGACCGTATCGGCCATGTGATGCGGCGGGTGCGCGATTTGCTGTGGCAGCAGGATCAGGACGCCCGCGAGCTGCGCCGCGAGCTGGCGCGGCAGCAGCTGCTGCTGGAGCAGGCGCAATCGGCGCTGCAGGCCCAGCAGCGCGAGCTCGCCGGGCTGGCGCGCACCGATGCGCTGACGGGCATCGCCAATGCGCGCGCCTTCGACGAGGCGCTGCGCCGCGAGTTCAAGCGTGCCCAGCGTCAGCGCGGGCTGCTGGCCCTGGCCGTGCTGGATCTGGACCAGTTCAAGCAGTTCAATCAGGCCCATGGCACGGCTGCTGGCGATGCGGCCTTGCAGCGCGTCGCGTCCCTGCTCAGCGAGCGTTTCAAGCGCGACACGGATGTGGTCGCGCGGCTGGGCGGCGAGGAGTTCGTCGCACTGCTGCCGGGTTTCGGCATGGCCGAGGCCCAGGGCGTGCTGGAGTTGCTACGCGACGAGTTGCGCGCGCAGCGCCTGCCCGACGGCTCGACCGAGACGCCGCTGACGATCAGCGTCGGCCTGGCGGCGGCGAGCCCGGCCCATCCCTATCTGAGTGCCCAGGCGCTGATGCAGGCGGCCGACGAGGCGCTCTACATCGCCAAGCATGCCGGCCGTGACCGGCTGAGCCTCGCGGCTTGAACTGAAGCGCCGCGCCCGGCGAACCGCGCTCGCCCGTGCTTTCAGCGGCCGTGCTCTTGTGCGGCCAGCAGCTGCTCGTTGACGCGGCGTGCGGCGCGCAGCACCAGGGTTTCGTCGAGCTGGGCCTGGGGCGCGATCTGGCTGGCGATGTCGTCGAGCTGGTCGGGGTGGTTGAGCAGCGCCCAGGCCACGGTCGAGATGGCGCTGACGCTGCGCCGGGCGAGGGCCTCGGGCATGGTCAGCGAGGTCTGGATTTCCACGTGATGGCGCACGCTGGCAACCGCCGCCGGCGCCAGGCCCCAGCTCTCGCACAGCGCGGCGCCAAGGGCATCATGGCTGACGCCGAAGGCGGTCTTCTCCAGCTCCACCAGGTCGGCATCCTTGGTCGCGGCGCGCAGCATCGCCGGGTAGTGCGCGGGCGCATGCCGGTAGAGCACCGCCTTGCCGCATTCCTCGAACAGGCCGGCGGAATGCGCCGCCCAGGGGTCCACGCCCAGCATCTGGCCCATGCGGCCCATCAGCAGGCCGCGCTGCGAAGCGCGGGTCCACACCGCCTCCAGCTCGGCCGCCGCCGGAAACGCGGCGCGCAGGCCCATCTCGAAGGTGATGGCCGCCACCTCGCGCATGCCGAGGTAGGTGAGGGCCTGGTGCACCGTCTGCACCCGGCCGCGCAGGCCGTAGAGCGAGGAGTTGACCGCCTTCATGACGGCGGCGGCCAGGGCCATGTCGGTCTCGACCAGCGAGGACATGGCCTGCAGATCGATGTCCTCGGCCGCCATCAGCAGCGAGAGCTTGACCAGCACCTCGGGCTGGGTCGGAATCTCGATGTCCAGATTGCGCAATTGCGGGTCGACGGGCATGGTGGAAATTGACGCTGGGAATGCTTGATGGTAGTTCAGCGGAGGAAGGCGTCCCAGGCCGTTTTGAGGATGAGGATGCCGACGACGACGATGAAGACAATGCGCACGAAACCGGCGCCGTGCTTGAGGGCCAGCCGGGTGCCGAGCAGGCTGCCGGCGACATTGGTCAGCGCCATCACCGCGGCGACATGCCACCAGATATGGCCCTGGCTGACGAACAACGCGAGCGCGAACGCGTTGGTCACCAGGTTCATCAGCTTGGCGGTGGCCGAGGCGCGCAGGAAGTCATAGCCCAGCAGGCGCACGAACAGAAAGACGAAGAAGCTGCCGGTGCCGGGCCCGAACAGGCCGTCGTAAAAGCCCACCGCCAGCGCGATGCCGCCGGCTGCCGCCGCCTCCGCCCGGCCGCTGAAACGGGGCTGGTGCTCGCGGCCGAGGTCCTTTTTTGCCAGCGTGTAGACGAGCACCGCCAGCAGCACCAGCGGCAGGGCCTTGCGCAGGCCCGCGGGGCTGACAAGCGTCAGCGCCCAGGCGCCGGCGAAGCTGCCCAGCCCGGCCAACAGGGCGGCCGGCATCAGCCGCCGCCAGGGCAGGTCGACGCGCTTGGTGTACTGCAGGGTGGCCCAGCCGGTGCCCCAGACGCAGGCGCCCTTGTTGGTGCCCAGCAGCGTGGCCGGCACGGCGTTCGGGTAGGTGCTGAACAGCGCCGGCACCAGCACCAGGCCACCGCCACCGGCCACCGCATCGATGAAGCCTGCAAGCAGGGAGGCGGCGGCGACGGTGATCAGTTCAAGCATGGCGGTTCGGTGGGGCGCAAATAAAACGGCCACCAAGGGGTGCCTTGGTGGCCGGTGTGATTGTCTTCGGGGTTACGAAGCAACCGGTTGCGTTTGCCGCCTGTCTTGTCTCCTCACAACCCGCCCGGCGGTCCGAGACCTGGGTCCGGAACCGCGTCGAGTGGTCGCAATGTATTGCCCCGCCGCGGTGCAAAACACTGGGGTATGCCCGGGTTCGCGGTGCATCGCGGCACCAAACCGGGGCGAATCGGGGTGTCGTGGGGCTTCCGGCGGGGCGCCACAATGTCGTCCCATGCGCCTCGCGATCTGCCTGTTCTCCCTCGGTCTCCCCCTGTTGATGAGCGGCTGTGGTGGCGGTGGCGGAGGCAGCGCCAGCGGCACGGCAGGTGGTGGCAGCACCGACGCCGGGGGCATCGGCCAGACCCTGACCCTGTCGCTTCCAACCAACGGCCTCGCGCCGGCCGATCTCGCCGTCCTGGTCGCCGAGGGCGACCCGCTCAGCGAGGCCGTCGGCGCGGCCTATTTGGCGGCCCGCGGCGTGCCAGCGGCCAACCTGATCAAGGTGAAGCTCGGCACCGCCAGCGACAGCCTCAGCGTGGCCGAGTTCGCGGCGCTCAAGGCCGACGTCGACGCGCGGCTGCCCGCGGGTGTGCAGGCCACGCTGCTGACCTGGGCCCGGCCGAGCCGGGTCGTCGGGGCCTGCAGCATGGGCATCACGAGCGCGATGACCTTGGGCTTCGACACGCGCTACTGCAACCCCACGCCGGCCAGCACGCCCTGCGCGACGACCGCAGCGTCGCCGCTGTACGACAGCGAGGCGCGCCGGCCCCAGGCCGAGCTGCAGCTGCGTCCGTCGATGCTGCTCGGTGCGTCCAGCCTTGCGGCGGCCCAGGCCTTGATCGGCCGTGGCGTGGCCGCCGACGGCACCCAGCCGAGCGGTGACGGCTGGCTGGTGCGCACCAGCGACACGCTCCGTGCCGTGCGTTGGACCGATTTCGCGCCGCTGCCCGCCGCCTGGCGCGGCGCCCTCGCGCTGAACTACGTCGACAACAGCAGCGGCTCCTCGGCCGCGGACGCGCCCGCGGGCAAGGCGGGTGTGCTCTTCTACCAGACCGGTCTGGCCAGCGTCGCCAACCTGTCGACGCTGCAGTTCCGCCCCGGCGCCCTGGCCGATACCCTGACCTCCTTCGGCGGCGTGCTGCCGACAGCACTGGGCCAGATGCCCATCACCGCCTGGCTCGACGCCGGCGCGACGGCGAGCTATGGCACCGTCGAGGAGCCCTGCAATTTCGCAGAGAAGTTCTCGCGCGCCTCGGTGCTCATCGACCAGTACTGGCGCGGCGCGACCGCCCTCGAGGCCTACTGGAAGGCCGTGCAGCAACCGGGCCAGGGCCTGATCGTCGGCGAGCCGCTGGCGCGGCCCTTCCCCGACAACCCGAGCTTCGCCATCGTCAACGGCGAATACCAGATCAAGACCCGCAGCCTGCGGCCGGGCAGCCTCTACCGCCTGCAATACCGGCGGTCCGGCAGCAGCGACTGGACGACGCTCGCCACGTTCACCGGCGTGCGGGGCCAGGTGCTGGACGGGCGCTCGCCGCTGCCGCCAGCCGCCGCGGTGCAGATCCGCTGGCAGGGGCCCTGCCCGGCCGACGTGGCGAGCAGCTGCACGCTGGCGCAGTCGCCCTGAGGCGGCCGGCCCCTGCGAATGCAGGGGGGGTCATTTCCCGATTGCCGGGGCGCCGAAGCTTGCCAATAGTTGCGGTCCCCCTGTCACCGCCTGAACATGCCTCGCTCCCGGATTGCCCGCGGCTTCACGCTGCTTGAGTTGCTCGTCGTCATGGTCATCATCGGCCTGTTGGCCGGTTATGTCGGGCCCAAGTTCTTCGGCCAGATCGGCAAGAGCGAGGTCAAGGCGGCGCGGGCCCAGATCGACGCACTGCAGAAGGCGCTGGACCAGTACCGCCTCGACGTCGGCCATTACCCGAGCACCGAACAGGGCCTCGCAGCGCTGCTCACGAAGCCGGCCGACGAGCCGAAGTGGGCCGGGCCCTATCTGAGCAAGGCCCTGCCCAAGGACCCCTGGGGCCATGACTACCAGTACCGCAGCCCGGGCGAACACGGCGACTACGACCTGCTGTCCTTCGGCAAGGACGGGCGCCCCGGCGGCGAGGGTGAGGACGCCGACCTCGGCTCCTGGTGAATCGCGTCGTGCCGCAGTTTCAGACCCGTGTGTTGCGCGGGGGCAGCGTCAGCTCCGAGCGGGTCGAGGCGCCCGACCGCGCCGGTGTCGCGGCCGCGCTGGGCGTGCCGCCCCAGCATGTGCTGGCGGTGCGCGAGCTGACCGCGGTCGAGGCCGGCAGGCCCTGGCGGCGGCGCGCGAAGTTCCCGCTGCAGCTGTTCAGCCAGGAGCTGGCCGTGCTGCTGGATGCCGGCATCGCGCTGCTCGAGGCGCTGAACACGCTGCGCGAAAAGGAGTCACAGCCCGGCGTGCGGGCGGCGCTGGACGCCGTCATCACGCAGATCGAGCAGGGCCAGCCCCTGTCGGCGGCCCTGAGCCAGCAGCCCCAGGCCTTCGACGAACTCGTCTGCGCCATCGTTGCCGCCAACGAAAAGACCGGCCAGCTCTCGGTGGCGCTGGCCCAGCATGCGCGCTACCTGGCCTGGGTGGACGCGTTGCGGTCGCGTCTGGTCGCCGCGCTGGTCTACCCGCTGATGCTGCTGGGCGTCGGCTCGGCCGTCATCCTGTTCCTGCTGCTTTATGTGCTGCCGCGCTTTGCCGGCATCCTGGAGCAGACCAGCGCCAGCCTGCCCTGGGCCTCACGGGTGCTGATCGAGTTCGGCCAGACCGCGGGCGCCCAGCCCGCCCTCGTGCTCGGCGGCCTCGCGCTGGCCGCCTCGGCGGTCTATGCGCTGCTGCGCCGGCCCGCGTTGCGGCTGCGCATGCAGGCCGCGTTGTGGACGCTGCCCGGCCTGGGCCCGCGGCTGCGGGTGCTGGCGCTGGCGCGGCTGTATCGCTCGCTGGCGATGCTGCTGGCCGCAGGCGTGCCGGCCCTGGCGGCGCTGCGAATCGTCGTCGATGTGGTGGCCGCGCCCTGGCGCGGCGCGGTGCTGGCCGCGGCGGCCCAGGTCGAGCGCGGCGAGCGCCTGTCGGCGGCTTTCGACGCGCAGGACCTCGCCACGCCGGTCGCGCGCCGGATGCTGCGTGTCGGCGAGCGCAGCGGCGAGGTCCCGGCCATGCTGGAGCGCGCCGCCGCCTTTCACGACGAGGAGGCCGCGCGGCTGGCCGACCTGTTGTCCCGCCTCGTGAACCCGGCGCTGATGCTGATCATGGGCGTGCTGATCGGCGGGATCATCGTGCTGATGTATCTGCCGATCTTCCAGCTGGTGGAGCAAGTTCAATGAAGAGCGTCGTGGCTAGCCGATCACGGCGGGCCGAGCGCCGGGCCGCCCCAAGCCGGCCCGCGTCCCCCTGGGGGACCGACTCGCGTACCCGCGAGGCGAGGGGCACCATGACGGGCGGGATCATCGTGCTGATGTATCTGCCGATCTTCCAGCGGGTGGAGCAGGTGCAATGACCATCTCCCTGGCGGACTGGCTGCCAGCTGAGCAGGGGCCCTGGCATCTCGACTTCGAGCAATGGCCCCAGGCCCAGGCCCAGCGCTGGCGCGCGGTGCTCGCGGTGGGCGCGGGCGGCCGGCGTGTGCTGCTGGCCGAACGCGACGAGGACGCGATGCTGCTGCAGAGCGTCGAATCGCGTCTGCAGGCGCCGGTCGGCTGGCAGCGGGCGTCGGTCGACGCCGTGACGCATTTCCTCGGTGCCGGCGAGGCCGACTTTCGCGCGCTGTCCGACGTCGAGGATGCCTTGGGTGCGGTGGAGGATCCGACCGAGGAACTGTCGGCCCTCGCGCTCAGCGAGCAGGCCAGCCCGGTCGTGCGCCTGCTCAACGCGACCCTGTACGACGCGCTGCAGGATGCGGCGTCGGACATCCACATCGAGTGCAGCGCGCGGGGCGCCGTGATCCGCTTCCGGATCGACGGCGTCATGGCGCTGGTGCGTGCGGTCGAGGGCCCGCAGGTCGCCGAGCAGCTGGTGTCGCGGCTCAAGGTCATGGCCGAACTGGACATCGGCGAGCGCCGGCTGCCGCAGGACGGCCGCTTCAAGCTGCGCGTGCAGGGCCGCGAGATCGACTTCCGCCTCAGCATCATGCCCAGCGTGTTCGGCGAGGACGCGGTCATCCGCATCCTGGACCGCGCGGCGATCGCGCGCGCCGGCACGCTGACGCTGGATGTGCTGGGCTTTGGCGAGGCCGAGCGGGCCGCCATCCGCCACCAGGCCCGCCAGCCCCACGGCATGCTGCTCGTCACCGGCCCCACCGGCTCGGGCAAGACGACCACGCTGTATGCGACGCTGGCCGAGATCCATACCGGCGCCGACAAGATCATCACGATCGAAGACCCGGTCGAGTACCAGCTCGCGGGCGTCGTGCAGATCCCCGTCAACGAGAAAAAAGGCCTGACCTTCTCGCGCGGCCTGCGCTCCATCCTGCGCCATGACCCCGACCGCGTGATGGTCGGCGAGATCCGCGACGCCGAGACGGCCCAGATCGCGGTGCAGGCGGCGCTGACCGGCCACCTGGTGTTCAGCACCGTGCATGCCAACAACGCCTTCGATGTCATTGGCCGCTTCATGCACATGGGCCTGGACCTGTACAACGTGGTGTCGGCCCTGAACGCGGTGCTCGCCCAGCGCCTGGTGCGGCTGACCTGCAGGCATTGCGCCCGGCCCTTTGTGCCGGATGCCGGCACGCTGGCCCGGCATGGCGCCATCAACGGCCAGTTCATGAAGGGCGAGGGCTGCGGCCATTGCCGCGGCACCGGCTACCGGGGCCGGCACGCGGTGGCCGAACTGCTCAAGCTCGATGACGGGCTGCGCGATCTGATCGCCGCCCGCGCGCCGATGTCCGAGATCAAGGCCGCGGCGAAGGCGCGCGGCATGAAGCCGCTGCGCGAGCTGGCCCTGGCCGCCGTTTGCCGTGGCGAGACCACTTTCGAGGAGCTCGAACGTGTCACCCTCGATGAGTGAACGCCTGCGCCAGCGCCTGGGCGCTTACCTGGTCAAGCCACGGCGGGTTTTCGTCACGCCGGGCGGCGACGAGTTCGCGGCCTGGTGCCGCGAGAAGCCGGGCTCGGCCGTCGAGCTGGTTGTCAGCGCCCGCGCCCTGCATGAGCTGGTCGTTGAACCCGGGCTGCCTCTGGCCGACCTCGACGCCGTGCAGGCCTATGCCCAGCAGCAGTTCGCCCACTACTTCGGCGCCAGCGCGCAGCGCTTTGCGATCGCCGCCTGGCAGCAGGGCAGCGCCTGTGGTGCGTCGGCGCTGCACGGGCTGGACCTGGCCGCGCTGAGCGCGCAGGCGCGGTCGGCCCGGGTGCGTCTCGCGGCCATCCGGCCGGCCTGGGCCGTGTGGCTCGCCTCGTTGCCCAGCGCCACGCGCGCCGCCTCCGGCCATGCGCTCTGGCACGAGGGCGAGATCGCAGTCGTCATCACGCTCGACCGCGGCCGCGTGGTCGGCCTGCAGCCGCGCCGCGTCAAGCAGCTGGCCGAGTTCGGCGCGGGTAGCGCGCTCGCGATCGGCACGCCCGACAGCGACTTGGCTCCGCAGCCCGGCCCCGCGCTGCCGCAACCCGATTTCCTGCCGCGCAGCGGTCGTTCGGCGCTGGCCTGGCCGCTCGGCGCAACGGGCGCGCTGGTGCTGGCCGCGGCCGCCTGGAGCGCTGCCGACAGCCATCGCGCCCTGGGCCTCGCCGAGGCGGCGCACGGCCGCGCCCTCGCCGTGCGCACACCCACGGCGGTCGCGCCACGGCGAGGCGCGCCGGCGGTGGTGGCCGAGAACCGCAGCGCCAGCGAGGCCCGTGCGCTGCTGGACATGCCCTGGGAGGCCGTGCTGACCCGGGTCGAGACCGCCGGCGCCGATGCCAAGCCGATGGCCTGGCTGGGCCTGGACGCCAGCGCCGGCCGTGGCGAGCTGCGGCTGGAGGGCCTGACGCCCGATCGCGGGCTGGCGCTGGAACTGGCCGAGCGCCTGGGCGCGACGCCGGGCTGGAGCCAGGTGCTGCTGTCGCGCTTCTCGGCCGCCGAGGCCGGCCTGGCCGGCCAGCGGTTCGAGATCAGCGCCCGTGTGCGCAGCGGAGGGGGCGCATGAAGCCGATCATCGCCATCTTCAGAGCACTCGGCGGGCCCGGCCTGGGCGGCCTGCTGGCGCTTGCGCTCGCGGCGGTGGCCGCGCTGCTGGGCCAGCGCTGGGATGCCCAGGCCGCGGCGCTGCAGGCCGAGGTGCGGGCCCTGCGTGCGCGGGCCGTGCCCGTCGCCGTCGCACCGGCATCGCTGAACGCCCAGCAATGGCTGGCCGCATTGCCGCCGCCGAGCGCGCGTCAGCAGCGCCTAGCCGACCTGCTGGAGCTGGCCGCCCGGCTGGACCTGAACGGCGCCCGCACCGAGCACCGGCTGGCCAGCGCAGACGGCCTGGAGAGGCTGCGCGTGACCATGCCCGTGACCGGCTCCTATGCCCAGCTGCGCCGCTACATCGGCGCCGCGCTGGCACACGACCCGGCGCTGAGCCTGGACGCCATCAAGCTGCGCCGGGCCAGCCCGATGGCGGTCGACGTCGACGCCGAGCTGCAGTGGTCGCTACACGGCAGGGCGGCGCCATGAGGGCAACACCGCGTCAGTGGCTGCTCGGCGGCGGCCTCGTGCTGACCCTGGCCCTGTGCGTCGGGCTTGCGCTGCAGCCCGAGGACGGCACGGTCGTTGCGCCCACCGCCGCGCCGCGACGGCCCGCCGCCGCACCGCCGGAGCGGGCGGTGACGGCCGGCCAGAAGGCGGCCGATGCGGCGCGCCCCGCCGGCCGCCAGCCCTGGGCCGATGCCGAGCCGGGCCAGCTCGCGGCCTGGCAGCCGCCACCGCCGCCGCCGGCACCGCCGCCGCAGGCGATCGCGCCGGCCCCACCGCCGGTGGCGCCGCTGCCGCCCTACCAGATGATCGGCCGCCTCGTCGACAGCGCGGGGGGGCAGGCCACCGAGGTCGCGCTGCTGAGCGGCCCGAACAAGTCGTTGAGCGTCAAGCGCGGCGACGTCATCGACGGCCAGTGGCGTGTCGAGCAGGTGTCCCCGCAAGGCGTCAGCCTGACCTGGCTGCCCGCCAGACTTCCTCAGAACATTATTTTCAAGGCTGTGCCATGAAGCAGCTCCTACTCATCGCCGGCACCGTGCTGCTGCTGGCGGCCTGCGCCAACCCGGCCCTGCGTGAGGCCGAAGACCTCGGCCGCAGCAACCAGTGGACGGCCGCGCTGCGGGTGCTGGACGATGCCCGCGCCAAGGACCCGAATGACCCCGCATTGCGGGCCGCCCAGGTGCGCGCGCGCGAACAGGCCTCGGCGCGCTTGATCCTGCAGATCGAGGCGCTGCGCGGCGCCGGCCGTTGGGACGAGGCCCAGGCGCTGGTGAGCCAGCTGGCCCTGGCCGACGCCCGCCACCCGCGGCTGGCGGCCTTGACGGTCGAGGTCGAGCGCGGCCGGCGCCAGGAGGGCCAGCTCGCCGCCGGCCGCTTGGCGCTCAAGGAGGGGCGTCTGGAGCGTGCCGATGGCATTGCGCGCGACATCCTGGCCGAATCGCCCCAGCATCCCGGCGCGCGGCTGCTGGCCAGCCAGGTGGCTCAGGCCAAGCCGCTCGAGACGACCGTCGGCGAGCTCGGCCCGGGCTTCCAGAAGCCGGTCACGTTGGAGTTCCGCGACGCGCCGCTGCGCCAGGTCTTCGAGGCCCTGGCCCGCAGCAGCAACATCAACTTCGTGTTCGACAAGGATGTGCGGGCCGATGCACGCGTCACCGTCTTTCTGCGCGGCGTCACGCTCGACGAGGCGCTGCGCGTCATCCTGGGCACGCAACAGCTCGACCGCAAGCTGCTCAACGACAGCTCGGTGCTGATCTTCCCGGCCACGGCCGCCAAGCAGCGCGAGCACCAGGAGCTGATCACCCGCACCCTCTATCTGACGAACGCCGACGTGAAGCAGGTGCAGGCCATGGTGCGCACCATTGCCAAGGTGCGCGACATCCACATCGACGAGCGGCTCAACCTGCTGATCCTGCGTGATACGCCCGAGGTGGTCCGCTTTGTGGAGAAGCTGATCGCCTCGGTCGACCTGCCCGAGCCCGAGGTCATGCTCGAGGTCGAGGTGATGGAGCTGGCCACCGACCAGGTCGACGCCCTCGGCCTGCAGTGGCCGGACACGGTCAACTACGGCCTGCCGGCGCCCGGCGGCGGCCTCGCCACGGGCCAGGTCTTCCTCGGCCAGCGCGACCAGTTCCGCTACAGCATCGCCAACCCCGCCGTCGTCGCCACGCTGCGCGGCACGGCCGGCAACTCCAACATCCTGGCCAATCCCAAGATCCGCGTGCGCAACCGCGACAAGGCCAAGGTCCACATCGGCCAGAAGCTGCCGGTGTTCACGACGACGACCAACTTCGGCGGCTCGACCTCGGTGGCGGCCTCGGTCAGCTACTTGGACATCGGCCTGAAGCTCGATGTCGAGCCCAGCATCCAGCTCGACAACGACGTCGTCATCAAGGTGGGCCTGGAGGTTAGCAACCTGATCCGCCAGGTGACCGGCCCGGGGGGCACGACGGCCTATGAGATCGGTACCCGCAACACCTCCACCACGCTGCGCCTGGCCGACGGCGAGACGCAAGTGCTGGCCGGCCTCATCAATGACGAGGATCGCAAGAGCGCGGTCGGCATCCCGGGGCTGTCGCGTCTGCCGGTGCTGGGCCGCTTGTTTGGCACGCAGACCGACACGCGCAACAAGACCGAGGTGGTGCTGCTGATCACGCCGCGGGTGGTGCGCAACCTGGCGGTGCCGGACGCCTCGCTGACGCGGCTGGCCGGCGGCACCGATGCCAGCCCGGGCGCGTTCTCGACCCTGCTCAGGCGCGATGCCCGGCTGGGTGTCGGGCCGGCGACGGGGGCTGCGGCGGCAGCGCCCGCCAGCACTGCCGCGCCAAGCCCAGAACTTGCTACGCTCAAGCTCGATGTCACGCCCCAGGTCGGGCCCGGCGGCACGGTGGCCGTGACGCTGAAGAACGAGAGTGCCCTTAGCATCAAGGGTGAGCTCGAATTCGACGCCAGCCGGTTGCAGGTCAACCTGAACCAGCCCGGCCTGACGCCCGGCCGCGTCCCGTTCGAGCTGCCGCCGCGTGGCGACAAGGTGCTGGCGCTGCGGGCCTTGCCGGCCGCGAATGGCGAGGTGCTCAATATCTCGGTGACGGGCCTGTCGGCCCAGGGGCTGAACGGCGAGTCGGCCTCGGTGCGGCTGGACGGCTCGGGGCTGACCACCGTCGAAGCGCCGCGTTGATGCGATGCAGGTGCGCGGCTTCACCTTGATCGAGATGCTGGTGGTGCTGGCCATGCTCGGCGTGCTGGCCGCGGCGGCACGGCCATTGCTGGAGGTCTCGGCGCAGCGGGCGCGAGAGCAGGAATTGCGCCAGGCCCTGCGCTCCCTGCGCGAGGGCATCGACGCCTACAAGCATGCCGCCGAGGCAGGCGCCATCCTGCAGAGCCCCGAGGACAGCGGCTACCCGCCAAGCCTGGCCGCCCTGGTGGACGGCGTCGTCGATGCCCGGTCGGCCAACGGCCGCAAGATCTTTTTCCTGCGCCGCCTGCCGCGTGACCCCTTCGCCGACCCGAACCTGCCCGCCGCCGAGACCTGGGGCTTGCGTGCCTATGACAGCCCGCCCGGCGAACCGCGGGCGGGCCGCGACGTGTTCGACGTGTTCTCCCGGTCCGAGCGCCAGGCGCTCGACGGCAGCCGGATCAAGGACTGGTGATGCATCGGAACGCCACCGCCGCATCGCCGGTGCGCCCGTGGCCTCGGGCCGGGGTGCGCGGCTTCACGCTGATCGAGTTGATCGTCGTGATGGCCATCGTTGCGTTGTTGGCGTCGATTGCGGCGCCGCGCTATTTCCAGTCGCTGCAACGGTCTAAGGAGACGGCGCTGCTGAGCTCGCTCAACACCATGCGCGATGCGATCGATCAGTTCGCGGCCGACAAGGGCCGATATCCCGAGTCGCTTGCCGAACTGGCGACCGCACGCTACGTCCGCGAGATTCCCGAGGATCCAATCTCCGGCAGCCGCGAGACCTGGGTGGAACTGCCCCCGCCGGCCGAGATGCAGGCGAGCGGAAGGGTCTGGGACGTTCGCAGCGGCGCCGACGGCCGCGCGGCCGACGGGCGCCTGTATGCGGACTGGTAAGGCCAGCCACCCGCGGGGCTTCACCTACCTGGCGGTGCTGTTCCTGGTCGCGATCACCGCGGCCGGCCTCGCGGCCCTGGGCCGGAGTTGGACCACGGCGGCGCAGCGGGAGCGTGAGCGGGAGCTGGAGTTCCGCGGCGGTGAGATTGCGCGGGCGATTGCGAGCTATGCCCGGGCCACGCCGAATCCGCCGGCCCAATATCCCAAGAGCTGGGACGATCTGCTGGAAGACCGTCGAGGCCTCAAGGCCCGGCATCATCTGCGGCGGCTCTACCCCGATCCGTTCACCGGCCAAGCCGACTGGGAACGGGTGCCGGAGCCGGGCCGGCCGGGCGCCTTCAGCGCGGTGCGCAGCCGCTCCGGCCAGGCCCTGCTGCGCCAGACGACCACGGATGCGAGCCCCGTCATGCAGGCCAAGGACTGGCTGTTTGCCGCGCGGGCCTACGAGACCCCGGGCAGGCCTGGCGCCGCAGTGGTGCCAGTGCCGGCAGCGTCGATGCCAAACCCGCGCTGAGCCGCGCGCCTAGCTGTGAAGCTTCAATAGGTTGTTGCGGGTGTTCACCCGGAGTGGTTTTGAGAGACTGGGAATCGCCAAACCCCCTGTCCAAACAAAACCGGAGTCCG
>RXJV01000069.1 GCA_003963075.1 Burkholderiales bacterium
CCCGGAGCGGGCGTCAGAAGGCCTGGCAGGCGGCGGCCATCACGGCACGCACGGAATCGCTGCAACAACTGGCACTGTCCACGCACTGGGCTCCGAAGTAGGAATGCCAAAATTGTTGCACTGCGAAATGACCCTTGTCAACGAAAATTCCTATCCCCCCGGATAGGATGCGAATCATGACGATTCACACCACTCATCCTGAAGTTCTCAAGCGCCTCAAGCGGGCCCAGGGGCATCTGAAGAGCATCGTCACCATGCTGGAGGATGAGCGCAGCTGCCTCGACATCGCCCAGCAGTTGCAGGCCGTTGAGAGCGCGATCAGCAATGCCAAGCGCGCACTGGTTCATGACCACATAGACCATTGCCTGGACAAAGCCGTCCATGAGGGCAAGCAAAGCGCCCGAGATGCCATCCAGGAATTCAAGGCCATCTCGAAGTACCTCTGACGGCGCTTCGTCTGCTGCCTCGGCGTCTGCAAGAGCGCCTGGAGGCCGCTTCAGATTCCGAAACTTGATCCCGCACCCAGGAGCGTGGCAACACCCAGCACGGCGAAGATCGCCGCGGCAAAGCTGTGCACGAGCTTCATTGGAATCCGGTTGGCGAGCTTGTCGCCGATGAACACGGCGGGCACGTCCGCCAAGAGCATGCCCAGCGTGGTACCAGCGACCACCAAGATCGGATCGGCATAGTGCGCGGCCATGGCCACCGTGGCAATCTGCGTCTTGTCGCCCATCTCGGCGAGGAAGAACGTGATCAGCGTGGCCCCGAATATGCCGAAGCGCTTTGCGACATGCGTCTCTTCTTCCTCGATCTTGTCGGGAATCAGGGTCCAGATGGCCATGCCGATGAACGAGGCACCCAGCACCCAGCGAAGGATTTCAGGGGAGACCGCCGC
The DNA here is from genome assembly GCA_003963075.1 of Burkholderiales bacterium. Classification (GTDB taxonomy): domain Bacteria; phylum Pseudomonadota; class Gammaproteobacteria; order Burkholderiales; family Burkholderiaceae_C; genus Pelomonas. The sequence continues at coordinate 896 of RXJV01000069.1, forward strand.
AGTGATCCAGGCACCCAAGGCGCCGGCGACGCCGTGATTCACGATGGTGGCGCACAGGATGCCGGCAATGATGGGCCACGGCCTCTTGAACCGTGCGGCCAGGATGAAGGCGAGGAGTTGGGTTTTGTCGCCAATCTCGGCGAGGGCCACGACACCAGTTGAGACGAAGAGTGCTTCCACAAACGTTCCACGGCCGGTTCCAAGACGAATGACCACATTGCTTCCCCGGCCAGTGCGGAGGCAATGTGGTCAAAGGTCTTGCCAGGTCGTGAAACTGCGGACGCCATGGCCTGCGGGCCAAGTGTGTTGACGTCAGCCTCTTCGAGCGAAGAGCGGCTACTCCCCAATGACGACTGCATTATCGCTCGGCCTCTGGCGCACCGATCGGGAGTAGCCAGCGCTACTCGGCGAAGTCATAGCGATGGACGTGGCCGAGCCTCTTGGCCCGCCACGACGACACAAGCCAGCCTTATTTCAGGTAGGTGCGAAGTACGGCAACGACTTCTTCGATTTCTTCCTGACGCCGCTCCGGCGTGATGTGCTCTGCCGCCACATGCTCACGCAAGTGACCTTCCAGAACTTCCGCCATCAGGCCGGCGACCGCGCCTCGGATGGCGGCGATCTGCTGAAGCACCTTGCCGCAATCCAGGTCCTGCCCGGCCTCGATGAGGCGTTCGAGACCGTCCGCCTGGCCCTTGATGCGGCGCACTCGTGCAAGAAGACTCTTTTGACCAGTGACGGTGTGAGACATGGGCTGACTTTATCAGGGTACTAGGGTAGAGTACCCATAGGTACTGGGGTGGAGTACCCAGGCGTCATAATCAAGAGTCCCATTTCATGACCGACTTCGCATCCCTATTGCAGCAAGGCAACGCCTGGCTTTTCGTGCCCAGCGCCATCTTGCTCGGTGCTCTTCATGGCCTGGAGCCTGGTCATTCAAAGACGATGATGGCCGCCTTCATCGTGGCCATCCGCGGCACGCTGACGCAGGCCGTTCTGCTGGGGCTGTCGGCGACGCTGTCGCATACCGCCGTCGTCTGGCTGGTCGCGCTCGCCGGTCTCTACTTCGGTCGCAACTGGAACGCCGAGGCCACGGAGCCGTATTTCCAGATGGCGTCAGCCGTGCTCATCGTCGGGGTCGCCGCATGGATGCTTTGGCGCACTTGGCGCGACCAACGCAGTCATGGACACGGTCATGACCACCATCATGACCATGACGAGCCGAAGCGGGTCGACACGGGTCACGGCACGGTGCGGCTGGAAGTCTTTGAGACCGGCGTGCCGCCACGCTTCCGCCTGCACGCTGAGAGCGGTCATCGCTGGTCGGCAAGTGAAGTCGAGGTCATCACGACTCGTCCGGACGGCGCCCGCCAGACGTTTCGCTTCGCAGCCTGCAACGGCTATCTGGAGTCCGTCGAGGAGATTCCGGAACCGCATGAATTTGAAGCGCGACTGAGCCTGGGCCACGAAGGTCATCGCCACGACTACGACCTGGTGTTCACCGAACATGAATATGGCCACGATCATGAAGGGCTGGAGGTTGGAGACCTGGAATACCAGGACGCGCACGAGCGTGCACACGCCAACGACATCAAGCGACGGTTTGCCAATCGCGAGGTCACCACGACGCAGATCATCATCTTCGGCCTCACCGGCGGCCTCATTCCATGCCCGGCCTCAATCACGGTCCTGTTGCTCTGCCTGCAGCTGAAGCAGTTCACGCTGGGGGCCGCGCTGGTGCTGTGTTTCAGCGTCGGGCTGGCGCTGACGATGGTGGCATCAGGGGCGATGGCAGCCCTCAGCGTCAAGCACGTGTCCAAGCGCTGGAGTGGGTTCGGAGAGTTCGCGCGCAAAGCTCCCTACTTCTCCGGTGCACTGATCCTCCTTGTTGGGCTGTACGTTGGATTTGAAGGTGCGCGCCACCTCGTGTAGCTGCGGTATCGCAAACGGACCGGTCTTGATGGCTTCTGCCACTCAGGCGTGGGCGTGTGAACGACTCGAATCAGCCTGGAGCCGTCGCAACTGCAGCGCTGGAAAAAGAAAACCCCCGGCATCGCCGAGGGTCTGAACGCCGTCGCTGTCATCGCAAAGGCGCCTGCTCAGGGAGGAAAAGCAGGGAAGCGCGACCTGGGCCACACCTCGGAATCCAATGTAACAGCCGAGGGAACCGAAGATGGCTAGAGGTTTCACCGGGCGTAGATCTGCCCTTGCAGCCAGTCGGCCAGGACCTCGACCTGCTCCGTGGCGCGCAGCAACTTCCCGCGGTCGACGTGCACCCATTCACCCAGGAAGTTGTCAAGGCCATCAGGGGTCTCGTCCGGTCCACCCGGCCGGCTGAAGAACGGACGCGGGTACTTTGCGCGGGTCTTGCTGTCGTGCTCAACCGTGGGCATGACCAGGTTGCCGTTGTGCTGAGCGCTGTTGCGAGCCAGCACGACCTGCTCAATGACGTCGAGGTCTGCCGGGCAGTCCTGCAGACCGAGTTGGGTGCGGTAGTGGTCCACGTAGGCCCGCACGAAACCCTTGGTGCCCATGGCCTTCACGGCGGCAGCGGTAAGCGGCACCTCACGCTCCCAGCCTTGAAGATAGTGCTTGATGCTCTCCGACAGCATGGTGATGCACGCTCGCCCGAGCAGCTCGAGTTCGACATCGGCGCGCGACCATTCCTCCATGAATGCCGGTTCGCCGCTCTCGTCGTAAGGAGGGTCTTGGAAGGGAGGTTCACCAGCCTCGATCAGCCGCTTGGTCTCGATGAACGGTGCCGAGGCGGTGTCGTAGAAGTGCCGGATCAGCGCCGTGCGCTCGCGCAGGAAATAGGCAAGGTCCATGTCGGCAGTGTGCCGGCAAGCCAGCCGCGACGCAGTACGGGCAGCAGCTCGTGCCGGCGCGCCCACGACGCGTGCCGTTGCCAGAGTGCTCGTGCAACGGCACCCTGAGCGACGTCTACGCTGCCTCAAGCTCCAGCTTCGCGCGCAGCTTGCGCATCGACTCACCCTTCAGGTTCAGGCGGTGCGAGGTGTGCACAAACCTGTCCAGCGTGGCGTCGGCGACAGTCTGATCGGGAAACAGGCCATGCCATTTGTCGACCGGGTACTGGCTCGTGATGAGCAGGGAGCCGCGCTGCTGGCGCCCGTCGATGACGTCGAGCAGCAGCTGAGCGGCAGTGGCCGTCATCTCACCGATGCCGAAATCGTCGAGGATGAGCAAGTTCGGCTTCGTGAGCGCCAGTTTCAGCTTCGGCAGCGTCCCGTCGTGCTGGGCTTCGGCGATCTGGTCGTACAGCTCGCTGAGACGGTGGAACTGCACCGTCAGGCCCTTGCGACAGGCCTGGTTGCCCATCGCGCACCCGAGCCAGGTCTTGCCCACGCCGGTAGGGCCGATGACGAGCAGCCCCTGGTGCTTGGCAATCCAGGTGCAACTGGCCAGCGAGGCGACCAAGGCCTTGTCCAGCCCGCGGCCAGCGCCGTAGTCGACGTCTTCCAGCGACGCGTTCTCGCGCAAGTTCGCCTGCCGAATCAGCCTGCTGAGCTTGCGATTGCGCCGGTCGGACTCCTCGGCCTCCATCAGCAACGCTAGCCTGTCATCAAACGCCAGTTCATGCAGCCTGGGCTGTTCGAGCTGCGTCTCGTAGGCCCTGGCCATGGAGGACAGCTTGAGGGTGCGCATCTGCGCGATGTTTTGTGTGGTGACGCCCATGATCAGTTCCCGTAGTACTCGGCGCCGCGCAGGTTTTCATGCGCAGGCCGGGAGGCGGTGCTCCCTTGTGGAGGTTGGGCCGCGCGGCGGTCCGTCGCATCGCTGAAGATGGACTTGAGCGCGCGCAGCGTGCGGATGTTCAAGCGCAATGCATAGGCGCAGACCTCTTCAAAGCGCTGGTTGCCATAGGCCCGGGCCAAATCCCGCAGCGCCCGCGCCGTGCGCACGCCGTTGAACTCGTCGGTCCGCTGTTCGAGGTGATAGCGCAGCATGGCCTGCGCCTGCGGGCCGACGGTTTCCGCCCAGGTCATCAACGCTTTGGGCTCGCCTTCCAACACGCGGATGTGCGAGACCGGCCGATGCTCATCCAAGGTGATGGTCTGTCCGGGGCTCGTTGCGAGTGCATGAACCGCCACGCGGCGGCCGCGGCCGAACAGTTCGATCAGGTTCCGCGTGACGCGCACGTCCACGCGCTGATGGGCCAACTGGAAGGGGACCGAGTAGTACGAACCGCGATGCTCGACGTGGTAGTCAGCACCGACCTTCACCTCATAGCGCCAGTCGCAGAGCTCGTACGGCGCTGCGGGCAAGGCCAGCAGCGCTGCGCGCTCGCCTTCCTCGAAGCGCTGCCTCCGAGTCCCCGCGCGATTGCGGAAAGGGTGATCGTTCATCTCTGCGGTCAAACGCCGAACCTCGGCATTCGCCTCTGCCACGCTGAAGAAAATCCGGTCGCGCAGCCGGAACAAGATCCAGCGCTGGGCGATCTGCACGCCCACTTCCGCCTTGCCCTTGTCCCTGGGCTTGCGCGGCCGCGTCGGCGCGATCGCGGTGCGGAAGTGGCGCAACGCGTCCAGGTAGGACGGATTGAGCACGATCCGCTCGGGCCCGCGGCTGATGACGCCGGCCTTGAGGTTGTCGCAGACCACCCAGCGAGGTGCGCCGCCCATCGCTTCGAAGCAGTTGATGTGGCACTGGATCCAGTCGGGCGTGGTCTGGCTCGCGACCACCTCGACGTAGGTGAGGTTTGAGTAGCCCAAGACAGCGACGAAGACCTGGGCGAACACCGACGGCCCACCTTCGGGATCGCGGATCTCGACGGTTTGGCCAGCGAAGTCCACAAAGAGCTTGTCCGCTGGCGCGTGGGTTTGCCGCATGACCACGTTCAGCGTCTTCTTCCATTCCCTGTACAGGGTGCTGAACTGGGTGTAGCCGATGCCGTCGGGACAGGTTTCTCGCCACTCTCGCCACAGCACTTCGAGTGTGGCGGAGGGCCGCTTCATCTCTTCATGGACCCATTGCCAGTCGGGAGCATGTTTGCGCACGGCGATGGAGCGATCTTGGGTGCCGAGGGCGCTGACCCAGGCGTCGTCGTCAAGATCTTGCAGTTCCTGCTCAGTGCGGCCAGAGGCGAGCAGTCGTTTTCTCAGATCGCCGACAGTGGTGCCGGTGGTGTTTATCGACGCCGCGATGGAGCGGCTGGACCGGCGTGGGTCATGGAAATGCAGTCGCACGATCTCGCGCTGCAGGTGTATGGGTAGTCGCATGGATGCTTTCAATGCGACCTGTGAGTGCAGGTCGTGGGTGAGCTTTCCCAGCGCACCGCGTCGCTTGACGCCACGGATGCCGCGACCGATACTCATGCCAACAGATTGCCGTCTGGTTGGCCTCGGCCGACTGCTCAAGCCCGGGTTGCAACCCGGGCTTTTGCATTTCTGGGGTTCAAACAGATCGCTGGGTCGTCTGGCGAGTCTCCTTTATTTGGGTTGAAGGCCGGGTCAGGCCCCGGTTCGCGTGATGCTGTTGCCGGAATTTGGGGATGCCGCACCTTGTTCGGCAACCTGGGCGGTGCCGTCAGTGGATGTGGACGCGGACGAGACAGCCGGCGTCATCAGACTGGCGCCTGCGGCGGCTGGCGATGGGGGGCGCGTGATGCGCTCCGCGACCCACTGCTCGACGTCCACGCGCAGGAACAGCCGCCGCCTGCCAACTCTGAACGATGGCGGCATGGCCTGGCCCGCCGAGATTCGATTGCGTGCGCTCTCTTCCGTGATGTGGAGCAACTTGCTGACATCACTGATCGTCATCGTGTCCATGGATGTACCTGCCTCGCGGCATGCTAGGCGGGCAGGCCAGGGGAAACTACTGGCAAATCTGGACACTTGATGCCGCTGTACCTCGAAGACTTGCCCACGGGCATCTATTCCTACCCGATGGTGGCCGTGCTGAAGATGATGGCGCTGGACGTCGAGGATCGACCCATCAATCCTGCGACCGCGGCCGAGCTGATCCGCCACTTTGTCGGGCTGATGATTTCGCCGGAGCACCACAAGCTGCTGGCCATCGAAGGCCAGCCCACATGGGACAAGGTGGAGGCCATCCAGTTTGAGCTCGCTATCGCATCGGATGAACTCAAGCTTGAAGAGCTGGTCGAGGCGTCAGTGGTCGTGGACCTGCTCTATCACCACTCGACGCGACCGCCGCGTGAGCGAAAGCCAAGGGAAACGGTCGAGGTCGCGTCGTACCTGCGCATGCGCGGGTACGCGAAGCTCGACATCGGCGCGCGGCATGCAGTGGTCGACGGCCGACAGCTTGATCTGTTGAAGTTCTGCAAGTACTGCTGGCGACCGGCGACGAACGCGGCAATGGTCTGCGCGTTTCATTCGGTTCAGAAGCGAAGCGATGCAGCCGCTGCGGCTCAGTACAAGCAGGCCCAGCGGCTTCAGCGAACGTTTGAGACGTTGGTCAACCGCCTGGGCACCAGCGAGGAACTCGGCTTCCACGACTCAGAGTTCACTTCCCCGGTGTTCTTCCCCGCCACTGGCGCGGATCAGTGGCTGGCGCTGCATCGCCCCAAGCTGCTCAAGGCGCTAGCAGACGCCGGACTATCGAACTGCTCCTTGCCCGAACTCTGCGCATACCTCTACGGTGATGCAGGCGTCGCTCAGCAACTGGCGGACCGGCCTCAGATACTCACGCCCGTGACCCTTCGTGCAGAAGCCTGGCTGGCTGCGCTGCTGGTCAAGCCGAAATGGGGCGGAGCCAGGACGCCACGTGAGTTACCTGACGCTGAGCAACCGGACGGCCCCGCTACGGATTTCACTTTGGCTGACCGCCTGTGCCAGCCATTGCTGACTGATCCGGAGAGCCCTGCTGGCGGGCTGAATCCGCCCCCGTTGTAAGTCATTCGCGGCCTGCACGCCCGAGCGGTCGCCGCGCCTATCAGCGGACATTTGTTTGGCGGCGACTCGCTTGACTGCTACTCACTCCACACCGGTACTTGATGGTTTCGGGCGGCTGAGCCGATCTCGATGACCGGTCAGGGAATCCGGACCTCCACAGGTACCTCCGCTGCAGCGGCAATCTGCTGTGCAACGAGCGCATACAGATCCTGCTCGGCCGTGGGTGCCTCAATGGAGATCAGCAGGCTGTACCTGGCTGCTCGGTCAAAGCGATTGTGGGACGGCCGGTTCCGCCACCAGCCCATGGCCGGAAAGATCGCCAGTTGCCCGCGGTTGGCCAGCTGCGCGGCCGTCCCTGTCCAACTGTCTGACAGCAGCGAGCCTCGGGTGCGCAGCCGCTCTCCAATGGTCCAGCCGGGATCCGCGCCACCCCCGCCCGGAAGGCCCTGCTCCTCGGCTGCCGCTTGGGCGTTGATGCGGCCGCGGAAGGCGGCCTCGGTCTCTAGCGGCCGCCGCACTGCAAAGCGCAGCGCGTGCGATTGGTAGGCGTACTTGTCGATGCCACCCCGCTCGCCGGGATTCGGTTCGATGAAGTACGAAAGCGTAACGCGCAGCGTGACCGGCAGATCCCCGAGGTCTTGAAGCACGTCGATGGGCCAAGGCAGATCGTGGAGGTGCATCTCCCGCGTCTTCACCGAGCCGTCGTCTTTGTAATACGGCTGGATCTCGTCCTGCACGATCATCGTCAGCGAGTTTCGCGCGCTGTACAGCACCCGCTCGAGGCTCGGCACGCCGTAGCCGCAATGGCGCAGCAACTGGCGCATAGTGCTCTGGTTGCGCAAGCCGCCCGGCGTGTAGGCGTCGAGCATCGGCTGGGTCCACCGTGCCGAGTGCACCATCAGGCCACGGATCGTTTCTGGCCAGAAGCCCGGGTAGGCCGCCGCGATCCGCGCGCACATGCCCGCGGCCAGCGCAGTCGCTGCGCTGGTGGCCCAGCTGAGCGTGAAAAGCCGCTCATGCGGCTGGTGGCCGGTCGTCAGCAAGGACAAGCTGTCCATGGAACTGGTGAATCCGGACGGCTCGATTGCGACGTTGCCGCCCTCCATGACGATGTCTGGCTTAAAAGGCCAACCGGCCTGCCAGGTCGCCGACGTAGTGGTGTAGGGGCTCAATCCGCCAGCGTCGGCGATGGCCCTATACGCCGGGGCATGCGCTGAGATCGTCGTCAAGTCGGAGTACGCGCCGACCGTCAGCGCATTCCACGCCTGGCCCGGGTCATGGACGGAACTGGTGCTCAGGCTGTGTGGATAGGCGGCCCATGCGTCGTTGTCGTTGGTATTGCCCGCGCAAAGCACGAAGAGCCGCCGCGTCGCGCCCTGGCCTTCGTAGTCGCAAGCCAGCCTATCCACCTGGGCAGACCAGGACGAGGGCCTGCCTCGATCGCGGCCGTCAGTCGACGACACGGCCATCGCAAATACGCGCCGGCGCTCGGCGTCGGTGATCTCCACCCGAGCCACCGCTTC
>RXJV01000139.1 GCA_003963075.1 Burkholderiales bacterium
ATCAGCTCGATGTTGTTGAAGCCGATGACGCGGCGGTCCTGGCTCCACAGCGTGGCGTAGCGCGGGCCGTTGACGTTGACGACCGGCGGGTCCTCGCCCAGCGTCTTCCAGACCACGCCGCCCCAGCCTGCCTCGAAGGCGCGGCGCACGTTGACCTCCTTGTCGGTCGGCGGGGCCGACGCGAGCCAGAAGGGGTTGGGGCTCTTGATGCCGAGGAAATCGGTGCTGAGGTCAGCCATGGTGGGCCTCCGGGTGGTCCTGGTCGAAGTGGCGGGCGGTGGCCAGGCCCAGGGCGCGGTCGATGGCCGCCGCGGCGCGCTTGCCGTGCTCGACGGCTTCCACGGTCAGGTCGCGGCCGCCGGCGCGGCAGTCGCCACCGGCCCAGACGCGCGGCAGGCTGGTGGCGCCGTCGGCGTCGGTCTTGATGCGGCCGCCTTCGAGCAGCAAGGCGCTGCCGGCGGGTTCGGCCCGGTAGGTCTGGCCGATGGCGCGCAGCACCATGTCGGCCTCGATCGTGAACTGCTCGCCGGTGTCGACGAGTCGGCCGTTCTCCAGCCGCGTCGCCGCGAAGCGCATGCCGCGCAGCACGCCGCCCTCGGCCTCGACCGCGAGCGGCCGGGCCCAGCAGCGGATCGTCACGCCCTGCGTCTGTGCCCAGTGCTGCTCGTGCAGCGAGGCCGACAGGCCCTCGGGCCCGCGGCGGTAGACCATGGTGACCTGCTCGGCGCCGAGCAGCCTGCTCTGCACGGCGGCATCCACCGCGGTCATGCCGCCACCGATGACGACGACGCGCCGGCCGACCGCGACGATCTCGGGCGCGCTCTGGCGCAGCTCGGCGATGAAGTCGACCGCGTCGCGCAGGCCGGGCAGCGCGGGCTCGGCGATGCCCATCGCATTGACGCCCTGCAGGCCGAGGCCCAAGAAGACCGCGTCGTACTCGGCGAGCAGCCCGTCCAGCGTGATGTCGCGGCCCAGGCGGGTGTTGAGCCGGGGCGTGATGCCGCCGATGGACAGCAGCCAGTCGATCTCGCGCTGGGCGAAGCCGCCCGCGACCTTGTAGGTGGCCAGGCCGTATTCGTTCAGGCCGCCGAGCTTCGGGGCCGCGTCGAACAGCGTCACCTCATGGCCGCGCCAGGCCAGGCCGTGCGCGGCCGCGAGGCCCGCCGGGCCGGCGCCCACCACGGCGATGCGGCGCCCGGTCGGCATGCCGCGCTCGAACAGCGGCCTGCCCGGCCGCGCGAAGTGGCCCTCGACCGCGAAGCGCTGCAGCAGGCCGATCTCGACCGGCTTGCTCTCGTTGGTGTTGCGCACGCAGGCCTGCTCGCACAGCACCTCGGTCGGGCAGACGCGGGCACAGATGCCGCCCAGCGGATTGGCCGTCAGGATGGCCTCGGCCGCGCCGCGCAGGTTGTCTTGCGCGATGCGCTGGATGAAGGCGGGGATGTCGATGCCCGTGGGGCAGGCCGTCTGGCAGGGCGCATCGAAGCAGTAGTAGCAGCGCTCGGCCTCGATCAGCGCCTGCGCGCGGGTCAGCGGCGGGTGGGCATCGCCAAAGTGGCGGGCGTAGTCGTTGCTGCCAAGTCGGCCGGGTTTCAGGTCGGCAAGATCCACGGGCGTCTCCCTGTAGCGAACGCCCAAACATTACTGCCCCGTAAAAATTGACCTAGACGTAAAAACCCGCAGCCCTGGCCTGGTGCGCCCCGTCAGAATCCGGCGCATGACCGAACCCATCGCCGTGACGCGCACCCCGCGCGCCGCCACCCTGCGCAAGCAGGAGGCCATCCTTGCCGAGGCAGAACGCCAATTTGCCCGCTTTGGCTTCGAGGGCGTCAGCCTCGACAGCATCGCCACCGTGCTGGAGCTGTCGCGCCAGAACCTGCTCTACCACTGGCCCAGCAAGGAAGAGCTCTACCGTGCCGTGCTGGACAGCGTGATGGGCGAGTGGATGGCCAGCATGACGGCCATCACCGAGGCCGACGAGCCCCATGCCGCCGTGCAGAGCTACGTCGACGTGAAGCTGCGCTTCAGCCGCGAGCGGCCCAGCGGCAACGCCGTGTTCACCCGCGAGATCATGGCCGGCGCGCCGCGCTACCAGGATGTGCTCAAGGCCCAGGTCATGCCGCTGCTGCATGCCGACGTGGCCCGCTTCGAGCGCTGGGCCGACGAGGGCCTGATCCGCCGCGTCAATTTCACGCATTTGATGTTCCTGATCTGGTCGTCCACCCAGGCCTATGCCGACCTGGCACCGCAGTTCGCCCTCTACATGGGCAAGCCGCGGCTGGAGGCGGCCGACTTCGAGGCCGCCCGCGAGCTGATCACCGGGCTGATCTGGCGCAGCCTGGAGGTCTGAGGGCGGCGGCGTTCAGAGCCGCAGCAACGCGTCCAGGTTGACCCGCAGCTTCAGCTCGGACGGCGCCAGGCTCGCGGCGATGGCCTGCGACGCCAGCCGCGTGTCGCGCGGCACCGGGTTGCTCAAGGGGCTGCCGCTCTTGCCGATCAGTGCAGCCACCAGGGGCTCGTTGGCGCTGAAGCCGCGCTTGAAGACGATGCCCACCTCGCCATTGGCCAGCCGCACGATGCTGCCCGGCGGGTAGAGGCCGACGACCTTGATCAGCGCTGCGCCGGCCTCGTCGGGCTGGCCCAGTTCGTCCAGGAAGACCGCGCGCGCCGCGGCCGCGCCGCTCATCGCCTGGCGGCTGCGCCGCGGCGACAGCCGGGCGCCGAAGATGTCGATGCGGCGCAGCAGCCGGGCCAGCATCTCGCCCTCGCTGCGCGGGGCCAGCGGCCCGGGGCCGGCGTCGTGGTGCAGGCGCACGGCGGTCAACCAGACCGGGTCGGTGATGCCCACCTCGGCGAGCCGATCGGCGGCGCGGTCGCCGTGGGTGGACAGGGCCTGGCGCTGCGCGGCGGTGGCGGGGCCGCTCTGGCTGGCCATGCGGTCGTGGGCCTCGCCGGCGCCGTAGTTCATCGTCAGCGCCGCGCCCTGCAGGGCCTCGCACAGCGCGGGCGCCAGCTTCAGTTGGCGGGCGATCAGCTCACACAGCAGCAGGGTCAGCAGCGCGTGGCGGGCGCTGTAGTCGGCGTACTCCTGGCTGCTTTCGAACACATGCAGCATCAGCGTCGCGTCCGGATGCGCATGCAGGCGCTTCAGCGCCGCGTCGCGGATCTGCGCGAGCCGGGCGCGGAAGTCCGCCGGCTGGGCCTCGCGCAGCAGGGTGTGGGTGCGCAGCAGCAGGTCCGACCAGGCCTCGCGCGGTCCGAGCTCCACCTTGGTGGGGGGCGGCGTGTCGAGCCGGAAGCTGCTGTCTGCCTTGGCGATGTCGGCCAGCGGCTTGTCCTGCAGCACCAGAGTATCCAGCCGGTGGGCGCGGGCGCGCTGGAACTCGATGGTGTCCTCCGGACGCACCCAGGCCCCGCCTTCGACCAGGCTGCGCACCAGCGGCGAATCCCGCAGCACCTGGCCGCGGGCGTAAAGCAGCTTGCCGCCGGCGTCGTAAACGTCGTAGGGCAGGGTCATGCCCAGGCGCAGCGATTGCGCGGGCAGCTGGATGAGGTCGGTGGCCATCGGAGCGGGCATTCTGTGCTGGCTTCGGCCTTGTCAAGCCGAACTTGAGCGACGACGAAGGACCGGCTGCGTAGAATTCCCGGCTCATCCGAGGAGCGCTGCGAGGGTTTTCGGCCCCCAGGCTCGGATCGTTCCAACGGCGCTCATCGATCTTCCCCCCGTGGACCGCCATCGATGACCCGCACGCCGCCCCCCCTCAAGCTCTCCGGCCTCGAGCCCGTTGCCATCGGTGCCGGCACGCTGTTCGTCAACATCGGCGAGCGCACCAATGTCACCGGCTCCAAGGCCTTCGCGCGGATGATCCTGGCCGGGCAGTTCGAGGAGGCCCTGGCCGTCGCGCGCCAGCAGGTCGAGAACGGCGCCCAGGTCATCGACGTCAACATGGACGAGGCCATGCTGGACAGCCAGGCCGCGATGGTGCGCTTCCTGAATCTGATGGCCGGCGAGCCCGAGATCGCCCGCGTGCCGGTGATGATCGACTCGTCCAAGTGGAGCGTCATCGAGGCCGGGCTGAAGTGCATCCAGGGCAAGGGCATCGTCAACTCCATCAGCCTGAAAGAGGGCGAGGCCGAGTTCAAGCGCCAGGCCAAGCTGGTGAAGCGCTACGGCGCGGCGGCGGTGGTGATGGCCTTCGACGAGCAGGGCCAGGCCGACACCTTCGCCCGCAAGACCGAGATCTGCGCGCGGGCCTACCGCATCCTGGTGGACGAGGTGGACTTCCCGCCCGAGGACATCATCTTCGACCCCAACATCTTCGCGATCGCCACCGGCATCGAGGAGCATGACAACTACGCGGTGGACTTCATCGAGGCCACGCGCTGGATCAAGCAGAACCTGCCGGGCGCCAAGGTGTCGGGCGGCGTCAGCAATGTGAGCTTCAGCTTTCGCGGCAACGAGCCGGTGCGCGAGGCCATCCACACGGTCTTCCTGTACCACGCGATCCAGGCCGGCATGGACATGGGCATCGTCAACGCCGGCATGATCGGCGTCTACGACGACCTCGACGCCGAACTGCGCGAGCGCGTGGAAGACGTGGTGCTGAACCGCCGCCCCGATGCCGGCGAGCGCCTGATCGAGATTGCCGACCGCGCCAAGAGCGCCGGCAAGGATGATTCCGCCCGCCTGGCCTGGCGGGCCGGCGACGTCAACGCCCGTCTCACGCATGCGCTGGTGCACGGCATCACCGACTTCATCGTCGAGGACACCGAGGAGGCCTGGCAAGCCATCAAGACAGGAGGCGGCCGGCCGCTGCATGTCATCGAGGGCCCGCTGATGGCCGGCATGAACGTCGTCGGCGACCTGTTCGGCCAGGGCAAGATGTTCCTGCCCCAGGTGGTCAAGAGCGCCCGCGTGATGAAGAGCGCGGTGGCCCACCTCGTGCCCTATATCGAGGAAGAAAAGCGCCAGCTGGAGCTGGCCGGTGGCGACGTCAAGCCCAAGGGCAAGATCGTCATGGCCACCGTCAAGGGCGATGTGCACGACATCGGCAAGAACATCGTCACCGTCGTCCTGCAGTGCAACAACTACGAGGTCGTCAACATGGGCGTCATGGTGCCGGCCCAGGACATCCTGAAGAAGGCCAAGGACGAGGGCGCCGACATCATCGGTCTGTCCGGCCTGATCACGCCCAGCCTCGAAGAGATGCAGCATGTCGCGGCCGAGATGCAGCGCGACGCCTACTTCGCCTCGCGCCACATGCCGCTGCTGATCGGCGGCGCCACCACCAGCCGGGTGCACACCGCCGTCAAGATCGCGCCGCACTACGAGGGGCCGGTGGTCTATGTGCCCGACGCTTCGCGCGCCGTGGGCGTGTGCTCCGAGCTGCTGTCCGATGAACGCGCGGCCGCCTACATCGCCGAGCTCAAGGCCGATATCGAGAAGACCCGCGCGCTGCACGCCAGCAAGAAGCAGACGCCGCTGGTGACGCTGGCTGCCGCCCGCGCCAATGCCGCCCCGCTGGACCTGAGCCGTGTGCCGCCCGCGCCCAAGTTCACCGGCCGCCGCGTGCTGAAGAACCTCGACCTGGCCGAGCTGGCGAAGTACATCGATTGGGGCCCCTTCTTCCAGACCTGGGACCTGGCCGGGCCCTACCCGGCCATCCTCGATGACGAGGTGGTGGGCAGCGAAGCGCGCAAGGTGTTTGCCGACGCGCAGGCGATGCTGAAGAAGATCATCGACGGCCGCTGGCTGCAGGCCCATGCGGTGTTCGGCCTCTACCCGGCCGCGCGCGTCACCAGCGACGACATCGCGATCCACAGCGAGCCGCCGATGGTGTGGCACGGCCTGCGCATGCAGTCGGAGCGGCCCGTGGTGGAGGGCGTGAAGCGGCCCAACCGCTGCCTGGCCGATTTCGTCGCTCCCGAGGGCGACCACATCGGCCTGTTCGCCGTCACGGCCGGCCTGGGCGTGGACAAGAAGGAGGCCGAGTTCCTTGCCACCCACGACGACTACGCGGCCATCATGCTCAAGGCCCTGGCCGACCGGCTGGCCGAGGCCGCGGCCGAGTGGCTGCACGAGCGGGTGCGGCGCGAGTTCTGGGGCTATGCGGCCCAAGAAGCGCTGTCCAACGACGAACTCATCTCCGAGCAGTACACGGGCATCCGCCCCGCCCCCGGCTACCCTGCCTGCCCCGACCATCTCGCCAAGCGCGATCTGTTCAAAGTGTTGGCGCCCGAGGAGATCGGCATGGGCCTGACCGAGAGCATGGCGATGACGCCGGCGGCCAGCGTCAGCGGCTTCTACCTGGCGCATCCCGACGCGGCCTACTTCAATGTCGGCCGCATCGGCGATGACCAGCTCGCTGACTGGGCGGCGCGCTGCGGCCTGAGCCTGGACCATGCGCGCCGCGCGCTGGCACCGCTGTTGAGCTGACCGCGCGACAGCTGTAACGGCGCGCTGCATCCGCTTACCTTGTCGCGGCCGCGCGGGGGCCCGTCCAGCCTGGTTTGAACGCTGGCGTCGGCATACTGGTTTGCATGTTCACCAGCATTGCGGAGGCCCCATGTCGACCCCTTTCCCCTTGAAGTCCGCCCAGATCGTCGGCGGCGTGGCCATCGTGATCGCGCTGCTCGGCGGCGCCTACTCGGTGGGGCGGTCGCAGGCAACCGCGTCGGCGGCCGCCGATGAGCCTTCGTCCACCGCGCCCCGGCATCAGGCCGCTGCCGATGGCCCGCGCCAGGCCCGCCCGGCGCCCGCGGAACGCGACGCCGAGGCGGCGCTGTGCGCCGGCTGCGGCCGTGTGACCCAGGTGCAGACCCAGACCCGCCATGGCGAGGCCAGTGGCGTCGGCGCGGTCGGCGGCGCGGTCGTCGGCGGGCTGCTGGGCAATATGGTCGGCGGCGGCAACGGCAAGAAGCTGGCCACCGTGGGCGGCGCCGTGGCTGGAGGCTATGCCGGCAACGAGATCGAGAAGCAGCAGAAGTCCTACACCGTCTGGATCGTCGAGGTGCAGGAGCGCGACGGTCGGCTGCGCCGCTTCGAGCGCCGCGCCGACCCGGGCCTGCGCATCGGCGACGAGGTGCGGCTGACCGACGGCGGCTTCACGCGGCTCTGAGCCCACGCGGCCGGGCTCGCTTCAGCCTGCCGCGCCACCGAGCGCCCGCCGCAGCTGGATGGCTTCGGCGACATGGCTGGACGCGAGGCGGTCCGCACCCGCCAGATCGGCCACGCTGCGCGCGACGCGCAACACCCGGTGAAAGCTGCGGGCCGACCAGCCCAGCTTCTCGGCGGAGCGCTCCAGCAGCGCCTTGGCCGGGGCCTCCAGCACCGCATGGGTCGCCAGGTCCTGGGCCGGCAGCAAGGCGTTGGCCACGCCCTGGCGCCGCAGGGCCCGCTCGCGCGCGGCGGCCACGCGCGCGGCGACAACGGCGCTGGCCTCGCCCGGCGCGAGGCCTTGCAGATCGCGCGGCGGGATGACCGGCACTTCGATGACCAGATCCAGCCGGTCCAGGAAGGGCCCGCTGAGCCGGCCCTGGTAGCGGGCCACCTGGTCCGGCGTGCAGCGGCAGGCGCGCAGCGGGTTGCCCAGATGGCCGCAGGGGCAGGGGTTCATCGCCGCGACGAGCTGGAAGCGCGCCGGGAACTCGGCCTGCCGCGCGGCCCGCGAGATCAGGATGCGCCCGGTCTCGAGCGGCTCGCGCAGCGCCTCCAGCGCGGCACGGGGGAACTCGGGCAGTTCGTCCAGGAACAGCACGCCATGCTGGGCCAAGGAAATCTCGCCCGGCCGTGGCGGTGAGCCGCCGCCGACCAGGGCCACGCTGGACGCCGAATGGTGGGGCGCGCGCAGCGGGCGCTGGCCCCAGCGCGAGAGGTCGAACTGGCCGGCCAGGCTGAGCACCGCGGCGGACTCGAGCGCCGCCTCGTCATCCAGCGGCGGCAGCAGGCCGGCGAGGCGCTGCGCCAGCATGGACTTGCCGGTGCCCGGCGGTCCGACCATCAGCAGGCTGTGCCCGCCCGCAGCGGCGATCTCCAGCGCCCGCTTGGGGCCCGCCTGGCCCTTGATATCGGCCAGATCGGGCAGGCCGGCCGGACGTTCACGCGGCATCGCGGTGGCGCGGGCCAGGGCCTCGCCCTCGGGCTGCAGGGCCGCCACCACGTCGAGAAGCTGGGCCGCCTGACGCACCACCAGGCCGTCGACCAGCGCGGCCTCGGCGGCGCTGGCCGCAGGCAACAGCAGCTCGCGGCCGGCCTCGCCCTGCCGGGCGGCCTGGCGCATCGCCAGGGCCATCGCCAGCGCACCGCGCACCGGGCGCAGTTCGCCGGCCAGGGACAGCTCGCCAGCACACTCGAAGCGGGCCAGCCGCGACGCATCGATCTGGCCATTGGCGGCAAGCAGCCCCAGCGCCATCGGCAGGTCAAAGCGGCCACCCTCCTTCGGCAGATCGGCCGGCGCGAGGTTGACGGTGATGCGCTTGTTGGCCGGAAAGCCCAGACCGCTGTTGGCCAGTGCCGCCCGCACGCGCTCGCGGGCCTCCTTGACCTCGGTGTCGGCCAGCCCGACCACCGTGAACGAAGGCAGGCCGTTGGCCAGGTGGACTTCCACGGTCACCGGCGCGGCGGCCAGGCCGTCGAGGGCGCGGGAGTGGACGGTGGCGAGGCTCATGGACTGCGGGCGATGCGTTTGAGTCTAGCCGCAGCCCAGGCCCGGCTCAGCCTGCACGTCGCCACCCGCATCCGCACTTTGGAGGTGCAAAACAAACGCGTTCTGCGCCCAAATTGGTGCATCCGACAAAGCCATGGGCACCCACGGCCCAGTTTCGTGCGGCCTGACCCAGGCATGGCGCCTGGCACGGAAGCTGCAGATGCCTCTCGGACTGCATTCCCACCACTTGAATCAGGAGCTCCGACATGAAACTGTCCCCTTCGCTGCTCGTCCTGGCACTGACTGCGGTCGCCCTGCCGGCCTTTGCCGACGAGCCCGCGCCGGCCGACCCGCTGTCCTTCAACATCGGCGTGTTCAGTGAGTACCGCTACCGCGGCATCTCGCAAAGCCGGCTCAAGCCCGCGCTGCAGGGCGGCATCGACTACGCCGCGGCCAACGGCTTTTATGTCGGCACCTGGGCCTCGACGATCAAGTGGATCAAGGATGCCGGCGGCAATGCCAATGTCGAGGTCGACCTCTACGGCGGCTACAAGACCGAGGTCGCCAAGGGCCTGACGCTGGACGTCGGCGGCCTGTACTACCTCTACCCGAACAACAAGCTCAAGGATGTGTCGGGCTTTGTCGATGCCAACACCTTCGAGATCTACGGCGCGCTGAGCTTCGGCCCGGTGACGGCCAAGTACTCGCACAGCACCACCAATCTGTTCGGCAACGCCGACACCAAGGGCTCGGGCTATCTCGACGTGACGGCGAACTTCGACCTGGGTGACGGCATGACGCTGAGCCCGCATGTCGGCCACCAGACGATCAAGAAGCTGTCAGTGGGCTCGTACACCGACTACTCGCTGACCTTCGCGAAGGACTTCTCGGGCCTGGCGCTGAGCGCGGCCATCGTCGGCACCGATGCCGACAAGACCTTCTACGCCAGCC
>RXJV01000094.1 GCA_003963075.1 Burkholderiales bacterium
GGCCTGGCCGCTGCAGGCGCTGCGGGTGCAGGCCGATCGGCTCGACCTGGCCGGCCTGGCCGCCGGTCTGCCCCACACCGCCCTGTCGGGCAGCGCCAGCCTGCAGGCCACCGCCTACGACGCCGAGGCCAGCCTGCAGGTCGAACTGAACAACGCAACCGCTGGCCGCTGGGACCAGCACGCCTTGCCGGTCAGCCGGCTGACGCTGGCGCTGACCGGACGCCCCGACCAGCCCAGCCGGCTGCGCCTGACCCGGCTGGACGCCGCCCTTGCCGGCGGCGGCCGCGTGCAGGGCCAGGGCCGCCTCGACGCCAACGGCCGCTGGCAGCTGGATGCCCGCGTCGAGGGCCTGCGCCCCGAGGCCCTGGACGCCCGTGCCGCGCCCGCAAGGCTGGACGGCCCGCTGACCCTGTCCGGCAGCGAGACCGGCCCGCTCGCGGTGCACACCGACCTGGCCGGCACGCTGCAGGAGCGCCCGCTGCGCCTGCAGGCCCGGGTCCGAAGCGAAGGCCGCGCCTGGCAGATCGAGGACGCCCGGCTCACCAGCGCCGACGCAACGCTGCAGGCCAGCGGACGCATCGACATGAGCGGCAGCCCGCGGCTGCAGGCCCAGCTGCAGCTGCGCCAGTTCGACCCCCATCTGCTGTGGCGGGGCGCGCCGGGCTCGCCCTGGGCCCGCCTGCCCGGCCCGACACGCCTCAACATCGATGCCGACCTGGACCTGGGCGGCCGGCGCGCCGCCGACGTGACCGGCCGCGTCGACGCCCGGCTGCTGCCGGGGCAGCTCGCCGGCCTGCCGGTCGACGGCCGGGTTCTGCTGCAGCGCCCGCTGCCGAGCGATGCCGCCGGCTTCGAGCTGGACGCCCGGCTGGGCAGCAGCCGGCTCCAGGCCAGCGGCCAGGGGCGACCCGAAACCATCACCGGCAGCGCGAGCCTGAAAGCCGGCGCGCTGGCCGAACTCAACCCGCTGCTGGCGCTGCTCGGGCAGCCGCCCGTCGCCGGCCAGGCCGACGCCGAAGCGCGTTACCAGGCGGTGCGCACCCCGCAGGGCTGGCAGGCGGGCGGCAGCGGTCGGCTGAGCCTGGCCAATGCCAAGGCCTTCGGCGCCACGGTCGCGAGCGCCCAGGGGCGTTGGGAACTGCCATTGCCCGGCGCGGACGCCGACGGCCCGGTCGCGCTGAGCCTGGAGCTGACGCGCCTGCAACACCCGCGTGCGACGCTGGACAGCGCCAGGCTCGATCTGCAGGGCCGGCGCAGCGCCCACGAGCTGAAGGCCACGCTGCGCGGCAGCCTGCCGCGTGAGGCGCAAGACCTCGCCCTCGACGCCCGGCTGCAGGGCCGTGGCGGCTGGGACGGCCAGGCCTGGACGGCCCGCATCGCCTGCCTGGACATCGGACCGCTGCGCCCCGGCACGCCGGCCCTGCTGAGCGCGCGCGACATCGGCCTGCGCTGGCTCGTCAGCGGCATGCAGATCACGGCCGAGCCGGGCCGTGCCGAGGTCGGCGGCGCCGCGCTGCGCTGGCAGGCGCTGGCCTGGTCGGGCGGCGACACGCCGGAGCTGCGCGCCGAGTTGCAGCTCGACGCGCTGTCCGTCGCGCCGCTGCTGGCGCGCTGGCAGCCCGACTTCGGCTGGGGCGGTGACCTGCAGCTGACCGGCCATGCCTCGCTGCGGCTGAACGAGCGCCTGACCGCCGAGCTGCTGGTCGAGCGCCAGAGCGGCGACCTGCGCGTGACCGACGAGTTCGGCCCGCGTGCGCTGGGCCTGACCGACCTGCGCATCGCGCTGAACGTGCGTGACGGCGTCTGGCAGCTTGCTCAGGGCTTCGCCGGCAAGGACCTGGGCAGCCTGGGCGGCGCGCTGACGCTGCGACCGCGCGGACTCTGGCCGGACGCCGCGACGCCGATGGAGGGTGTGCTGCAGGCCAATGTCGCCGACCTCGCGACCTGGGGCCGCTGGGTGCCGGCCGGTTGGCGCCTTGGCGGCCACGCGGCGGCCACGGTGCAGGTCGGCGGCCGCCTCGGCGCCCCCGACCTGAACGGCCGCGCCGAGGGCGAGGGCCTGGCCCTGCGCCACCTGCTCTACGGCGTGGATGTGACCGAGGGCCGGTTCGCGCTGGACCTGAAGGGCCAGCACGCCGAGCTGTCGACGCTGGAGGCCCGCGCCGGCGAGGGCTGGCTGCGCGCCAGCGGCCGGGCCGAGCTCGGCGCCCAGCCCGGCGCCCGCCTCCAGATCAGCGCCGACAGGCTGCGCGTGTTGTCGCGCGTGGACCGCCGCATCGTCGCCAGCGGCGACGCGACGCTGGACCTGGACGCCAAGGGCCTGCGCCTGGACGGCCGGCTGCGGGCCGATGAAGGTCTGTTCGACTTCAGCCATGCCGACGCCCCCGCGCTGGCCGATGACGTGAGCGTGCAGCGCGGCGCACGCGACAGCCAGCCCGCCACGCCGGCCGCGCCCAAGACGGCGCGCCAAACGGCGGTCAGCCTGGCCGTGGATTTCGGCCGCGACTTCAAGGTGAAGGGGCGAGGCCTGGCGACGACGCTGCGCGGTGAGCTGCAGATCGCGCAGAACGGTGGCCCCTTGCGCGTCACCGGCAAGCTGCGGGCCGACGGCGGCCAGTACGCGGCCTACGGCCAGAAGCTGGACATCGAACGCGGCGACATCAGCTTCTCCGGTGCCTTCGACAACCCGGCGCTGGACCTGCTGGCGGTGCGGCCCAACCTGGATGTGCGCGTCGGCGTGCGCGTGGCCGGCACGGCGCTCGCACCACGCGTGAGCCTGTATGCCGAGCCCGACATGGCCGAAACCGACAAGCTTTCGTGGCTGTTGATGGGCCGCGGCCCCGAGGGCCTGGGGCGCACCGACACGGCTTTGCTGCAGCGCGCGGCGCTGGCCCTGGTCAGCGGCGAAGGCGAGGGCCCGACCGGCCGGGTGCTGCGCAACCTCGGCTTGGACGAGCTGTCGCTGGCACAGAGCGACGACAACACCCGCGCGACCATCGTGCGCCTGGGTAAGCAGCTGTCGCGCCGCTGGTATGTCGGCTACGAGCGCAGCCTGAACGCGACCACCGGCAGCTGGCAGCTGATCTACCGCATCGCCCAGCGCTTCACGCTGCGCGCCCAGGGCGGCGACGACAACGCCCTGGACGTGATCTGGCAGTGGAAGTGGAACTGAGCGGCGGACCGGCTCAATCGGTGCGCGCTTCGGCGCCGCGCAGCCGGCCGGCCGCCGACTGCAGGCCCGCGGCGGCCGGCACCAGCTGCCCCGCCCGGCCCAGGCCAAAGGCCGGCATGTTGACGTAGACGTTCTCGTAGCGCCCCGGCCCGGACAGATAGGTCTCGTGCCAGATGCCGACGCTGCCGTCGCTGCCCTCGCCCACGCTGGCGCGGTTGAACGCCTGCCAGGCCGGCAGATGGGCCGCATCGCGCGCCTTGGCGTAGGCCAGCAGCGCGTCCAGGCTGCGCCAGTACTGCACCAGGATGATGGTGCGCGAGAACCACATCTCGTGGCTGAGCAGGCCGAGCGCGGGCTGGGCATAGAGCTCGCGGAGCATGCGCGGCATGGCCGCCGCGACCGGCCACCAGCGGGCCAGCGCCAGCGGGCGGTTGATGCGCATGCCGATCAGGAAGACGGCGAACTCGCCCTCCATCCGGGCCGTCAGGCGGTCGCGATGCAGCATGGTGGCTCCGAAGCACTGTGGGCCGACAGCTTAAGCGCTGCGCGGGCTGGCCCTGCGACCGCCGCCCGGCAGGCCCATGAGAGAATCCGCCGCCGCCCGGCCACCGGGCCGGTGCTCTCCGTAGTTCAATGGATAGAACGGCCGCCTCCTAAGCGGCAAATACAGGTTCGATTCCTGTCGGAGGGACCATCCCCTCCCCGGCCCCGTCCTTCGTGGATTGAGTTTGCATGGCTCTCCCCGTCCCCGCCGACCGTCGCTGCTGCATCGCCATCCGGACCGGCGGCATGGCGCTGCTGCTCGCGGCTGTAACGTCAACGGCGCAAGCGAGCGGCAGCCTGCTGCTGCTGGACGCGCCGCCGGCCGAGGCGACCTGGTCGGCGGGCGTTTCCGCACGCGGCTGGCCGCGGGCGCCGGGCAGCGCGCGAACCCGGCATGTGCTTCTGCCAGCTCTGGACTATGAATCCCCCTCGGGCCTGTTCGCGGCCACCGATTCGGGCCTGGGCTGGAACCTGGCCCCACAGCTGCTCGAAGGCGATGCCGTCAAGAAATGGCAATTCGGCGCGCGGGTGTGGCCGCAGTCGGGCCGTTCCCGCCGCGAGTCGCCGCCCGGCGTGGAGGCACTGGGGCCGCGGCTGATCGCGGAGCTGTTCGCCAACGCCCAGATGATGCCCGAGCTGCTGCTGCAGTCCGGCCTGTCCTGGGGCAGCGGCCGCCATCACAACGGCGACCAGCTGGAGCTGGGCGCCACCAGCGGCATCCCGCTCGGTGACGAGCTGCTCGGCATCAGCCTGGCCGCCACCTACGCCAACGCGGCCCATCTGCGCGGCAGCTTCGGCGTCGGAACCAAGGAGTCGGAGGCCAGCGGCCTGCACGCGTTCCGCCCGCACAGCAGCTGGCAGGACTGGAGCGTGGCCTTGAGCGCAGAACACAAGTTCGGCAAGCACTGGTCGGTCAACGGCCAGTGGCTGCACACGCGGCTGATCGGCCAGGCGGCCCGCTCGCCGCTGACCTTCAGCCGCGATCAGCCCTCGTTCATCGCCAGCGTCTGGCATCAGTTCTGAGCGGGCCGCCCTGCGCCCAGTCGCCAGGCGCAGGCCCAGCGTCGAGCAACGCATAAGCATCGCCGGTTTCCTTCGTTCCGCGAGCAAGGGCCTGTCCCTATCGTGCGGGCCATGCAATTCCGGCCTGCCATGCATATCACCAGCCTCTCCGCGAGCCCCAGCGAACGCTCGCGCTCGGCCTGGCTCACGCAGTTCGCGCTGACCCGGCTGGAGGGCCGTGCCAGCCACCACCATGACATCCTGATCCGTGCGCTGCCGGCGGCCGAGCTGCTCGCCGCCGACGTGCGGGAGCCCGCCATCGCCGCGGCCGTGCTGGCCGTCGAGCAGGCCGATCTCGTGGTCGTCAGCACCCCCATCTACAAGGCCGCCTACAGCGGCCTGCTCAAGGTCTTCCTGGACCTGCTGCCCCCCGACGCGCTGCGCGGCAAGCTCGTGCTGCCGCTGGCCACCGGCGGCAGCCCGGCCCATGTGCTGGCGCTGGACTACGCGCTCAAGCCGGTGCTGTCGGCGCTCGGTGCGCGGCATGTGCTGGACAGCGTGTTCGCCACCGACGCCCAGCTGCGCCGCCATGACGCCGGCGGCTATGTGCCCGAGCCCGACCTGATCGCCCGGCTGGACCGCGCCCTGGCGCCGCTGGCCAGCTTCACGCCGCACACGCGGCCGCAGCCCGAATCCGCGCTGAGCTGTTGACGCGCAGCGCCTCTCGATACCGACCGTTTGTCTCCTCGCCCCCCGTTCCGGGAACGGCGACTTCATCCCGGCGCCCTGGGTGCTGATCGGGTGCGCCCGAGCGCCGGGATTTTTTTGCACAGGACCGCTCATGATCTTCCGTTCCCTGCTCCGCTGGACCGCCCTGCCCCTGCTGGCCGCCGTCAGCCTGCACGCCACGGCCCAGACCGCCACCTTGCGCGTGGGCTTCCAGAAATCCGCCAGCCTGCTGACGCTGCAGAAGTCCAGCGGTTCGCTGGAGAAAAAGCTCGCGCCGCTCGGCGTGGCCGTGAAATGGGTCGAGTTCCCGGCCGGCCCGCAACTGCTCGAAGGGCTGAACGTGGGCGCGGTCGACGTCGGCTTCGTCGGCGAGGCTCCGCCGATCTTTGCCCAGGCGGCCGGCGCCAAGTTCGTCTACATCGGCTTCGACCCCGCCGCCCCCGAGGCCGAAGCCATCGTCGTGCCCAAGGACTCGACGATCAAGACCGCCGCCGACCTGAAGGGCAAGAAGGTGGCCCTCAACAAGGGCAGCAACGTGCATTACCTGCTGGTCAAGGCGCTCGAAAGGGCGGGCCTGAAGTACAGCGACATCCAGCCGGTGTTCCTGCCGCCGGCCGATGCCCGCGCCGCCTTCGAGCGCGGCGCGGTGGATGCCTGGGCGATCTGGGACCCCTTCCTCGCCGCCGTCGAGAAGCAGAGCGGCGCCCGACTGCTGCTGGATGGCCGCGGCGTCGTCAACAACTACGCCTACTACCTGGCCGAGCGCAGCTATGCGCAGCAGAACCCCAAGGTCATCCAGGTGCTGTTCGAGGACAGCCAGGCCCAGGCGGCCTGGCTGAAGGCCAACCTGAAGGCCGCCGCAGCGGTGATCGCGCCGCTGCAGGGTCTGGAGCCCGAGGTCGTTGAGAAGAGCCTGACCCGCTACCAGTTCGGTGTGAAGCCGCTGACCGCGGCCGTCGCCGCCGAGCAGCAGAAGATCGCCGACGCCTTCCTGACGCTGGGCCTGATCCCCAAGGCCATCCAGGTGGCGGACGCGCTGCCGTCGTCGGCCACCGTCGCCGAGGCCGGCAAGTGAGCCTCACCACGCGCCGGGTCACGCTGGCCCTGCTGGCCACCACGGCCGCGAGCTGGGGGCGCGCGCAGCCGCCGGCGCTGCGCATCGGTTTCCAGAAGGGCTCGCTCAACCTCGCGCTGCTGAAGAGCTATGGCCTGCTGGAGCAGCGCCTGGCCGGCACCCAGGTGAGCTGGGCCGAATTTCCCGCCGGCCCGCAGCTGCTCGAGGCCCTGGCCCTGGGCAGCGTGGACTTCGGCGCCACCGGCGATGCGCCGCCGGTGTTCGCCCAGGCCGCCGGCAAGGACGTGGTCTATGTGGGCGCCGAGCCGGCCAAGCCCGACAGCTCGGCGCTGCTGGTCAAGCCCGATGCGCCGCTGAAGACCCTGGCGGCCTTGAAAGGCAAGCGCATCGCGCTGCAAAAGGGCAGCAGCGCCCACTTCCTGACGGTGCAGGCCCTGCGCCGCGCCGGCCTGGCATGGACCGACATCCAGCCCATCTACCTCGCCCCGGCCGAAGCCCGTGCGGCCATCGAACGCGGCTCGGTCGACGCCTGGGCGGTGTGGGACCCCTACTTCGCCGCCGCCGAGATCAGCGGCGAGCTGCGCCCGCTGGCCACCAGCCGCGGGCTGTCGAGCAACAACACCTTCTACCTCGCCTCCGCCGCGCTGAGCCGCCAACCCGCGCTGGTGCAGACCCTGTTCAAGGCCCTGACCGACACCGACGCGCGCGCCCAGGCCGACCGCCGCGACGCGGTGCAGCGCTATGCCGACTTCGCCACCCTGCCGCTGGCCACGGTCTACCGGATGGTGGAGCGCCGCGGCCCGGCGCCGGTGGGCCCGCTGACCGGCGCCCTCATCCAGGAGCAGCAGCAGGTGGCCGACGCCTTCGCCGAACTCGGCCTCATCCCCCGGCCCATCCGCGTGCTGGACGCGGTGCCCGCCCCCTTCCGCAAGGCCTAGAACGCCATGAAGATCTTCTGGTTCATTCCCACCCACGGCGACAGCCGCTACCTCGGCAGCTCGCGCGGCGCGCGCGTGGCCGACCATGCCTACTTCAAGCAGATCGCGATCGCCGCCGACAGCCTGGGCTACGAGGGCGTGCTGCTGCCCACCGGCCGCAGCTGCGAAGACTCCTGGGTGGTCGCGGCCAGCCTGATCGACGCGACGCGCCGGCTGAAGTTCCTCGTCGCGCTGCGCCCCGGCCTCGTGGCGCCGTCGCAGAGCGCCCGCATGGCCGCCACGCTGGACCGGCTGTCGGGCGGGCGGCTGCTGGTCAACCTGGTCACCGGCGGCGATGCCGAAGAGCTGGCCGGCGACGGCCAGTTCCTCGACCACACGGCACGCTACGAGCAGTCCGCCGAGTTCATCCGGATCTGGCGCGAGCTGCTGGCCCGCTCGCACGACGGCGAGTCCTTCGACTTCGAAGGCCAGCACCTGAGCGTCAAGGCCGGCAAGGTCCTGTATCCGCCGATCAACCGCCCCTATCCGCCGGTGTTCTTCGGCGGCTCCTCGGCGCCGGCCCACGAGCTGGCGGCGGCGCAGGTGGACACCTACCTGACCTGGGGCGAGCCGCCCGAGGAGGTGGCCAAGAAGCTGGCCGACGTACGCGAGCGCGCCGCCAGCCACGGCCGCACGCTGCGCTACGGCATCCGGCTGCATGTCATCGTGCGCGAGACCGAGGACGAGGCCTGGCGCGCCGCGGGCGAGCTGCTGTCCGAGCTGGACGAAGCCACCGTCAGCGCGGCGCAGGCCCGCTTCAAGAGCATGGACTCGGTCGGCCAGCGCCGCATGGCCGAGCTGCACGGCGGCCGCTTCAACAAGGCCAATGTGCGCGACGGCCTGGAGATTGCGCCCAACCTCTGGGCCGGCGTGGGCCTGGTGCGCGGCGGCGCCGGCACGGCGCTGGTGGGCAACCCGCAGCAGGTGGCGGACCGCATCCAGGCATACGCCGCGCTCGGGCTGGAGTACTTCATCCTGAGTGGCTACCCCCACCTTGATGAAGCCCACCGCTTCGCCGAGCTGGTGTTCCCGCTGCTGCCGCTGGATGTGCGCGAGAAGCTCAGTGCCCCGGCACTGACCGGCCCGTTCGGCGAGGTGGTGGCCAACAATTACGCGCCCAAGGCCGTGTCGGCCAGCTGATGCGATGCGCCGCCGCCTGACCCCCTGGCTGCTGCCCGCAGCCATCCTCGTCGCCTGGGAGCTGGCCTCGCGCAGCGGCCTGCTGTCAGCCCGCATCCTGCCCGAGCCCGCCGCCGTGGCCGCCGCGTTCTGGCGGCTGCTGCGTTCGGGCGAGTTGGCCCACCATGTGGCCGTGAGCACCGTGCGTGCCTTCTCGGCACTCGCGCTCGGCGGTGGCCTGGGCCTGGTGCTGGGCCTGCTGACCGGCACCTGGAAGGCCGCCGAGGCCCTGCTGGACACCACGCTGCAGATGCTGCGCAACATCCCGGCGCTCGCGCTGATCCCGCTGGTCATCCTGTGGTTCGGCATCGACGAGACGGCCAAGCTCTTCCTCGTCGCCGTCGGCGTGTTCTTCCCGGTCTATCTGAACACCTTCCACGGCATCCGCAGCGTCGACCGCGACCTCATCGAGATGGCGCGCAGCTATGGCCTGAGCGGCTGGCAGCTCTACCGCCAGGTCATCCTGCCCGGCGCGCTGCCGTCCATCCTCGTGGGCCTGCGCTTCTCGCTCGGCCTGATGTGGGTGCTGCTGATCGTGGCCGAGACGCTGTCGGCCCAGG
>RXJV01000018.1 GCA_003963075.1 Burkholderiales bacterium
CCGGCTCAGGCGCCCAGTGCTCAGTCACGGGCTTAAAACTTCTACCCAGAGGCCGCTCGGGCTACCCGAGCCGGTCCGAGGTTTAAAGATACAAGGCCGCGGATAATCCGCCGCCTGATGCAATCCGGCCCCATCCTCAACATCTCCTGCTATCTGTTCGTCTCGCTGCCCGACACCGAGGCGCTGCGCGAGCGCCTGCATGCCCGCGCCGAGGCCCTGGGTCTGAAGGGCACGGTGCTGATCGCCGAGGAGGGCATCAACCTCTTCCTCGCCGGCACGGCCGAGGTCGTCGACACCTGGGTGGCCGAATTGCGGTCCGACCCGCGCTTCGACGCGCTGACGCCCAAGCGCAGCTGGAGCGCGACCCAGCCCTTCCAGCGGCTCAAGGTCAAGGTCAAGCCCGAGATCATCCGGATGAACCATCCCGCCATCCGGCCCGACCAGGCGCCGCGCGCGCCGGCACTGGCACCGGCGACGCTGGCGCGCTGGCTGGACCAGGGCCATGACGATGCCGGCCGCGAGGTCGTGATGCTGGACACCCGCAACGGCTTCGAGGTGGATCATGGCGCCTTCGATGGCGCCATCGACTGGCGGCTGCACAAGTTCAGCGACTTCCCCGCCGCGCTGGCGGCCCATCGCGATGAACTGGTCGGCAAAACCGTCGTCAGCTATTGCACCGGCGGCATCCGCTGCGAGAAGGCGGCCATGGTGCTGGCCGAACAGGGCCTGACCGCCTGGCAGCTCGATGGCGGCATCCTGAAGTACTTCGAGGACACCGGCGGCCCGCACTACCACGGCCACTGCTTCGTGTTCGACGAGCGCGAGGCGCTGGCCCCGGATCTGAGCCCCGCCGAGTGAAACGCCTCGGCGAGATCGCCCTCCAGGTCTTCGGCATCCTGCTGATGGTGGCATCGCTGGGCTTTGCCGTCAGCAAGGCGCCGGATCGTTCGCTGCAAAGCCTGGTGCCGCGCTGGGCGCCGCCGCCGTCGGACTTTCTCGAGCTGGACGGACAGCTGGTGCACTACCGCGATCAGGGCCCGAGCGGTGATCCCCTGCCCCTGGTATTGATCCATGGCACCGGCGCCAGCCTGCACACCTGGGAGGCTTGGGTGGCGGAGCTCAGCGCGACGCGGCGCGTCATCAGCTTTGACCTGCCGGGTGCCGGCCTCAGCGGCCCGAACCCGGAGGGCGACTACCGCGACGCCCGCTATGTCGACTTCGTGCGCCGGTTGCTGGCGAGGTTGGGCGTGGCGCGGGCCATCGTCGGCGGCAACTCGCTCGGTGGCGAGATCGCCTGGCAGCTTGCCCTGGCCGATCCTGAGCGCGTCGCCGGCCTCGTGCTGGTCGATGCCGGCGGTCATGCCTTCGTGCCTGAATCCCTGCCCATCGGTTTTCGCATCGCCCGCACGCCGCTGCTGCGCGAGGCGATGCGCTGGATCCTGCCGCGCCGTGCCATCGAGGCCAGTGTGCTGAACGTGTATGGCGATCCGCGCCGCGTCAGCGCCGCACTGGTGGACCGTTACTACGAACTGACGCTGCGCGAAGGCAACCGGGTCGCGCTGATGCAGCGCATGGACCAGCTGGGGCCGGGCCCGGTCGAGCGCCTGCCCGAGATCAAGGTCCCGACGCTGATCCTCTGGGGCGGACAGGACCGGCTGATCCCGCCGCGCTGGGGCGAGGCCTTTCACCAGGCCATGGCCGGCAGCCGTCTGGTGGTTTTCCCGACGCTCGGCCATGTGCCTCAGGAAGAGGACCCGGCTGCTACGCTCGCGGCCTTGCGCGATTGGCTCACCACGGTCAAGCGCTGAACATCACCTCAGCCCAGGTCCGCTATGAAACACCTGCTGCTCCTTGCGATGGCCGTGGCACTGCTGCTGGCCGCGCCCGTGCGGGCCCAGCCACCCGACTGGAAGACGATACGCATCGGCGTCGAGGGCGCCTATCCGCCGTTCTCGGAGATCGGCGCCGATGGCAAGCTCAAGGGCTTCGAGATCGAGCTGGTGCAGGCCTATTGCGCGCAGATGCGGGCCCAGTGCACCCTGGTGCAGCAGGACTTCGACGGTCTGATCCCGGCGCTGCAGTCGGGCAAGGTGGACGCGATCTTTGCGAGCCTGTCCATCACCGAGGAACGCGCGAAGCTGATCGGCTTCTCCAAGCCCTACCTCCGGACCCCGGCCCGGCTGGTGGCCCGGGCCAATGCGAAGTTGGAACCCACTGCCGCCGGGCTGCGGGGCAAAAAGATCGGCGTGCAGCGCGGCACCACGCACGAGGCCTATGCCGTCAGTCGCTTCACGCAGAGCGAGATCGTCCGCTATGGCAGCCAGGACCAGATTTTTCTGGACCTGAAGCGAGGCCGCATCGATGCGACGCTGATGGACGGCCCGGCGGCTGCGGTCGGCTTCCTGGCGAAGCCTGAGGGCAAGGGCTTTGCGTTCATCGGCGCGGCCATCCAGGACAAGAGCTTTGGCTCCGGCATTGGCGTCGGCGTGCGCAAGGACGACCAGGCCACGCTGGGCGCCAAGTTCGACGCGGCCATCTCCGCGCTGCAAGTCAGCGGCGGTTTCGCTCGCTTGGCGGGCAGGTATTTCGCCGACGACCTCAGCCCCGCGAACCGATAAACAAAACACAACATGCCCACCCCGCCCGCCCCCATGAGCACCTCCCACGCCCCCCATCTGCACCGCGAGATCGGCTCGCGCCAGCTGAGCATGATCGCCATTGGCGGCGCGATCGGCACCGGCCTGTTCTTCGCCAGCGGCAGCGCCATCTCGCAGGCCGGCCCCGGCGGCGCGATGGTGGCCTACCTGGTGATGGGCCTGGCGGTGTACTTCATGATGCAGTCGCTCGGCGAGATGGCCACGCAGCTGCCGATTGCCGGCTCCTTCGAGGCCTATGCCGAACGCTTTGTCGACCCCTCACTCGGCTTCGCGCTGGGCTGGAACTACTGGTTCTCCTGGTCCATCACGCTGGCCGCCGAATTCGTGGCTGGCACGCTGATCGTGCGGTTCTGGTTCCCGGACAGCAACCCGACGCTCTGGGCCATGGGCTTCTTCGCGCTGCTGATGACGCTGAACCTGCTGACCGTGAAGGCCTTCGCCGAGGCCGAGTACTGGTTCGCCGGCATCAAGGTCAGCACGGTGCTGATCTTTTTGGTGGTCGGTGCGCTGATGATCGCGGGCCTGCTTGGCGACCATGCGGTAGGCTTCCAGAATTGGCATCTGCAGGACGGCAAGGGCGGCGAGGCACCCTTCCTCGGCGGCTGGACGGCGGTGCTGCTGGTCTTCCTGGTAGCCGGCTTCTCCTTCCAGGGCACCGAGGGCGTGGGCCTGGCGGCGGCCGAGACGGCCGACCCGGCCCGCAATGTGCCCAAGGCCATCGGCAATGTGTTCTGGCGCATCCTGATCTTCTACATCGGCGCGATGCTGGTGGTGGGCACGCTGATTCCCTTCACCGACCCCAATCTGCTCAAGGGCGATGCCGACGGCGCCGCCTACTCGCCGTTCACCATCGTCTTCTCGAAGATTCCGCACATCGGCGCCTACGCGGCCAATCTGATGAACTTCGTGATCCTGTCGGCCGTGCTGTCGGCCGGCAATTCCTCGCTCTATGTGTCGTCGCGGATGCTGCAGGCGCTGGCCGAGCGGGGTCAGGCGCCGCAAATGTTCCGGCGCATCAACGCCCGCGGCGTGCCGGTGGCGGCCGTTTGGGCCACCGGGCTGGTGGGCGCGCTGGCCTTTTTCGCCAGCATCGTCGGCGCGCAGAAGTTCTACCAGCTGCTCTACAACGCCTCGGGCCTGACCGGCTTCATCATCTGGCTGGGCATCGCGATCTGCCATCTGCGCTTCCGCAAGGCCTGGGTGGCCCAGGGCCGGCCGCTGTCGGAGCTGAAATTCCGCGCCCGCTTCTTCCCGTGGGCGCCGTGGGCCGCCGTGGTGCTGTTCGTCGTGGTGATCTTCGGCGCCAACATCGGCGTCTTCCAGGCCGAGGGCTTCAGCTGGAGCGACTGGACGACCTGGTTCGACTTCGTCAGCAGCTACATCACCATCCCGCTGGCGATCGCGCTCTACCTCGGGCACAAGGCCTGGCACAAGACCCGCCTGGTGCCGCTGAAGGACTGCGACTTCTCGATGCCCCGCGAGTGATATGCAGACCCTGCACCATCCCCTGATCTCCCCTGCCCCCGGCACGCAGCGCGAGCTGGTGTCGCTGCACTACGGCCCCAGCGGCGCGGGCAAGGCCTATATCCAGGCCTCGCTGCATGCCGACGAACTGCCCGGCATGCTGGTGGCCCACCACCTGCGCCTGAAGCTGGATGCCCTGGAGGCCGCCGGCCGCCTGCGCGGCGAGATCGTGCTGGTGCCCATGGCCAACCCCATCGGGCTGGCCCAGCACCTGCTGCATATGCATGCCGGCCGCTTCGAGCTGACCACCGGCGAGAACTTCAACCGCCACTACCCCGACCAGATCGAGTCTGTGGCCCAGGCCGTGGAGCCGCAGCTCGGCCCCGACGCGCAGGCCAATGTGGCCCTGCTGCGCCGCGCGCTGAAAGCCGCCGTGCTGGCCGCTCCGGCCGACACTGAGTTGCAGTCGCTGCGGCGCGTGCTGATGGGCCTGTCCTGCGACGCCGACATCGCGCTGGACCTGCACTGCGACGCCCAGGCGGTGATGCACCTCTACACCGAGACGCCCTGCTGGCCGGACTGCGAGCCGCTGCAGCGCTTCCTCGGCTCGCGGCTGACGCTGCTGGCCCAGGACTCGGGCGACAACCCCTTCGACGAGGCCTGCTCCCAGGTCTGGTGGAAATGGGCCCGGCATTTCGGCGGTCGTTTCCCCATCCCTCAGGCCTGCCTGGCCGTGACCGTGGAGCTGCGCGGCGCGGCCGACGTGACCCATGCGCTGGCCGTGGCCGATGCGCAGCGCCTCCTCGACTTCCTGCAGTGGCGCGGCCTGATCGACGGCGAGCGCCCGGCGCTGCCCGAGGCGGTGGGCGATGCCCGGCCGCTGGCCGGCAGCATGCCGATCAAGTCCCCGGTGGCCGGTGTGCTGACCTTCCTGCGCGAGGTGGGCGAGGAGGTGCGCGCCGGCGATGTGCTGGCCCATGTGATCGACCCGGTGACCGCCCGCGTCACCGAGCTGACCAGCCCGGTCGACGGCCTGCTGTTCGCCCGGGACTTCCTGCGCTTCGCCTACACCGGCATGCGGGTGGCCAAGGTGGCCGGCCGCGAGGCGCTGCGCACCGGCAAGCTGCTCGGCGCCTGAGCGCGGCTCACCTGCCCCGGCTCAGGGCTTGATGCGCGCCAGTTCGAGCGACTGCAGCCGCGGCGTGGCCGACGGCTCCAGCAGCAAGTCCCCGCCCACCCGGCCGCGCTCACAGCGCCACTCGAAATGCGCGGCCTGGGCATGGCTGGGCTGGGGTTCGGGCGAAAGATCGCAGTTGCCGACCTCGGCCTTCAGCGCCGCCAGATCCCGGGCCCAGCCGGCCGCGTCGCGGTCCATCAGGAAGTTCATCGACAGCGACGCCTCCAGGCCGTCCACACGGCCGGCCTCGAACAGCCGGCGCACCACGCCATAGACCGACTGCACGGCCGCGCTGACCGGCACCGCCGCAGGCTGTGGCCACCACTTGGCCCGATGCAGGCCGAGGGCCGCCTCCAGCAGGGGCTTGCTGGGACCGGCATAGGTGCGGTTGGTCAGTGCAAACAGGCCCACGCGTCGCCCCGGCATCAGGATCATGAACGAGCCATAACCGGGGTAGCCGCCGCCATGGACCAGCATCTCACCCAGCTCGCAGTCGCGCACCGCCACCAGGCCCATCGCATAGGCCGAGGCCTGGGCGCAGCCGCCGGCCCCGCCGCGGCCCGGCCGCACGCTGCGCAGGTTCAGGAAGTTGGAGCCCTGAGCCATCTCGCGCACCGTCGCGCGGCGCACCGGCCCGGTCTCGGCGCCATCACGTGCGGGCCAGGCGTCGAGCAGGAAGGCCAGCCAGCGGGCGTAGTCCTCCGCGCTGGTCTGCAGACCGCCCATCGCGCCAAAGGCGCCCGGGCCCATCGTGGGTTCTAGCCGCCACTGGCCGTCTTCCCAGCGGTAGCCGAGCGCGCGCCGGGCCGCCGGCGCCTTCTCGACGTCGAAGCCCGAGTCCTTCATACCCAGCGGCGCCAGCAGCCGCTGCTCGATGCGGCGGGCATAGGGCTGGCCGCTGGTGTTGTCGATGATGCGGCCCAGCAGCGCGTAGCCAAGGTTGGAGTACTCCATCGCCGTCTGCGGCGCCCGGGCGAAGGGCAGGCCCTGGCGCAGCAGGGCCGTGAAGTCGGCATCGGGCAGCGGTGTCTGCCGATCGCCCCAGGGGTCGTCGGTGACGAAGCCGGCGGTGTGGTTCAGCAGGTCGCGCACGCGGATGCGTGGCGAGTCACTGGTCGGGTAGCGCCAGCCGCGCAGCTCGGGCACATAGGTCTCGGCCAGCGCGTCGAGCTGCAGCTTGCCCTCATCGCGCAGCGACAGCACGCTCAGGGCCGTGAAGGCCTTGGTCATCGACGCGATGCGGAACAGGGTCTGCGGCGTGACCGGCCGGCGCGAGTCGAGGTCCTGCACGCCCAGGGCTTTCAGGTGCACGAGCTTGCCTTCGGAGACGACGCCCCAGACGAGGCCCGGCACATGCTGGTCCAGGGTCCACGTGTCGAACGCAGCATCCAGACCACTGAACACGTCGTTCGCCGCCTCGGCTGCCTGGGCCTGCGGTGCGCCAAGCATCATTGACGCCACCAACCCTAGCCCCAGCCCCAGACCGGCGGCGGCCCGTCCCACGCGGGCTGCCAGCCCGAGCGTTTTCCCATGCGTCGTCATCGTCGTTCTCCCTGAGGTTGAAGCTGGGGTCCGCAGCGGGCCGCGCCCGCCGGGTCAAGAAAAAGGCCGCTCCCTTGCGGGGCGGCCTGGCCGGCGCGGTGCCAACGCGGCAATCACTTGCCTGCGGCAGCCGCCTTTTCCTTGCGGATGGCCTTTTCATCGTTCTCGTCGTAGGCCTTGTTCTGGCATTCCGCCTTCCACTTGTCGTTGGCGTCGTAGTGCTTCTCGGTGCGATCCTCGATGGCCTTGAACTGCGCGTCGAGTGCGTCGACCTTGGCGCTGAAGGCCTTGCGCTTGACGCCCTGTTCGGCGTCGGCTGCCTTCACGGCATCGACCATCGTGCCAAAGGCCGTGGTGCGCGCCAGATAGGCCTCGTTGCGGGCCTTGAGTTCGGCCTTGTCGAGCTTGGGCGCGTCGGCGGTGAGCGCCTCGTGGGCCTTCAGGATGGCTTCCTTCTCGGCTCTGACGGCTTCGACCTGCTTGCCCAGCTCCGCCTCACCGACTTCCAGCTTGGCCTTCTCGGCCTTGAGCTGTTCGGCCGTGGCCTTGTAGGCCGCCTGATCGGCCTTGATGCCCTCGGCCTCCTTGGCGTTGGCCTCCTGGGCGTCGATGCAGGCGCGGAGTTCCTCGCGCGACATCAGCTTGGCCTTGGGCTTTTCAACGACCGGGTTGCTGACCTTGTTGTTCTTCGGGTCGACCTTGGCATTGGGGTTGACGGTGGTCTGCGCCTGCGCGGAGACGGTCAGGACCAGGGCCAGCGGAAGGAGGATGCGTTTCATGTCGAGGGCGCAACGCAGGGTTGCGAAGGTTCAGGGGCGGAAGGCGGCATCATGCCATGAGGCTTCGCCGCGATAATGCCGGGCTGTCCCCAGTCCAGCCCCCGTCCATGGCGCTCAAAGCCACCATCTACAAAGCCCAGCTCCAGATCGCCGACATGGACCGCCATGTGTATGGCGACCACAACCTGACCCTCGCCTGCCACCCCAGCGAGACCGAGGAGCGGCTGATGATTCGGGTGCTGGCCTTCGCGCTGAACCTGCCCGCCGACGAGCTGCGCGGCCGCCTGGAATTCACCAAGGGCCTGTCCGATGTCGACGAGCCCGACCTCTGGCAGCTCGACCTGACCGGCGATGTGGTGCACTGGATCGACCTGGGCCAGCCCGACGACCGCCGGCTGATGAAGGCCCACGGCCGCAGCGAGAGGGTCAGCGTCTATGCCTTCGCGTCGAGCACCGAGGTGTGGTGGCGCAACCTGGAAGGCAAGCTCACACGTGCGCCCAAGCTGGCCGTCTGGCAGATTCCGGCCGAGCAGTCGCAGGCGCTTGCCAAGCTGGCCGCCCGCAGCATGCAGCTGCAGATCAGCATCCAGGACGGCAGCGTCTACGTGAGCACCGCCGACGCGTCGGTCGAGATCCATCCCGTCGCCGTGAAGACCGCCACGGCATGACGCCCGTCCACGAGCCCGAGCAGCAGCGCTTCACGCTGCCCACCACGCCGCCCAGCGTGCTGGACTATCAACGCTTGCCCGGGCGCGTGGTCTTCACCCACACCGGCGTGCCGCCGGCCCACCAGGGTCAGGGCCTCGCGGCCCGCCTCGTCGAGGCCGGCCTGGCCTGGGCCCGTGAACAGCAGCTGAAGGTCGTGCCGGCCTGCAGCTATGTCGCCATCTATCTCCAGCGCCACCCCGAGTGGCGCGATCTTTCGTGAGCCTTCCATGAGCACCATCCTGCAATCCGTCCCCGTCGGCCAGAAGGTCGGCATCGCCTTCTCCGGCGGCCTCGACACCTCCGCGGCCCTGCACTGGATGAAGCTCAAGGGCGCCCTGCCCTATGCCTACACGGCCAACCTGGGCCAGCCCGACGAGCCCGATTACGACGAGATCCCGCGCAAGGCCATGCTCTACGGCGCCGAGAAGGCCATGCTGGTGGACTGCCGCGCCCAGCTCGTGGCCGAAGGCCTCGCCGCGCTGCAGGCCGGTGCCTTCCACATCAGCACCGCCGGCGTCACCTACTTCAACACCACGCCGATCGGCCGCGCCGTGACCGGCACCATGCTGGTGGCCGCGATGCAGGCCGACGGCGTCAACATCTGGGGCGACGGCAGCACCTTCAAGGGCAATGACATCGAGCGCTTCTACCGCTACGGCCTGCTGACCAACCCGGCGCTGAAGATCTACAAGCCCTGGCTGGACCAGACCTTCATCGACGAGCTGGGCGGCCGCGCCGAGATGAGCGCCTTCATGACCGAGAAGGGCTTCGCCTACAAGATGAGCGCCGAGAAGGCCTACTCGACCGACTCCAACATGCTCGGCGCCACCCACGAGGCCAAGGACCTGGAGCACCTGAGCAGCGGCATCCGCATCGTCAACCCGATCATG
>RXJV01000049.1 GCA_003963075.1 Burkholderiales bacterium
GTTGATGTCAGCGGCCGCCACGTGCAGGGTGATGCGGCGTTCCAGCTTTTCGAGGGTTTCGACGGTGACGGCCATGATGGACTCGGGAACAGTTGAAGGACAATGGTGCGCGGGGCCGGACTCGAACCGGCACGCCCGTGAAGGCGTCAGGACCTAAACCTGGTGCGTCTACCAATTTCGCCACCCGCGCAACGGGTTGGTTCTGGTTGGGCTGTCGTGATGACAACCCCGTAGGCGATTCGGCAAACCGGCGATTGTAGCGACCCCGCGCGACGGGACCGCCGCCCCTGGAGCGCGGGGCGGCAGAAACCCTCATCGGGGGTCAGGCCGGGTCGCCTTCCGACGCCGCGTCTGCCGGCGGCATGCTGTGCAGCCGGCTCTCTTCTTCCTCATGCGGCCGGACCACGCGGAACCAGGCGGCGTACATGGCCGGCAATGCCAGCAGCGTCAGCACGGTTGCAACGATGAGGCCGCCCATGATGGCCACCGCCATCGGCCCCCAGAAAACGCTGCGCGACAGCGGAATCATCGCCAGCACTGCCGCGGCAGCGGTCAGCACGATGGGGCGGAAGCGCCGCACCGCAGACTCGACGATGGCAGACCAGTCCGGCACGCCGCGCGCGCGGTCCTGCTCGATCTGGTCGATCAGGATCACCGAGTTGCGAATGATCATGCCGTTGAGCGCAATGACGCCCAGCATGGCAACGAAGCCGAAAGGCCGGCCCAGCACCAACAGCGCCATCGCCACGCCGGCGATCCCGAGGAAGCCCGTGACGAAGGCCAGCAGCGAGCGCGAGAAGCTTTGCAGCTGCAGCATCAGCAGCGTGAAGGTGATGAACAGCATCACGGGCACACCTGCAAAGATCGAGCCCTGACCCTTGCTGCTTTCCTCCACCGCACCGGCGATCTGGATGCTGTAGCCCGTGGGCATCTGCTTCTGCAGTTCATCCAGCTTCGGCCAGACCTCCCTGGTCACCGTCGCCCCCTGCAAGCCCTCGGCCACGTCACCCTGAACCGTCACGGCGTAGTTGCGCCCCTCGCGCCACATCACCCCGGGCTCCCAGGCGAAATCGACCTTGGCGATCTGCGTCAACGGGATCGCTCGGCCGGTATTGCTGGGCACATAGGCGTTGCCGATGTCGGTGATGACGGCACGCTCGTCCTCGGGCTGCCGCAACACGATGTCGATCAGCTTGTCCGCCTCGCGATATTGGCCAATGACGCTGCCCGAAAGCAGCGTGCGCGTGGACTGCGCCAGGCTCTGGCTGCTGACGCCCAGCGCCTGGGCTTTGTCCTGATCGATGTTCAGCCGCAGCGTCTTGACGTTTTCGTTCCAGTTGTCATTGACGCCGCGCATATTGGGGCTGGCGCGCAGGATCTCCTTGGCCTGATCGGCCCAGTCCCGAACGACCTTGGGATCCGTGCCGGTGACGCGGAACTGCACCGGGTACTGCACCGGTGGCCCATTGGGCAGCAGCTTGACGCGCCCACGCGCTTCAGGGAACTCCTCCGCGAGCAGCGCTGGCAGACGCTTGCGCAGTTCCTCGCGCTCCGGCAGCCCCTTGGGCAACAGGATGGTCTGCATCACATTGGAGGCCGGGAAGATCGTGTCAAGCGGCAGGTAGAAGCGCGGCACGCCGGAGCCGACCCAGCTGGTCACCGTGGCAAGCCCCGGCTCCTTCAGCATGCGCGCCTCGAAGCGCTTGGCGAGCGCCTGCGTCTCCTGGATCGTCGAGCCCTCGGGCAGGGTCAGGTCGACCAGCACCTCGGGGCGGCTGGAGTCCGGGAAGAACTGCTGCTGCACCTGACCCATGCCGAAGATGCCGAGGCCAAACACCAACAACGTGATGCCGATGGTCTTCCAGCGGTTCTCAACACACCAGCGCACCAGGCTCCGGAAGCGGTTGTAGAACGGGGTATCGAAAAGCTCATGAACCTCACCGGCCGCCACGGGCCGGCTCTTCAGCAGCAACGCACCCAGGTAAGGCACGAAATAGACCGACGCCACCCAGGAGATCACGAGCGCCGCTGCCGTGACTGCGAAGATCGCGAAGGTGTATTCGCCGGTGACCGACTTCGCCAGCCCGATCGGCAGGAAGCCGACCGCCGTGATCAGCGTGCCCGTCAACATGGGCATGGCCGTCACGTCATAGGCGAAGGTCGCGGCGCGCATCTTGTCGTAGCCCTCTTCGAGTTTGCGCACCATCATCTCAACCGCAATGATCGCGTCGTCCACCAGCAGGCCCAGCGCGATGATCAGCGAGCCCAGCGAGATCTTGTGCAAGCCCACGCCCCAATAGAACATGGTCGTGAAGGTGATGGCCAGCACCAGCGGAATGGTGATGGCGACGACCAGACCCGGCCAAATGTCCACGCGCAACGGGCGCGTGTGCAGCCCGAGCGACAGGAAGCTCACCGCCAGCACGATCACGACGGCTTCGATGAGCACATGCACGAACTCGCCCACCGAGGTGGTGACGGCCTTGGGCTGGTCCTGAATCTGCCCCAGCTGAATGCCGGCGGGCAGGTCGCGCTCGATGGCCTGGGTGGCCACGGCCAGGGCCTTGCCCATCGCGATGATGTCGCCCCCCTTGGCCATTGAAACACCGAGGGCCAGCACCTCCTTGCCCTGGAAGCGAACCGTCGTGGCCGGTGGGTCGGCGTAGGCGCGTTTGATGGAAGCGATATCACCCAGCTTGATCTGGCTGGCCACGCCGGTCTGCGGGTTCACGGCACGGATCGGCACATCCGCCAGGGCCTGGGTCGACGTGAACTGCCCCTGGACACGGATCTGGAAGTTGGCGCTGCCGGCGTTCAGCACGCCGGCGCCCTCGATCGCGTTCTGGGCATTGATCTGGCCGATGACCTGGTTGAAATCCAGGCCCAGTTGAGCAAGGCGCTTCTGCGGAATCTCGACGTAGAGCTTCTCCGGCTGCTGGCCGTAGATCTCGACCTTGGCCACATCCTTGACCCTCAACAGCGCCTGCCGCACGCGGTCGGCATGCTCGCGCAATTCCTCGCGGCTGAAGCCATCGGCCGACAGTGCATAGATCGAACCGTAGACGTCTCCGAACTCGTCGTTGAAGAGCGGCCCGATGACGCCCTGGGGCAGCGTGGCACGGATGTCGCCCACCTTCTTGCGCACCTGGTACCAGGTTTCCGGAACCTCTTTGGGCGGCGTGCTGTCCTTGAGCTGAAAGACCGTCACCGACTCGCCGGGCTTGGTCGACGAGCGGATCTTGTCCGCGTGGTTGACCTCCTGCAGCACCTTCTCGATCTTGTCGACGACCTGATCGGCCATTTGCTGCGACGTCGCGCCCGGCCAAAAGGTCTGGATCACCATCACCCGGAACGTGAATGGCGGGTCCTCATCCTGGCCGAGCTGGAAATAGGCCACAAAGCCCATCAGCATCAGCACCACCATCAGATAGCGGGTCAGCGCCGGATGCTCAAGGGCCCAGCGCGACACATTGAAACTCGCGCCGACCGACGGCTTGCTCTCAGGGATGTTCATGCGCGGTACCGGCTCAGCGTGAGGCTGCGGGCGTCGCAGGCGTGGCATCGGCTGCCGCCGGCGCCGTGCGCGGCGGCACGTAGCGCCGGACCTTTTGGCCAGGATTGAGGACATGCACGCCGGCCACCACCACCTCCTGGCCCGCGTTGAGGCCGCCGGCGATGACGGCCTCGTTGCCATCGGCGCCACCCACCTGCACCGGCACCGGCTTGACGGTCATCGAGGCCCCGTCCACCACCCACACCGACGTCTTGCCGCCCTGCTGCAGCACCGCGGCCAGCGGCAGCTTGATGACGCCTGCGCGCTGCGGCAGGTCCAGCACCACGGTGGCCGATTGCCCGAGCTTGGCGTCCAGCGGGCCGGCGTCGGCCTTGATCAGAAAGGTGCGCGTGACCGGATCGGCCGCTGCCGCCACCTCGCGCAGCGTCAGTGGGAAGGTCTTGTCGCTGCCCCACAGCCGCACCCGCAGCGCGCCCGCCTGGCCCGCCGCCGATTTGACGCGTCCGATCTGGTCCTCGGGCACCGAAAAGACAATGTCACGCGGGCCGTCCAGCGCCACGCGAACCACCGGTGCCCCAGCGGCCAGCACCTGGCCAGGCTCCGCGTCGATGCCGGTGACCACGCCCGCCGCGTCCGCCACCAGCTGGGCATAGCCCGCCTGGTTGCCCTGCACATCGGCCTGGGCCCGTGCCTGCTCAAGCTGGGCCTGGGCTGCCTTGAAGGCGGAATCGCGCCGCTCCAGCTCGGCCACGCTGATGAATCCCTGGCGCTGCAGGTCGACGAAACGCTTGTAGTCCTGGCCCGCCTGGTCGCGGTTGGTGCGCGCGGCGGCCACGGCCGCGCTGGCAGCCGCCTCGGCCAGCCGCAAGTCCTGCCCGTCGAGACGCGCCAGCAGCTGGCCGGCCTTGACCGAATCGCCCAGATTGACCGCGCGGCTGAGCAGCTTGCCCGGAACGCGGAAGGACAGGCGCGATTCGATGCGCGGCTTCACCTCGGCCGCATACTCATGACTTGAACTCGCCGAGCTGGTGCTGACGAGCTGGGTGCGCACCGCGCGTACCGGCTCGGGGGCGGCAGCTTCCCGACTGCATCCCGACACCAGGGCCGAAAGCAGGGCCGCCAGCAGCAAGGGCGGCGCGAGACGCAAAAGATGGAGCATGCAGACCTCGGCAGGAATGGAACGACCGGCGTCGAATTTAATGACCGGCGGGTCAGTAATGTATTCAGACCCTGCATGAACTGTCAAACCTCAGCGCACATCGGGCAGAGAGAGCCGAGCTTGAGCATCGAACACTATGAAAACTTTCCGGTCGCCTCGTGGCTTTGCCCTCCCGCGCTCCGGCCGGCGGTCATCGCCCTCTACCACTTCGCACGCACCGCCGACGATCTTGCCGACGAAGGCGATGCCGCCACAGCGGTCCGCGTGCAGGCGCTGCGGGACTACCGCGCCGACCTGAACGCCCTCGCCGCCGGCAGGGCACCATCAGCGCGCTGGAAGGCGGTCTTTGCGCCGCTGGCGCGGGAGCTGCATCGCCTGGATGCCACGCTGCTGCACGACCTGCTCGACGCCTTTGAGCAGGACCTGGCGCCACCGCGCTACCGCGACCGCGACCACCTGCTGGACTACTGCCGTCGCTCGGCCAACCCGATCGGGCGCCTGCTGCTGGGCCTGTACGGCGTCGGCGACACCGCGTCACTGCGGCGCTCCGACGCCATCTGCTCCGCGCTGCAATTGATCAACTTCTGGCAGGACTTCAGTCGCGATGGCCCCCGGAGCCGGCTCTACGTTCCCCAGGCCGACCTGGACCGTCACGGCGTGAGCGCCGAAGCGGTGCTGGCCTGCCAGGACGGGCCGGCTGCGCGTGCGCTGATCCGGGACCTCTGCGACTGGGCACGCACGCTGATGCAGGAGGGCGCACCGCTGGCGCTTTCGCTGCCCGGCCGCGCCGGCTGGGAGCTGCGGCTGGTCGTGCAGGGCGGCCTGCTGATCCTCGACAAGATCGCGGCGCGGGGCCATGACAGCCTGGTCCACCGCCCCAAGATCGAAGCCCTGGACCTGCCCCGCCTGACCTGGCGTGCGCTGACAATGCGCGCCAGATCATGAGTCCCGAGCAATACGTCCAGCAGAAGGCCGCCGCCAGCGGCTCGAGCTTCTACTACGCCTTCCTGTTCCTGCCGCCGCCGCGGCGCGCGGCGATCACGGCCTTCTACGCCTTCTGCCGCGAGGTGGACGATGTCGTCGACGAGACGCAGGACGCCGGTGTCGCCGCGACCAAGCTGGCCTGGTGGCGCACTGAAGCCGCCGCCGCCTTCGCCGGCCAGCCCAGCCACCCGGCCA
This sequence comes from Burkholderiales bacterium, assembly GCA_003963075.1. Lineage (GTDB taxonomy): Bacteria > Pseudomonadota > Gammaproteobacteria > Burkholderiales > Burkholderiaceae_C > Pelomonas. The sequence goes on from RXJV01000049.1 coordinate 5,853, forward strand.
TGAAGGCGTTGATGCCCCATGTACAGGCCTACGACATCCGGCTGGAGCATCTGAACGCGGTCATCGAGGGCTGCGAGATGGACCTGCAACAGACCCGCTACCTGGACTTCCCCGGCCTCGCCCGCTACTGCCACCTGGTGGCCGGCATCGTGGGCGAGGTGGCCAGCGGCATCTTCGGTCGCACGCAGCCGCAGACCGTCGACTACGCCCACAAGCTCGGGCTCGCGATGCAGCTGACCAACATCATCCGCGACGTCGGCGACGACGCCCGCCGCGGCCGCATCTACCTGCCGGTGAATGAGCTGCAGCAGTTCGGCGTGAAGGCCCATGAGATCCTGCTGCGCAGCAGTCCCTGGGGCTACAGCGAGCGCTTCACGGCGCTGATGCAGTTCCAGGCCCGGCGCGCGCACCAGCTCTACGACGAGGCGCTGGCGCTGCTGCCCGACGCCGACCGCGCGGCCCAGAAGCCAGGGCTGATGATGGCCAACATCTACCGCGCGCTGCTCGTCGAGATCGAGCGCGAGAACTTCCAGGTGCTGCAGCAGCGCATCTCGCTGACGCCGGTGCGCAAGCTGTGGATCGCGATGAAGACCAATTGGCGCGGGCGGTGAAGGTTGCCATCGTCGGGTGCGGCTGGGCGGGCATCGCGGCTGCCGTCCGCCTGGCCGATGCAGGCCACGACATCACGGTGTTCGAGATGGCGCCACAGCCCGGCGGCCGGGCGCGCAGCGTCGCCGGGGCCGATGCTGCGCGGCCCTACGACAACGGCCAGCACATCCTGATCGGCGCCTACCGCGACAGCCTGGCGCTGATGCGCCGGCTGGGCGTCGACCCCGACGCTGTGCTCCAGCGCCTGCCGCTGGCCCTGCCCTACCCCGGTGAGCCCGGTCTGCGCCTGCCGCCTGGCCCGCCGCTGCTGGCGTTCGCGCGCGGCGTGCTGGCCCACCGCGGCTGGCCGCTGAATGCCCGGCTGGGCCTGCTCGCCGCGGCCGGCGGCTGGCTGGCGCGCGGCTTCCGCTGCGACCCGGGCCTGAGCGTGGCCACGCTGTGCGCCGGCCTGCCGGCCGTCGTGAAACGCGATCTCGTCGAACCGCTGTGCGTCGCCGCGCTGAACACGCCGGCACCGCAGGCCAGCGCCCGCGTCTTCCTGCGCGTGCTGAAGGACGCCCTCTTCAGCGGTGCCGGCAGTGCCGACCTGCTGCTGCCGCGCCGGCCGCTGTCCGAGCTGCTGGCTGGGCCGGCCGCGGTCTGGCTGGGCGAGCGGCTGCGCCTGGGCCATCGGGTGCAGGCTCTCGAGGCCGGCTGGCGCGTCGATGGTGAAGGCTTCGACGCCGTCGTGCTTGCCTGCACCAGCGTCGAGGCGGTGCGGCTGACGGCGGGCATCGCACCGGCCTGGTCAGCCACCGCGGGGGGGCTGGGCTTCGAGCCCATCATCACGGTCTACCTGCACAGCCCTGGCAGCGCGCTGCCGTCGCCCATGCTCGCGCTGCGCGACGGGCCAGACGCGCCGGCGCAGTTCGTCTTCGATCACGGCCAGCTGGGCGGCGCGCCGGGGCGTTTCGCTTTCGTCGTCAGCGGCGCGGCGCCCTGGGTGGCGCGCGGCGGCTGCGCCGAGGCCGTGCTGGCGCGGGCCCTGCGTGAGCTGAACTGGGCCACGCCCCCTGTCATCGACAAGCTGCTGACCGAGAAGCGCGCCACGTTCGCCTGCACGCCCGGCCTGGTGCGACCGCCGGCGCGCATCGCGCCAGGCCTGTGGGCGGCCGGCGACTACATCGACGGCCCCTACCCGGCCACGCTCGAGGGTGCGGTGCGTGCCGGCCAGGCCGCGGCTCAGGGCGTCGCCGCCGAGGCCGATGGCGGCGCGGGCAGCGGCGCTGGAACGGGCGCGGGCGCGAAAGGCGCCGCCAGCGGTTCGCCGACGAAAACGCCCTGAGCCGGCCAGGCGACGCTGTGCCAATAGGCTTCCAGCGCGCTGACGCCCTGAACATAGGACAGGATCAGGAGCTGCGGGTGCGGGAACTTCTGCAGATGGTTGCAGGGCTCGCTGACCGTGCCATAGCTGGCGGTGGCGCCGGCATCGATCCAATCCAGGATGTTCATCTGCCCCTCACCGGCCGGCCGCTCCAGTTGGCCACCGAACGACGTGAGATGGTCAGCCAGCGCGCCGGGCAGCCATTCATGGCCCAGGGGTGCGGGCACGCGCGCCAGCCCGGTCTGGTAGATCAGGGTGCGCCGCAGCGGCGGCAGCGCCTCGCTCCGCACGCGCCCCACCTCGACACCGGCCACGCCGGGCACCGGACCGGCCGGCGGGAAGATGCGCTCGCGAACGTTGCGATGGACGTCCGGCGTGGCAGCCAGCCAGGCCATCGCCGGTTCGGCCGCGGCACCCGCCAGCGTGTGGTCGGAGGCAATGCCGCGCTCGATCATCGCCAGCGCCGCGGGCACCGAGCGCGCCGCGAGCTGCATGCTCGGACGCAGCCCCAGCACACTCCAGGGTCGCGCGCCGAAGTAGTTGGCGTAGGCGCTGGCGCGCGTCGGGGCGCAACTCTGGGCGCAGACCTCGGGCTGCAGGCCCTGCGCCAGCGCACTGGTCAACGAATTGCATTCCACCGAATAGGGCTGCACCCAGGCGAGCGCCAGGCCATTGACGTTCTCCGGCATCTGTTTGCGGATGGACTGGTCGAGCGCCGCGAATTCCTCGCGCGTCAGGCTGGCGCGTTGCGGCAGCTGCACGCGGACGACCTGGGCCTCCGGGATGCCACGGCGCCGGGCGTAGTACTCGCCGACGCTGACGGAATAGGGATCCGCCGTGTTGATGACCAGGCCCAGCTCACGGGCGGTGATGCGGCCATACAGGCGCGGCATCTGCGCCCAACGCGGGTCGGCAGCGGCGGGCTCAGCCGCGTGACCGGCCGTGGCCCAGGCCAGCGCGACGAGGCCCAGAATTTGCCACTTAATGAAGCCAACTTTCGCCATACAAAACACCAACAATCTCCCCCACAATGACGCCATGAAATCCAAAGAGGCCCAGCAGACCCCGGCGATCCAGGTGCTGGAGCGGATGTTCGCGCTGCTCGACGTGCTGGCCAGCCATCAGGATCCGGTGTCGCTGAAGGCGCTGTCCGAGGCCACGGGGCTGCATCCGTCGACAGCCCACCGCATTCTCAACGACCTGACGCTGGGCCGTTACGTCGACCGGCCCGAGGCCGGCAGCTACCGCCTCGGCATGCGCATGCTGGAACTGGGCAACCTGGTGAAGGCACGGCTGGATGTGCGCGATGCGGCCCTGCCCGCGATGCGCGAGCTGCACAAGTTCACCCATCAGCCGGTCAACCTGTCGGTGCGCCAGGGCGACGAGATCGTCTATATCGAGCGCACCTACTCGGAGCGCTCGGGCATGCAGGTCGTGCGTGCCGTGGGCGGCCGCGCGCCGCTGCATCTCACGTCGGTGGGCAAGCTCTTCCTGGCCAGCGATGACAGCGCCCGGGTGCGCGCCTACGCGACGCGGACCGGCCTGTCGGGCCACACCCGCAACAGCCTGACCGACATCGGCGCGTTGGAGCGCGAGTTGGCCATGGTGCGCCAGCGCGGCATTGCCCGCGACGACGAGGAGTTGGAGTTGGGCGTGCGCTGCATGGCCGCTGGCATCTACGACGACCAGGCCAAGCTGGTAGCCGGGCTGTCAATTTCCGCGCCGGCGGACCGTCTGGAGGAAAGCTGGGTGGTGCGCCTGAAGGAGACCGCGGCGCAGATTTCAGCGGCGCTCGGACACCGCGGCTGAAGCGGCCCCAAGCGCCGGGGCGCCGTGCGATGTCGGGCGTCCGCCCGTCAGAGCTTGGCCGCCGGCGAGCCAGCGTCGCCGCTCAGCGTGGCCGACAGCCACTTGCGCATGCGCTCGGCATCGGCAATCCGCGAGGCTTTGCCGCTCGAGTCGAGGAACACCATGATGAGCTGGCGACCGGCCATGCGGGCCTGCATCACCAGGCATTTGCCCGCCTCGTTGATGAAGCCGGTCTTTTGCAGGCCAATGTCCCACAGCGGGTTGGACAGCAGGCCGTTGGTGGAGCGGAACTGCACCAGCCGCTTGCCCAGGGCGACACGCGCCTCACGCGAGGTGGACAGATCACGCAGCAGCGGGACCTGACTGGTCACGTCGACGAGGGCGGCGAGGTCCTTGGCGCTGCTTTGGTTGCGACTCGACAGGCCCGTGGGCTCGACGTAGTGGGTGTCGGCCATGCCCAGGCTCTCGGCCTTGGCGTTCATGGCCGCCACGAAGGCACTCAGGCCGCCCGGGTAGTTGCGCCCCAGCGCATGTGCGGCTCGGTTCTCGCTCGCCATCAACGCGAGGTGGAGCATGTCGCCACGCGTCAGCGTCGTGCCGACAGCCAGCCGCGAGCCGGTGTTCTTCTCGGTGTCGATGTCATCGGCCGTGACGGTGAGCTTTTCGTCCAGCGGCAGGCCGGCCTCGACGACCACCAGGGCCGTCATCAGCTTCGTGATGGACGCGATGGGCAACACCGCCTGCGGGTTTTTCGAGAACAACACCTCGTTGGTGTTCTGGTCCATCACATAGGCGACGCTGGACTTCAGCGCCAGCGGGTCGTCCACCTCATGCAAGCCGGCGGCTTGTCCGAAGGTTGGCACGGCCGGCACCGACACCGCCGGCTTGCGCACGACGACGGACTTCTGTTTGCGGGTCGAGGCGGCCTTGCCCTTGGCATCGGCTGCCGCCGCACAGGCGGCACCGGGCAGGGCAACCAGCAGGCAGAAACTGACGAACGCGGCGGCAACGGTCTTCAACGGGATCCCCAAGGCTGAGACGCCAGTGTAAGTGACGCGGAAAACTCAGACAAGATAAGCACTTATGAGTATGACCTCAAGTGAACTCTTGCACGACTCCGATCGCTCGGTGCCAGCGCCTGCGACCAAATCCACCGCAGTGCCCCAGACCATCGCCTGCGAGTAGGCCAGCGCTGACCGCCTCGCGCCATCCGGGACAGCCCCAAATGGCGCAGACCGGCGGGCTCGCCTGAACCCCTCGCCTGGCGTGATTCTGCGGAACAGGCCCACCCAGAGTGGCCCAAGCAGCGCGGGTTTTGCGCGCCAGATCACGGGAGCGGACGTCGGCATGGCGTTTGCCGCGCCTCAGCCCTGCGCCGCGACGCGCTCGGCTTTGCTCTGCAGCTTGTTCAGTGCGCTCAAATAAGCCTTGGCGGACGCCACGACGATGTCGGGGTCGGCCCCAACGCCGTTGACGACCCGGCCCGCATGCTGCAAGCGCACGGTCACCTCGCCCTGGGACTCGCTGCTGCCGCCGGTGATCGCGTTCACGGAATACAGCAGCATCTCGGCGCCGGACTGCACCACCGATTCAATAGCCTGCAGGGTCGCGTCCACCGGCCCGTTGCCGTCGCTCTCGACGCGGTGTTCCTGGTGGCCGACGGCGAACACGATGGCCGCGTGTGGGCGTTCACCGGTCTCGCTGCGCTGGGCCAGCGACAGCAGTCGGTAATGCTCGGCATCATTGATGACCGACTCGTCCATCACGAGGGCCAGGATGTCCTCGTCGAAGATCTCATTCTTGCGGTCGGCGAGATCCTTGAAGCGCTGGAAGGCCGCATTGATCTCGGCCTCGCTTTCCAGCTCGATGCCCAGCTCCTGCAGGCGCTGCTTGAAGGCGTTGCGGCCCGACAGCTTGCCGAGCACGATCTTGTTGGCGGCCCAGCCCACGTCCTCGGCGCGCATGATTTCGTAGGTGTCGCGCGCTTTCAGCACACCGTCCTGGTGGATGCCGCTGGCATGCGCAAAGGCGTTGGCGCCAACGACGGCCTTGTTGGGCTGCACGACGAAGCCCGTGGTCTGCGAGACGAGCTTGGAGGCCGGCACGATCTGCGACGTGTCGATGCCGACATCCAGCCCGAAATAGTCGCGCCGCGTGCGCACGGCCATCACGACTTCTTCGAGCGAGCAGTTGCCAGCCCGCTCGCCCAGGCCGTTGATCGTGCATTCGATCTGCCGGGCGCCGCCGATCTTCACGCCGGCCAACGAATTGGCCACCGCCATGCCCAGGTCGTTGTGGCAGTGCACGCTCCAGATGGCCCGGTCGCTGTTGGGCACCTTCTCGCGCAGGCGGCGGATGAAGTCGCCGTAGAGCTCGGGGATGGCGTAGCCGACGGTGTCGGGAATGTTGATCGTGCCGGCCCCTTCCCGGATGACGGCTTCGCAGACGCGGGCCAGGAAGTCGATGTCGGAGCGGTAGCCGTCCTCGGGCGAGAACTCGATGTCGCCGCACAGCTTGCGTGCGAAGCGCACGGCCAGCGTCGCCTGCTCCAGCACCTGCTCGCGCGTCATGCGCAGCTTCTTCTCCATGTGCAGTTCGCTGGTCGCAATGAAGGTGTGGATGCGCGATCGCGCGGCGCCGGCCAGGGCTTCGGCGGCGCGGGCGATGTCGCGGTCATTGGCGCGGGCCAGCGAGCAGACCGTGCTGTCCTTGACGGCCGCCGCGATCGCCTTCACCGCCTCGAAATCGCCGTTGCTGGACGCCGCAAAGCCCGCCTCGATGACGTCGACCTTCATGCGCTCGAGCTGGCGGGCGATGCGCAGCTTCTCCTCGCGCGTCATCGACGCGCCGGGCGATTGCTCGCCGTCGCGCAGCGTGGTGTCGAAGATGATCAGCTTGTCGGTCATCGCACGTTCTCCTCTTGGTGTTGGGGCACGGTCAGCTGCGCGCGCGACAGGCCGGACAGCACCGCCTGCATCGACGCACGCACGATGCTGCCATCGATGCCGACGCCGTGGCGCGTCTGGTCGCCGACGCGGATCTCCAGGTAGGCCACGGCGCGCGCATCGGCGCCGCTGCCAATGGCGTGCTCGTGGTAGTCCAGCACCCGCACCTCCTGGCCCAGCCGTGCGGACAGCGCCCGGACGAAGGCATCGATCGGGCCATTGCCCTCGCCCTGCACATGGCCGAACCAGCCGCCCAGCACCACTTCGGCCGACAGCTTCATCGCGCCGCCCGCCAGCTCCGTCATCTGCGGCTGCACGACAGACGCCGCAGCGTCAGCGATGCCGTACTCGCGCTCGAAGATCGCATAGAGATCGGCTGCCGTCAGCTCGGTGCCCGCATCGTCCATCACCCGCTGCACGACCTGGCTGAACTCGATCTGCAGCCGGCGCGGCAGCTCCAGGCCGTACTCGGTCTCCAACAGGTAGGCGATGCCGCCCTTGCCGGACTGGCTGTTCACGCGGATCACCGCGTCATAGCTGCGGCCCAGGTCCTTGGGGTCGATCGGGAGGTAGGGCATGTCCCAAATCTGCCCCTCCTGGCGGGCCGCAAAGGCCTTCTTGATCGCATCCTGGTGCGAGCCCGAGAAGGACGTGTAGACAAGATCGCCCACATAGGGGTGGCGCGGGTGCACCGGGATCTGGGTGCAGTGCTCGACGCAGCGGCGCACCTCGTCGATGTCCGAGAAGTCCAGCTGCGGGTCCACGCCCTGGGTGTAGAGGTTGAGCGCGATGTTGACCAGGTCGACATTGCCGGTGCGCTCGCCATTGCCGAAGAGGCAGCCTTCGATGCGATCGGCGCCGGCCATCAGCGCCAGCTCGCCAGCCGCCGTGCCGGTGCCGCGGTCGTTGTGGGGATGAACCGACAGCACGAGGCTGTCGCGCCGCGCCAGGTGGCGGTGCATCCACTCGATCATGTCGGCAAAGATGTTGGGGGTGCTGTGCTCGACGGTGGACGGCAGGTTGATGATGCACTTGCGTTCGGGTGTCGGCGCCCACACCGCCGTCACCGCGTCGACCACACGCTTGCTGAAGGCCAGCTCGGTGCCGGAGAACATCTCCGGCGAGTACTCGAAGCGCCAGTCGGTGCCCGGCCGCGCAGCGGCGAGGTCCTTGATCTGGCGGGCATGCGTGGCGGCGAGTTCCACGATGCCGTTCTCGTCCTGCCCCAGCACCACGCGGCGCATGATGGGCGCGACCGCGTTGTAGACATGCACGATGACCCGTTTGGCGCCGTCCAGCGCCTCGAAGGTGCGCTCGATCAGGTGTGAGCGGGCCTGGGTCAGCACCTGGATGCTCACGTCGTCGGGAATGTGGCCGCCCTCGATCAGCAGGCGCACAAAGTCGAACTCGGTCTGCGACGCGGAGGGGAAGCCGACCTCGATCTCCTTGAAACCGATCTTCACCAGTTGCTGGAACATGCGCAGCTTGCGGCCAATGTCCATCGGCTCGATCAGCGCCTGGTTGCCGTCCCGCAGGTCGGTGCTCAGCCAGATCGGCGCCCGGGTCAGCACGGCATCGGGCCAGGTGCGGTCCTTGAGAGCGACGGGGGCGAAAGCGCGGTACTTGAGCTGCGGTTGCTTCAACATGGTGTCCATCCGGGGGTGGGGTGGCGCAACCGGCAGCCTTGGAAAACACGAACGGCCCGCTGCGGTTGCAAACGGGCCGTTGGGTCAGGTGGGGAGCGTGCGTGCGCGACTGACTAGCGAACCCGTGGTTCTTCTAGGGCTAGTAGCAGCGAAATTCGTGCGCACGACATGGGCATGGAATCTAGCATGAATGCCTATTGGTGCAAGCCGCGTTCATCGGGCTCGTCGGTGCTGGTCGAGATCACGCTCGTCGGCCTGCCCTTGGCCTTGCGCCACGCGTAAATGACATAGCCCGACAGGCCATAAACGCAGAAGACACCGAACAACACACGCGACGGGTCGAGTGCCGCCAGGCCGATGGCCAGCATGATGGCCACCAGCACAACGAAGGGCACCGAGCGCCGCCGGTCGAAGACTTTGAAGCTGTAGAAGGGGGCGTTCGTCACCATCGAAAGCCCGGCGAACAAGGTGATGCCGTAGGCGGCCCAATTGATCCAACTGCCCGCCGGCGGGCGTGGGGTGTCGGATCCATCGACAACACTCCAGATCAGCCCGATGACCAGCGCCGCCGCCGCTGGGCTGGGCAGCCCCTGGAAGAAGCGCTTGTCGACGACACCGATGTTGACGTTGAAGCGCGCGAGCCGCAGCGCGGCGCCCGCGATGTAGACGAAGGCCGGGATCCAACCGGGCTTGCCCATGTCCTTCAACGCCCACATGTAAATGATCAGCGCCGGCGCGGCACCAAACGCGACCATGTCGGACAGGCTGTCCATCTGCTCGCCGAAGGCGGACTGGGTGTTGGTCATCCGCGCGACGCGGCCATCCAGGCTGTCGAGGATGGCGGCCGCAAAGATGGCCACGCAGGCCACTTCGAAGCGGCCGTTCATGGCCATGACGATGGCATAGAACGCGCTGAACAACGCGCCCAGCGTGATGGCGTTCGGCAGGGCATAAATGCCCTTGCGGCGGGGACGGACAACGATGCTGGGCTCGTCGTCGTCGATCGGATCAGGATTCATAGCCCGTCAGGATAGCTGACAGATCCTGGCACGGGCCCTCCTGGCATGGCGACCCAGGACAGACAACGCCATGAAGCTCATCGAAATCCGCACCTATCGACTCAAGCCCGGCTGCGCCGAGCGTTTCGTTGTCACCGTCCGCGAGGCGCCGCCGCTGGTCCGCGCCAGCGGCATGGACGTCGTCGCCTTCGGCCGCTCCGACCACGAAGAAGAGAGCTTCTTCCTGATCCGCGCCTTCGACAGCCGCGAGCAGCTCGTCGCCCAGCAGGACGCTTTCTACGGCTCGGCCCTCTGGCGCGAGGGGCCACGGCAAGCGCTGGTCCATTGCCTGGACACCTATCTGAACACCCTGCCGTGGCTGCCCGAAGAGGGGGTCGAGGCGCTGCGCGCCAACCATCAGCCATGAAAAAGGCCGGCATCAGCCGGCCTTGCACCTGGCACAGTCGCAGGCTCAGTTCTTGGCCTTGTCGACCAGCTTGTTGGCCTTGATCCAGGGCATCATCTCGCGCAGCTTCTCGCCAACCTGCTCGATCGGGTGCTCGGCGGTCAGGCGGCGGCGGCTGATCAGCGTCGGGGCGCCGGCCTTGTTCTCGAGGATGAAGGACTTGGCGTATTCGCCGGTCTGGATGTCCTTCAGCGCCTGGCGCATCGCGTTCTTGGTGGCTTCGGTGACGACCTTGGGGCCGGTCACGTACTCGCCGTACTCGGCGTTGTTCGAGATCGAGTAGTTCATGTTGGCGATGCCGCCTTCGTAGATCAGGTCCACGATGAGCTTGAGCTCGTGCAGGCACTCGAAGTAGGCCATCTCGGGCGCGTAGCCGGCTTCGGTCAGCGTCTCGAAGCCCGCCTTGATCAGCTCGACCGCGCCGCCGCACAGCACGGCCTGTTCGCCGAACAGGTCGGTCTCGGTCTCTTCGCGGAACGAGGTCTGGATGATGCCGGCCTTGCCGCCACCGTTGGCCGCGGCGTAGCTCAGGGCCAGGTCGCGCGCCTTGCCGGTCTTGTCGGCGTAGACGGCGATCAGGTGGGGCACGCCGCCGCCCTGGCGGTAGGTGTTGCGCACCGTGTGGCCGGGGGCTTTGGGCGCGACCATCCAGACGTCCAGGTCTTCGCGCGGCTGCACCTGGCCGTAGTGCACATTGAAGCCGTGCGCGAAGGCGAGCGAGGCGCCGTGCTTGATGTGGGGCTCGACTTCCTTCTTGTAGACGTCGGCGATCTGCTCGTCGGGCAGCAGGATCATGACGACGTCAGCCGTCTTCACAGCCTCGGCGATCTCGGCGACCTTCAGGCCCGCGCCTTCGGCCTTGGCCCAGGACGCGCCGCCACGGCGCAGCGCAACGGTGACCTTGACGCCGCTGTCGTTCAGGTTCTGCGCGTGGGCGTGGCCTTGTGAGCCGTAGCCGATGATGGTGACGTTCTTGCCCTTGATGAGGCTCAGATCGGCGTCTTTGTCGTAGTAAACGTTCATGGTTCGCTCCAGGGAAAGAAGGTCCGGTCAGACCCGAAGAATGCGTTCGCCGCGGCCGATGCCAGAGGCACCGGTGCGCACGGTTTCGAGAATGGCGGCGCGGTCGATGGCGCCGATGAAGGCATCGAGTTTTTCGGCATCGCCGGTCAGCTCGATGGTGTAGGTCTTTTCGGTGACGTCGATGATGCGGCCGCGGAAGATGTCGGCGGTGCGCTTGATCTCCTCGCGCTCCTTGCCGACGGCCCGCACCTTGATGAGCATCAACTCACGCTCGGTGTAGTTGCCCTCGGTCAGGTCGACCACCTTGACGACCTCGATCAGGCGGTTGAGGTGCTTGGTGATCTGCTCGATGACCTCGTCACTGCCGGTGGTGACGATGGTCATGCGCGACAGCGACGCGTCTTCGGTCGGCGCGACCGTGAGACTCTCGATGTTGTAGCCACGGGCCGAGAACAGCGCGACGACGCGCGACAGCGCGCCCGGCTCGTTCTCGATGAGCAAAGCAATGATGTGCTTCATGGGATGTCGTCCTTCGCGCTCTTCAGTGCCGGCGGCGGTAACCGCCGGACCTTGGCTGCGGGTTCGAGTCGTTGAAGAAGGTCTGCCTGCACCGGCTGCACCCGTCATCCGCTGCGCGCCTCGCCGAGGGCGGTAACCCCCGGCAAAGCCCGCGGCTTCTGTCGGTCACAGGTCTTCCGAGCCCAGCAGCATTTCCGAGATGCCCTTGCCCGCCTTGACCATGGGCCAGACGTTCTCGGTCGGGTCGGTGCGGATGTCCAGGAACACCGTGCGGTCCTTGAGCCGCATCGCTTCCTTCAGGGCCGGCTCCACGTCGCTCGGCTTCTCGACCAGGATGCCGACGTGGCCATAGGCCTCGGCGAGCTTCACGAAGTCGGGCAGCGCGTCCATGTAGCTGTGCGAGTAGCGGCCCTCGTAGTCGAGCTCTTGCCACTGGCGCACCATGCCGAGGTAGCGGTTGTTCAACGAGACGATCTTGACCGGCGTGCGGTACTGGAAGCAGGTCGACAGCTCCTGGATGCACATCTGGATGCTGCCCTCGCCGGTGATGCAGAACACCTCTGACTCCGGCTTGGCGAGCTTGATGCCCATCGCGTAGGGCAAGCCCACACCCATCGTGCCCAGGCCGCCGGAGTTGATCCAGCGGCGCGGCTCGTCGAACTTGTAGAACTGCGCGGCCCACATCTGGTGCTGGCCGACGTCCGACGTGATGTAGGTGTCGCGGTCGCGGGTCAGCCTCCAGAGCGTGTCGACGACCATCTGCGGCTTGATGACCTCGTCCGACGCCTTGTAGGCCAGGCAGTCGCGGCGTCGCCAGTCGTTGATCTGGTTCCACCAGGCATTGAGGGCATCGGCGTCCGGCTTGGCCTGCGCGTCCTTGAGCTGGGCGATCAGTTCCTGGAGCACGTCCTTCACGTCGCCCACGATGGGAATGTCGACGCGCACGCGCTTGGAAATCGACGACGGGTCGATGTCCACATGGATGATCTTGCGCTCGACCGAGCCGAAGTGCTTGGGGTTGCCGATGACCCGGTCGTCAAAGCGTGCACCCACGGCCAACAGCACATCGCAGTGCTGCATGGTCATGTTGGCCTCGTAGGTGCCGTGCATGCCGAGCATGCCGAGGAAACGCGGGTCGGTGCCCGGCATTGCGCCCAGGCCCATCAGCGTGTTGGTGCAGGGGAAGCCGAGCAGCTCGACCAGCTGGCGCAGCTCGGCCGTGGCTTCGCCGAGGATGACCCCGCCGCCGGTGTAGATGTACGGGCGCCTGGCCTGCAGCAGCAGCTGCACGGCCTTGCGGATCTGGCCGCTGTGGCCCTTCTTGACCGGGTTGTAGGACCGCATCTCGACGCGGTCCGGGTAGCTGAACACGGTCTTGGCAAGCGAGACATCCTTGGGGATGTCCACGACGACCGGGCCGGGACGGCCGGTGCGGGCGATGTGGAAGGCCTTCTTCAGCGTCAGCGCCAGGTCGCGCACGTCCTTGACGAGGAAGTTGTGCTTGACGATTGGCCGCGTGATGCCCACCGTGTCGCACTCCTGGAAAGCATCCAGGCCAATCGCCGGCGTGGGCACCTGGCCCGTGATGATGACCATCGGGATCGAGTCCATATAGGCCGTCGCGATGCCGGTGATGGCATTCGTGACGCCCGGGCCCGAGGTCACCAGGGCGACGCCGACCTCGCCGGTCGCTCGCGCAAAGCCGTCGGCGGCATGGACGGCGGCCTGCTCGTGGCGCACCAGCACATGCTGGATGCTCTCCTGCTTGTAGAGCGCGTCGTAGATGTAGAGCACCGCGCCGCCGGGGTAGCCCCAGAGGTGGCGCACCCCTTCGGCCTGCAGGCAGCGAACGAGGATCTCGGAGCCGTTGAGCTCCGCGGTGGAGGATGTGGGGGAGAAGGAAGCCGGCTGCGCCAGGGCGGCGCGCTTGAGTTCCGCGGCAGACATGTCCATTTCGAACCTCTGTGAATTTCTCTGACGAAAAACCATTGGTGCACCTCCTCTCGCCCTCGTGAGGCGGATTCGGAACCTGCGCGGTCAACAGATGGGGCCCCAGTCGGGCGGCCATCGACAGACCAAGACTCTTTGTGCGAAGCCGCATTATGCCGCCGCAATCCGCCCGAGCCTTCGTATGAAACGAATGCAGTCGCCAATGCAATAATTTGAGCCGACGCCCGGAAAGCCTCCCTACCTTGGCCACCGACAAAGAACTCAACGATTTCCTTCGCACCGTGGACCGCCGCGCCTTCAAACGCACGGCTTACCTGGTCCGCGATGACGATGCCGCGCTGGACATCGTGCAGGACGCCATGATCAAGCTGGCGGAAAACTATTTCGACCGCCCCGCGGCCGAACTGCCGCTGCTGTTCCAGCGCATCCTGTCCAACGCGACGATGGACTACTTCCGGCGTCAAAAGGTGCGCAACGCGGTCATGACGAATATGTCGGACTTCGAGGGGAGCGACGCCGACGGCGATTTCGATCTGCTGGAGATCCTCGAAAGCCAGGACGGTGCCCTCGGCGCCCAGAGCGCCGCAGACGAGGTCAGCCGGGCCCAAATCTTGCAAAGTATTGAAGCGGAAGTGGAACAGCTGCCGGCGCGTCAACGCGAAGCCTTCCTGCTGCGTTACTGGGAGGAATTGGATGTTGCAGAGACCGCCTCTGTGATGGGTTGCTCGGAAGGCAGTGTCAAAACGCACTGCTCACGGGCGGTGCATGCGCTGGCAAAGTCTCTGAAGGCAAAGGGGATCACGCTATGAAGTCGCCACATTTTTCTGCCCGCTCTGCCGAGCTCGATGCGCGTGTGGACGCCAGTGCCAAGCGCTTCGGGCTGCGCGTCGCCGCCAGCCTGACCGAGCGCAGCGCTGATCTGTCGCATGATGTGTCCGAACGGCTGCGGTTTGCGCGCGAGCAGGCCCTGGCCCGCGCTGCCCAAGCACGTGCGGCCCGCACGGCGACGAGCCCGGCCCGCCCCGGCGTGGTGCAGATGGGCGCATCGTTGGCGCTCAGTGGCGGTCCGCGCGGAGCCGACAGCCAGGGCTTGTGGCCCAAGCTGGTGTCTGCGCTGCCGCTGCTGGCCTTGCTGGCGGGCCTACTGCTGATGCAACGCGGCCAGATCCACGAACAGCTCGTCGCGGCGGCGGAGGTTGACACCGCACTGCTCAGCGACCACCTGCCGCCCGCGGCCTTCAGCGACCCGGGCTTCGCGGAGTTCCTGAGAGATGGAGATGGTCAAGAATGACCGGATGCGCATGACCCGAGCCGCGACGCTGCCGCCCTCCCGCCTTCTAGTGACCCTGCTGCTCGGTGCAGCAGGGTTTTGTGCGTTTGCCCAACCCACGCCGGACGCCCCCGCCGCCGAGGCAGCCAGCGCTCCGCTTGCAAGCCCGACGCCCGCGCCCGCGAAAAAGCCGGTTGCGCCGGTGGCGACGCCGCTCACGCCAGCGCCGAGTTGGCAATCCTTGACGCCGGCCCAGCAGGCCTTGCTCGCCCCGCTCGCCGAGGATTGGTCCAAGCTCACGCCCAACCAACGCAGTAAATGGCTGAACGCGACCGCCTACCTGGCCACGCTGCAGCCTGCCGAGCTCACCCGCCTGCAAGACCGCATGCGCGACTGGGCCGCGCTGACCCCGGCGGAGCGCCGTGAAGCGCGCGTCGGATTCCAGGTGGTCAAGCAGATTGATGCCGACCAGCGCCAGGCCAAGTGGGAGGCCTACCAGGCCCTGCCGGCCGAGAAGCGCCAGGAGCTCGCCGACAAGGCCGCCGCGCGCAAGCTGGCTCAGACCGCTGCACCCGCCAACTCCGCCAAGCCTCAGGCCGCAGCGCACAAATCCAATGTCGTGCCGGCCGCGCCCAAGCTCGTGACGCCGACACCGGTCGCTGCAAGCCTGATCCAGGCCAAGCCCGGCGCGACGACGGTGCTGATGACCCGCGCCCCGGTGCTCCCCGGCCACCAGGCGGCGGGGCAGGCCAAGGTGGTCGCTGATCCGGCCCTGGTCGACCCCAAGACCCTGTTGCCCAGGTCACTGAAGGCGCCCTCCGCGTCCGCTCCGGGCCCATGAACCTCGGTGCAGACCTGGGCGCTGCGCCCCCAGGCCTGGCAAGGCGCTTCGCGGCACTGCTCTACGAGGGTGTGCTGCTGTTCGGCGTGCTGTTCTTTGCCGGCATGCTGCACGCGGCGCTTTCAAACCGTCCCCAGGCCACCCAGGACAGCTTGAGCCTGAGCCTGAGCCTGTTCTGCGTGCTCGGCCTGTATTTCGTCGGCTTCTGGACGCGTTCGGGCCAGACCCTGGCGATGAAGACCTGGCATCTGCGCGTCATCGACGCGTCTGGCGGCCCGCTCGGCTGGCGTCGCGCCCTGCTGCGCTATCTGCTGAGCTGGCTGTGGTTCCTGCCCGCGTTGGCCAGCGTCTGGGCTCTGGGTCTGCACGGCGGCGCCGCCATTTTTGGCAGCCTGACCGCTGGCATGCTGGCCTATCTGCTGATCGCCCGTCTGCACCCGCAGCGACAATTCCTGCATGACCTGCTCAGCGGCTCGCGCGTGATCAGCCAAATTCCCCAGCGTCCATGAGCAACCCCCACAAAGGCCGCACCGGCCTCGACCGCATCATCCACGCGGCAGGCTACTCCTGGGCCGGCCTCAAGGCTGCCTACACCGGCGAGAGCGCCTTTCGCCAGGAGACCTGGCTCTGCATCATCGCCACGCCGCTGACCTATTGGCTGGCCCAGACCTGGGAGCAGGCGGTCCTCTTGATGGGGTCCCTGCTGCTCGTGTTGATCGTGGAGCTGCTGAACTCCGCGGTCGAGGCGGTGGTCGACCGCGTGTCCTTCGAGACCCATGAGCTGTCCAAGCGCGCCAAGGACATCGCCAGCGCCGCCGTGCTGATGGCCCTGCTGCTGGCAGCCGGCGTCTGGAGCGCGGCCATCTGGCAATACCTGCGCTGAGCATGACAAGGTCGGGTCGATGAACAGGGCCCGTGACTTCACTCGGATCCCCAGCCACGCCGACGGTGTCGAAGCCGTCGTGGCCGACTCGGTGCGGGCCTTCGGCCGCCACATGCATGACGAGTTCGGCATCGGCCTCATCGAGCGCGGCGCGCAAAAGTCGGCCAGCGGGCGCGGAAGCGTCGAGGCTGGCGCGGGCGACATCATCACCGTCAACCCGGGCGAAGTGCACGACGGCAAGCCCTTCGATGCCGGCGGCCGTCGCTGGCTCATGCTCTACATCGCACCGCAGCGGCTGCTGGATGCGGTGGCGGATGTCGAACCCGGCGCCGCTTTCGAATTCACCGCACCGGTCATCCGCGACCGCGTGCTGGCGGCCCGTTTCCGCGCCCTGTTCGACGCTGCGATCTGCGACGACGCGCTGCGGTTCGAGGCGGCGCTGCTCGTGCTCGCCGCCCGGGTGTTGAGACCAGTGTCGGGCGGTCAGCCGATGGTGAGCGCCACGGTCACGTTGGCGCGCGAACGCATGGACGACGAACTTGCCAAGGCGTTCAACCTCGGTGATCTGGCGGCCGAAGCCGGCCTGAGCCGCTACCAGTTTTTGCGCGCCTTCACGCGCCTCACCGGCCTGCCGCCACACGCCTACTTGCTGCAGCGCCGCGTTCAGCGCGCCCGCCAGCTCGTGCGCGGCGGCCTGCCGCTGGCCGATGCCGCTGCGGCGAGCGGCTTCGCGGACCAGTCCCACATGACCCGCTGCTTCGTGCGCTGCTTCGGCCTGACGCCGGGCGCATTTGCGCGCCGCTGAAATTTCATTCAAGACAACACCGCTCCCCCGCTGCAGCATGGCCGCTCACAACCCGGAGCGCCTGCATGAACCTCGAATTTCTGACCGTCTCGCTGCTCGTGGTGGCCTCGCCCGGCACCGGTGCCGCGGTGACCATCGCCACCGGCTTGTCGCGCGGCTCGCGAACCGCTGCGGTCGCGGCACTGGGCTGCACATTGGGCATCGTGCCGCACATGCTGGCGGCCGTGACCGGCCTGGCCGCGCTGCTGCATGCCAGCGCGCTGGCCTTCGAGACCGTGAAGTTCGCCGGCGTGGCCTACCTGCTCTACCTGGCCTGGACGACCTGGCGCGATCAGGGGGTGCTGAGCGTCGCGCCGCAGAGCGCCGGGCGCTCCGATGTCCAGGTCATCCGGCACGCGGTGCTGGTCAACCTGCTCAACCCCAAGCTGTCGATGTTCTTCCTGGCCTTCTTACCGCAGTTCATCAGTCGGGCTGACAGGGCGCCGACGCTTTCGATGCTGCAACTTTCAGCCATCTTCATGGCCATGACGTTCGCGGTCTTCGCGCTCTATGGCGTCTTCGCAGCGCGAATGCGCGACCGGGTGCTGGGCAGCCCGACGGTGATGGCCTGGCTGCGGCGCAGCTTCGCGGCGACCTTCGTCGGGCTGGGCCTGAAGCTTGCCCTCACCGAGCGCTGAGCGCCTTCGGTCCTGCACGCCGAGCATCGCCCCCGCGCGACACCGACCCGATGCGATGCATTCGGGTCGCGCCGCTGGGTGAAGGGCGCGCTCAGACCGCCGCTTCGTCCGTCTCGCCAGTGCGGATGCGGATGACCTGCTCGACCGGCACGACGAAGATCTTGCCGTCGCCGATCTTGCCGGTCTTGGCCGCCTTCAGGATGGCGTCGATGCAGCGGTCGACCTCGTCGTCCTTCACCACCACCTCGACCTTGACCTTGGGCAGGAAGTCGACCACGTACTCCGCGCCGCGGTAGAGCTCGGTGTGGCCCTTCTGGCGGCCGAAGCCCTTGACCTCGGTGACCGTCAGCCCCGACGCCCCCACCTCGGCCAGTGCCTCACGGACCTCGTCGAGCTTGAAGGGTTTGATGATGGCGATGATCTGCTTCATGACGGGCTCCGGTTGCTGGGCCCGAGTTTACGCACGGAAGCGCGAGGTGATCGGGTAGCGCCAGTCGCGCCCGAAGCCGCGGTGGGTGATGCGGATGCCCACGGGTGCCTGGCGGCGCTTGTACTCGTTGATCTTGATCAACCGCGTGACGCGCTCGACGTCCTCCGCCTTGAAGCCGGCCGCCACGATCTCGGCGATGGACTGGTCCTGCTCCATGTAGCGGGCCAGGATGGCGTCCAGCACCGCGTAAGGCGGCAGGCTGTCCTCGTCCTTCTGGTCGGGGCGCAGCTCGGCCGACGGCGGGCGGGTGATGATGCGGTCCGGGATGATCTCGGGCCCCTGCGCATTGCGCCAGCGCGCGAGGCGGAACACCAGGGTCTTGGCCACGTCCTTGATGACCGCGAAGCCGCCGGCCATGTCGCCGTAGAGCGTGCAGTAGCCGGTGGCCATCTCGCTCTTGTTGCCGGTGGTCAGCACGATGCTGCCGAACTTGTTGGACAGGGCCATCAACAGGGTGCCGCGGATGCGGGCCTGGATGTTCTCTTCGGTCGCGTCCAGCGCCAGCCCCTTGAACTCCTCGGCCAGCGTCGCGTTGAAGGCGTCGAACATCGGCACGATGCTCATTTCGTCGTAGCGCACGCCCAGGCGCTCGGCCATGTCGCGCGCATCAATCCAGGAAATGTCGGCGGTGTAGGGCGAGGGCATCATCACCGCCCTCACCTTGTCGGCGCCCAGCGCGTCGACGGCGATGGCCAGCACCAGCGCCGAGTCAATGCCGCCGGACAGACCGATCAGCGCGCCGGGGAAGCCGTTCTTGCCGAGGTAGTCGCGCACGCCAAGGACCAAGGCCTGCCAGACCTGGGCCTCGAATTCCGGCACCGGCGCGATGCTGCCGGCGAGCCTGCCGTCGGCCAGGTCGACCACCGCCAGCGCCTCCTCGAACATCGGCGCCCGCAGGGCCAGCTCCCCGCTCGCCTGCACCGCGAAGGACGCGCCGTCGAACACCATCTCGTCCTGCCCGCCCACGAGGTGGGCGTAGAGCAGCGGCAGCCCGGTCGCGCGGGCGCGCTCGGCCATGCGGGCTTCGCGCTCTTCCACCTTGCCGATGTGGAAGGGCGAGGCATTGATGACGCACAACAGCGCCGCCCCGGCCGCCTTCGCGGCGGCGGCCGGCTCCTCGAACCAGGCGTCCTCGCAGATCAGCAGGCCGACCCGCGTGCCCTTCACGTCGACGACGACGGCGCCCTGGCCCGCATCGCGTCCCGAGCAGAAGTAGCGCCGCTCGTCGAACACCTGGTAGTTGGGCAGCTCCCGCTTGGCATACGTCGCAATGACCTGCCCGCCGGCCAGCACCGAGGCCGCGTTCAAGCAGGGCGGCAACGACCAGCTGCGCTCGCGCACCGCGCCATCCGCCCGTGCCTGTGGGTGGCCGACGACGACATGCAGGCCCGGCAGCCCGGCCAGCTCGGCGGCGATGCGCTGCAGCTGCTGTTCGCAGGCGGCCAGGAAGGCCGGGCGCAGCAGCAGGTCCTCCGGCGGGTAGCCGCACAGGGCCAGCTCCGGCGTGACGACCAGATCAACCCCAGCCCGGTGCGCCTCGCGCGCTTGGGCAATGATGCGGTCCGCATTGCCCGCCAGATCGCCGACGACGACATTGATCTGGGCCAGGGCAATCTTCAAGGGCGAGGACATGGGCGACAGCACTTCAGCGATGGACGAGACCGGCATTGTCATTCGGGTCGACGACAGGCCCGAAGCGCTGCCGCAAGACCACTGGGACGCCCTGCTTGCTGCCCAGGCCCGCCCCACGCCCTTCATGCGCCTGGCCTATCTGCGTGCCCTGCATGCCAGCGGCAGCGCGACGGCCTCGACCGGCTGGCAGCCGCAGTTCGTGTCGCTGTGGCGCGGCGGCGCGCTGATCGCGGCCTGCCCCGCCTGGCTCAAGAGCCACAGCTATGGCGAGTATGTGTTCGACTGGGCCTGGGCCGACGCCTACCACCGCCACGGCCTGAGCTACTACCCCAAGCTGCTGGTGGCCGTGCCGTTCACGCCGGTGCCCGGCAGCCGCCTGCTGGCCGTGGACGACGAGGCCCGCGCCCTGCTCGCCCAGGCCCTGCGGGCGCTGGCGCGCGAAACCGCGGCCTCGTCCCTGCACGTGCTGTTCGGCGACCCGGCCGACCAGGCCGCCCTCGCCGCGGCCGGCTGCAGCGCGCGGGCCGGTGTGCAGTTCCACTGGACGGCCGAGGGCGATGCCGACTTCACGGCCTTCCTGGCCCGGCTACACCGCGACAAGCGCAAGAAGATCCAGCAGGAGCAACGGCGCGTGCGTGAGGCCGGCGTCAGCTTCGACATCCGCGAGGGCGCGGCCATCACCGGCGAGGACTGGGACTACTTTTATCGCTGCTATCAGCAGACCTACCGCGAGCACCACAGCAGGCCTTACCTGAGCCGCGATTTCTTCGCTCGCATGGCGGCCGAGATG
Organism: Burkholderiales bacterium; assembly: GCA_003963075.1. Lineage (GTDB taxonomy): Bacteria > Pseudomonadota > Gammaproteobacteria > Burkholderiales > Burkholderiaceae_C > Pelomonas. Next base: position 26,569 of record RXJV01000049.1, read on the forward strand.
CCCGAGCACTGGTTGCTGTTCACGGCAGTGCGAGAAGGCGAGCGTGTCGCCACGTCGCTGATCGTGCTGGACCCCGCCCGCCGTGCCGCCTTCGGCCGCTACTGGGGCGCCACCGCACACATCCCCTGCCTGCACTTCGACGCCTGCTACTACCAGCCCCTGGCCTGGTGCATCGCCCACGGCTACAAGCGCTTCGAGGGTGGCGCCCAGGGCGAGCACAAGATGGCGCGCGGGCTGATGCCCACGCCCACCGCGTCCAGCCACTGGCTGGCCCACCCGGCCTTTGCCGATGCGGTCAACGACTTCCTGGCCCGCGAGGGCGAGGCAATGGCGGGCTATATGGACGAACTCAACGAACACGCGCCCTTCAAAGCAAAAGACGCCGCAGATGCGGCGTCTTGAGCGCGGCTGGCCGGCCGATCAGGCCTTGGCGTAATTGGCCATGCCGTCGGTGATTTCCTTCTTGGCGGCGTCAACGCCTTCCCAGCCCTTGACCTTGACCCACTTGCCGGCTTCGAGGTCCTTGTAGTGCTCGAAGAAGTGCTGGATGGCCTTGATGCGCATCGGGTTCACGTCCTCGATCTTCTGCCAGTGGTCGTACATCGGCAGGATCTTGCTGGTCGGCACGGCCAGCAGCTTGGCGTCGCCACCGGCTTCGTCGTCCATCATCAGCACGCCCAGCGGCCGGCAGGTCACGACGACGCCCGGCGACAGCGCGAACGGGGTGATGACCAGCACGTCCACCGGGTCGCCGTCGTCCGCCAGCGTCCTCGGGATGTAGCCGTAATTGCACGGGTAGTACATCGGCGTGGTCAGGAAGCGGTCCACGAACAGCGCGCCGCTGTCCTTGTCGACCTCGTACTTGATCGGGTCGGCGTTCATCGGGATCTCGATGATCACGTTGAATTCATCGGGCGCCTTGGCGCCAGGGGTCACGTTGTGCAGGCTCATGGTCGTTCTTGGGGCTAAGGAAAACCCGCATTCTAGGTTTGCTGGTAAACGCTCAGCTGACGCCAGCGACCCCGCCTTTAAGCTCCGCCGCGCAGGCCCCGCAGCCCGCTGGGCCGGACCAACACACGCACCTGAGGAGACTTGTTCATGTCGACGGAGATGGCGCTGTATTTCGCGCTGGCCTGCGGCCTCGCGGCCGTTCTTTATGGCTTCATTCAACGAAGCTGGATCCTGAGTCAGGACGCGGGCAATGCCCGCATGCAGGAGATCGCGGCAGCGATCCAGCAGGGTGCCGCCGCCTACCTGGGCCGGCAGTACCGCACCATCGCCATCGTCGGCGTCGTGCTGGCGATCGCGATCGCGGTGTCGGGCCTGGGCACGACAACGGCCGTCGGCTTCGTCGTCGGCGCGGTGCTGTCGGGCATCTGCGGCTTCATCGGCATGAACATCTCGGTGCGCGCCAATGTGCGCACCGCGCAGGCCGCGTCCAAGGGCATCGGCCCGGCGCTGGACGTGGCCTTCAAGGGCGGCGCCATCACCGGCATGCTGGTGGTGGGCCTGGGCCTGCTGGGCGTCGGCGGCTTCTACATGGCCATCGGCGGCGGGCATGACAGCGCCACGCTCAAGCCCATGCTCGGCCTGGCCTTCGGCTCCTCGCTGATCTCGATCTTCGCCCGCCTGGGCGGCGGCATCTTCACCAAGGGCGCCGATGTCGGCGCCGACCTGGTGGGCAAGGTGGAAGCCGGCATCCCGGAGGACGACCCACGCAACCCGGCGGTGATTGCCGACAACGTGGGCGACAACGTCGGCGACTGCGCCGGCATGGCGGCCGACCTGTTCGAGACCTATGCCGTCACGCTGATCGCCGCGATGGCCCTGGGCGCGCTGATGGTGCTGGGCGACGCGGCCCAGTCCGGCGTCATCTACCCGCTCGCACTCGGCGGCGTGTCCATCATCGCGTCCATCATCGGCTGCTTCTTCGTCAAGGCCAGCGACGGCATGAAGAACGTGATGCCGGCGCTCTACAAGGGCCTGATCGTGGCCGGCGTGCTGAGCCTGATCGCCTTCTACTTCGTCACCAAGGCCATGTTCCCCGGCGAGGTGCAACTGGCCGGCGGCGCCACCACCAGCGCGACGGCCCTGTTCGGCGCCTGCACGGTGGGCCTGGTTCTGACCGCCGCGATGGTGTGGATCACCGAGTACTACACCGGCACGCAATACCACCCGGTGCAGCACGTGGCGCAAGCCTCCACCACCGGCCACGGCACCAATGTCATCGCCGGCCTCGGCGTGTCGATGAAGTCCACCGCCTGGCCGGTGCTCTTCGTCTGCGCGGCCATCTTCGCGGCCTTCAAGCTCGCCGGCCTGTACGGCATCGCGGTCGCGGCCACCTCCATGCTCAGCATGGCCGGCATCATCGTCGCGCTGGACGCCTACGGCCCCATCACCGACAACGCCGGCGGCATTGCCGAGATGGCCGAGCTGCCCGCCAGCGTGCGCGACATCACCGACCCGCTGGACGCCGTGGGCAACACCACCAAGGCCGTCACCAAGGGCTATGCCATCGGCTCGGCCGGCCTCGCGGCGCTGGTGCTGTTTGCCGACTACACCCATGCGCTGGAGGCCCGCGGCGCCCATGTCAGCTTCGACCTGTCGGACTACAAGGTCATCCTCGGCCTCTTCATCGGTGGCCTGATCCCCTACCTGTTCGGCGCGATGGCGATGGAGGCCGTCGGCCGTGCGGCCGGGGCCGTCGTCGTCGAGGTGCGCAAGCAGTTCGCCGACGGGGCCATCATGGCCGGCCAGCGCAAGCCTGACTACAGCGCCGCGGTCGACATGCTGACCACCGCCGCGATCAAGGAAATGATCGTGCCCTCGCTGCTGCCTGTGGCGGCGCCCATCATCGTCGGCCTCACGCTCGGCCCGGCGGCCCTGGGCGGCCTGCTGATGGGCACCATCGTGACCGGCCTCTTCGTCGGCATCAGCATGTGCACCGGCGGCGGCGCCTGGGACAACGCCAAGAAGCTCATCGAGGAAGGCTTCACCGACGACAAGGGCGTGCTGCACAAGAAGGGCAGCGACGCGCACAAGGCCGCCGTCACCGGCGACACCGTGGGCGACCCCTACAAGGACACCGCCGGCCCCGCCGTGAACCCGCTGATCAAGATCATCAACATCGTGGCCCTGCTGATCGTGCCGCTGCTGCCGCTGCCGGCTGGCAGCAAGCCGCCCGAGCCCCTGCCCGCCCCGGCTGCCGCGGTCGCGGCCAGCGAACCGGCACCGGCCGCCACCGCGGCGCAGGCGCCTGCCTCGGCGGCATCGCAATAATCAACCCCGGCATGGCGGCCCGAGACATCTGCTGTCTCGGGCCGTTTTTTTAGGGCCGTGCCACGGCAGAATGTCTGCCATGGCGAGCATGGCGATCACAAGGCACGACCTGACGCGGCGGCGCGAGCAGTTGCAGGACCTGCAGCGCTACCTGGCCGTGCTGGAGGCCGACCACGACGGCGCCCGCGCCAAGCTGCTCGGCTTCCGCCAGCGCTACCTCGAAGCCCTCGGCCCCCTGATGCGCGAGCTCGACGAGATCGAAGCCCAGCTCCACCAGGCCACGGCACTGCTCGGCGAGGCGCTCAAGCGCCAGGGCGTCGAGGTGCCGATGTCGGCCCCCCCGCGCGGCCGGACCTGGCCGGACATCCCGCCGCTGCCCGACGCGACGCCGCTGCCGCCGGAGCCCACCGGCCCGCTGACCGACCTGCCACCGCCCAGCCTCAAGACGCTCTACCGCCGCGCGGCGATGCGCTTCCACCCAGATCTCGCACCCTCCGGCCCGGAGCGCGAGGTGTGCGAGCAACGCATGATGATCGTCAACGAGGCCTATGCCGGCGGCGACCGCGGCAAGCTGGAGAGTCTGCTGCTGGCCGCGGGTGAATTGCCCGAGAAGGTCGTCGGCGGCCCGGCTGACGCCGTGCGGGCCTGGCTTGGCCTGTGCGAACACATGGTGCAGGGCCGCATCCGGGTCGTGCAGGCGCAGATGGCGCTGCTGCAGTCGCATCAGATGCACGAGCTGCACATCGCGGTGGAGCGCGCCGAGGTGGGCGGCATGCGTCCGCTGGACATCATGGCCGCCCGGCTCCGGGCCCAGATCACCGAGCGCCGGCAGGAGCTCTACATCGGCGAGCGCGTCGGCGGCGACGCGAAGCTGGCCGCCGACTTCCTGCGCAAGCGCTACCAGCGCCTGACCGGCCTGGGCCTGGGCTGAGAACGCTCAGCCGCGGTTCTCGGACGTCGGATCCGGCGTCGGCACGAGCGCGGTCACCACGCCGTCGGCGTCCAGCTGCTCGAACACCAGCACCGTACCGCGCCACGTGCCCAGCTTCACGGTGATCGTGACCGCGCCCTCGCGAGCCAGCAGCAGGTTGTCGCCTTGCGGCACCTTCGAGCTGTTGTCCAGCGTGTGCGTGACAGCCGCCCACAGCCGCAGCTCCGAAGTGTCGGGTGCCTGGCGGAAGGTGATGCTGTCGTAGGGCGTCTGCGCTGAGGGAATGATCAAGGGCGAGCGCATGGACTGACCGTCCGGGCCGGTGTACAGAAAGTACGGCTGGTTGTTGCCATCGAACCCGGCAGTGACGGTCACCGGATACGGATTCGTCGTGAGAGCTTCGAGAGGAGCGGACATGGTTCTTCCTTGGATGTTCATGACGCACGACAGGCATCCCCGAGCTGGCGCCACAACTCGGGGACAGGGCCGGCAACACCGGCCCGAATGACGGGGGACCAATAGGCGACGGCGACCTTGCAAGCCGCCGCCGACAAGGGTTGCTGATGCAGCTGGCCCAGGCGCAAGCGCTCGATCTGCAGCGCTGCGCGAGCACGCAGCTCCGAGTAGCGCGGGCGCTGGCCCGACGGCGTCCAGCCCTCGGGCAGCGCCAATGCCGCATCCAACCGGGCGATCGCATCTTCCGGCGCCAGTTCGCGCACCGCATGCAAGGTCTGCACATGACGCACGATGCTCGTCGGCGAGGTCGAGGTGGACGCCAGCGTGGCGCTCAAGGTGTGGGCACGCTGCGCGATGTCGTCCGCCGGGCCTGTTTGCAGGGCCGCGAGCAGTGAAAGGGCCTGCCGGTCCACCCAGGCCTGGCGCCAGCGCTGGTTGCTGGGCTCGCCGGCCACGGCGTCTGCCAGCAGTGACTGCGCCTGCGAGGCCGCTTGCGAGGCGTCTGCCGACCGACCGAGCGAATCGAGCGTCTGGGCCCGCCAGCCCAGCGCCAGTGCCTTGTCGACGATGGGAACCAGGTCGCGCGGTCGCGCTGCGAGCCGAGTCGCCTGCAAGGCCAGCAGCTCGTCGCCGATCGCCAGCGCGCGCTCGCCCAAACCACGCGTGACCGCCGTCTCCATGGCCCAGACCAGGTCGTTGTTCAGCTTCTTCTGGTAGTCCTCCACCTCGGGGTGGCGGGTGTGCAGGTCGCGGGACGACAACAGCGACAGGTCGAAGAGCCGCTGGGCTTCCGGCAAGTCCAGACCCCGCAACGCCAGAATGCCGAGGTTGCCCCAGGCATGGGCCAGCTCCAGCTTCGGTTCATCCGCCTGGGGCTTGAGACTCACCCACTGCGCGGCAGTCACCTGGTAGCGGCCCCAATGCTGTCGTGCCAGGTCGGACCGGCCCTGATCCAGCGCCAGTTCACCCTTCCAGAGCGCGAGCTGCGTGGCCTGTCGCAACACGTCTTCGTCCTGCGGCGACTGGCGCTGGGCGAGCGCAAGCCAGCGCTCGCCGGCAGAGAGGGCTTCGGCCACCGCCTCCAGGCGCTCTTTCTGCAGGTTGACCTCGGCCAGCATCAGCAAGGCCTTGACGCGCTTGAGCAGGTCCGTCGTGGACACGGCCTCGGCCGGGTCCACGCTGCCCAGGACCAGCAGCGCCTGCTGACCAATGCCTTCGAGCAGTGACAGTCGCCCGACCGGACGCAACTGGTTCGCCATCTCACCGAGCAGGTAGGACAGCAACGACTCCGCCTGCTGCCGACGGACCTGCGCCGCCTGTTCCGCGGCAGCCGCGCGACGGGCCTGAAGCACGCTGACCGTCGTGAGCACCAGGAGCGCCAGCACTGCCGCCGAGCCCGCCGCCACCGCCCAGCGGTGACGCCGCACGAAGCGGCCGAGCAGGTAGAGACTGCTGTCGGGGCGTGCGCTGATCGGCTCGTGGCCCAGCCAGCGCCGCAGGTCGTCCGCCAGCATCTGCGCATTGGCATAGCGCTCGGCCGGGGCTTTCTTCAGCGCCTTGGCGAGGATGGTGTCCAGGTCGCCCTTCAGCAACCGGGCCTGGCGCGCCAGCACCGCGTCGCCGGAGTCGGCGGCGGCGCTGGAGAGGCGCCGCGGCTGCAGCTCGACGACGGCCTTGAGCCGGTCGAGCTGGGACTGCGTGTCTTCGGCCGTCGGGTGGCGGCCGCCGAGCAACAGATAGAGCAGCACGCCCAGCGCATAGACGTCGGTGGCCGTGGTCACTTCGGCCTGCTGCACCTGCTCGGGCGCGGCGAACTGCGGCGTGTAGGCGCTGCCGGCCTGCTTCGTCAGCTCGGTGGCGGCGGCGCCGTCCTGGGCCTGGGTGGCGTCGTCCAGCAGCTTGGCGATGCCGAAGTCCAGCAGCTTGACCTGGCCGTCGGCGGTCACCAGGATGTTGCTGGGCTTGAGGTCGCGGTGCAGGATCAGGCGCGAATGCGCATGGGCCACGGCGGCCAGCACGTCGAGGAAGAGCCGGATGCGGTCTGCCACGTCCAGGCCGCGCTGCTGGCAGTACTGGTCGATGGGCAGGCCCTCGACATACTCCAGCACCAGATAGGGCTGGCTGCCGTCGTGCATGCCGGCGTCCAGCAGCCGCGCGATATGCGGGTGCGAGAGGCGGCCGAGGATCTGACCCTCGCGGGCGAAGCGGGCGCTGCCGCCGCTGCCGCTGCCGAACAGGCCGGAGCGCAGGAACTTGATCGCGACGTTGCCCTCGAAGCGGCCGTCCGCCCGGCCCGCCAGCCAGACCGTGCCCATGCCGCCACTGCCCAGCTCGCGCCGCAGCAGATAGGGGCCGATGCGCTGGCCGGCGAGGTCGGGCGGCTCGTCGTGCCCAGCGAGCGTGTCGATGACGGCGCGCGCCGCCGGGGTGCCGAGGAAGCCCTGCACATCCAGAGACGCGTCCTGCGCGAGCATGGCCGCCAGGCGCTCGGCCAGGGCCGCATCCTGCTCAGCCAGCGCGGCCAGGCGCCGGCCGCGCGCGGGCTCGGCCAAGTCCAGCAGCTCGTCGAGCAGGGGGCTCAGCAGGGCCCATTGCTGCGCGTCGATGGCGGTCATGAAGGCGCCCGCATCAGTTGCGCAGGCTGGCCGCCAGGAAGAGGCGGGCCTTCTGCCAGTCCCGCTGCACGGTGCGTTCGGTGACGCCCAGGGCCTCGGCAATCTCGCGCTCGGCCAGGCCGGCAAAGTAGCGCATCTCCACGACCTGGGCCAGGCGAGGTTCGAGCCGGGACAGCTCATCCAGGGCCTCGTGCACCTGCAGCACGTCGTCATAAGGCTGCGGCGTCTGCTCGGCCACGGCGGTGTCCAGCGTCAACAGGGCCTGGCCACCGCCGCGCCTCTCGGCCTGGCGCGCCCGGACCAGATCGACCACCACACTGCGCATTGCACGGCCGGCGTAGGCGAGGTAGTGCCGGCGGTCAGGGTAGCCCTGGCCCTGCAGATCGGACAGCCGCAGCCAGACCTCATGCACCAGGGCGGTGGTGTCCAGCAGGGTCATGTTCCCGGACTGGCGCAGATGCCGGCGGGCCTGGCGGCGCAGATCGTCATAGAGCGCCGCCACCACCCGGTCGCTGGCCGCCCGGTCACCCTGTGACGCGGCCTTCAGCAGTTGGGTGATGTCGTCCATGGCGCGCACTCTAGCCGCAGTCGGGGGCCCGCTGACCGATCAAGTTGCGTGCGACCGTTCGGGCAGGCCCGCGAACGAAATTTTTTTCGCGTCGATGTCGGGTTCGGCCTCGGTGCTGCGTTTAACCCGGATGAGGACCATGGCCGTCAAGGGTGAGGGAGGCCGACATTGATCGGGCACCGCTGGCCGCCATGGGCCTCACCTTGCTGTCACATCGCATCGCACCGCCTGCTTCGAACACCTCTTCCATGCACCTGGCCGCCCTCCCCTGCGACAACGCAAGCTTGCCCCCCCGGGCCGGAACGGCAGCGCCGCGGCGCGTCGAATCGGTGGCCGAGCTCGAACTCGAGCTGATACGCCACATGACCCGCCACCGCCGGCAGGGCGACCGCAGCGCCCTGCTTTGGGTCGAGTTGGCGTTGCTGACCCGGATCGGGCCCTGGCCCCAGGGCGAGCCGCATCTGGACCTGGCCCAGGCCGTGGGCGCACGGCTGCAGCATCAGGTGCGCCGCACCGATGTGGTGTTCCGCGTTGCCGACAACGGCTTCGCAGTGCTGCTGGATGCCGACAAGGCCGGCGCCCAATGCGCCCAGCGGCGGCTGCTGGAGCGTCTGCGCGGCCCCTACGGCCTGGACAAGGGGCTGGCCCATGTGCACATCAGCATCGGCATGGCCACCGCCGCCGAGGCCCAGCAACAGGGCAGCAGCCTGCCCCAGGCCGCGATCGACGCCCTCTTCCAGCGCAGCCACTCGCCGGCCTGAACCGCGGCGCCGAGGCTAGACCTCCAGCCACTCCTTGCGGATGTAGGCGTTGGCGCGCAGCTCCGCGGGCGTGCCCTCGAAGACGATGCGGCCATGGCCCATCACATAGCAGCGCTCGGAGATCTCGAGCGCGATGGCGAGCTTTTGCTCGACCAGCAGCACGCCCAGCCCCCGCGCTTGCAATGCCTTCAGGTATTCGGCGACCAGCTCGACGATCTTGGGCGCCAGGCCCTCGGTGGGCTCGTCGATCATGATCAGGTCGGGGTCGCCCATCAGCGTGCGGCACAGCGTCAGCATCTGCTGCTCGCCGCCCGAGAGCACGCCGGCCTCGGTGTGCTGGCGCTCCTTCAGGCGCGGGAACATGCGGTACATGTCGTCGAAGCTCCAGCGCGGCGGCCGAGCGCCACGCCGCTTCTGGCCCAGCATCAGGTTCTGGTGGACGGTCAGCTTGGGGAAGACATCGCGGTTCTCCGGCACATAGCCCAGGCCCAGCTGCGCGATGTCGTAGGCCTTGCGGCCGACCAGCTCGGCATCGCCAAACCGGACCGAACCCTTGGCGTCGACCTGGCCCATGATGGTCTTGACCATGGTCGAGCGGCCGGCGCCGTTGCGGCCGAGCAGGCTGACGATCTCGCCCGGCTTGACCTCCAGGCTCACGCCATGCAGCACATGGCTCTTGCCATAGAAGGCGTGGACGTTGTCCAGCCTGAGAGTGCGGGCGCCGCTCATGCCGCCGCCTGCTGCTCGGCCAGCACGGAGCCCAGGTAGGCCTCCTGCACCCGGGCATTGGCCCGCACGGCGTCGGGCGTGTCGAAGGCGATGACCTCGCCGTAGACCAGCACCGCGATCTTGTCGGCCAGGCCGAACACCACGCCCATGTCATGCTCCACGGTCAGCAGGGTCTTGCCGACGGTCACGTCGCGGATCAGCTGGATGAAGCGTTTGGTTTCGCTCTTGCTCATGCCGGCGGTGGGCTCGTCGAGCAGGATCAGGTTGGCACCGCCGGCGATCGTGATGCCGATTTCCAGCGCACGCCCCTCGGCATAGGTGAGGTTCATCGCCAGCACGTCGCGGCGCTTGTCGAGCTTGATCATTTCGAGGATCTGCTCGGTGCGGTCGTTGGCATCGTCCAGGTCGGCCAGGAACTTCCAGAAGGCATAGCGGTGGCCCAGGCTCCACAGCAGCGCACAGCGGATGTTCTCGAACACCGACAGCCGCGTGAACAGGTTGGAGACCTGGAAGCTGCGGGCCAGGCCGAGGCGGTTGATCTCGTAGGGCTTCTTGCCGTCGATGCGCTGACCGTTCAGATGGATCTCGCCCGAGGTGGGCGCAAAGCGGCCGCTGATCAGGTTGAACAGCGTGCTCTTGCCAGCGCCATTGGGCCCGATGATGGCGACCCGCTCGCCGGGCTGCACGGCCAGCTGGGCGCCACGGATGATCTCGCTCTTGCCGAAGTTCTTGCGCAGGTCGCGCAGTTCGAGGGCATAGCCGCTCATAGGGCCTCCCGGCGCTTGATTTCCTTCTCGATGTCTTCCTGGATCTCGCCCCATTGGCGGGCATAGTGGCGGCGCGCCAGCTCGAACAGGCCGATGCCGACCAGCATCAGCCAGGCCGCGCCGAACCAGGCGTCCACACCGGCGCTGTTGAGCGTGGCGCCCAGGAAGCGCAGCTCGGGGCCGAGGGCCTCGTTGAGCTGGCGGTGGTAGACCATTTCGATCATCGCCGCCGCGCCGGTCAGCGCCGCCAGGGCCGCGCCGCCGAGCGCGAGGTAGGAGGTCCAGATCTTGCCCAGCTTGCCGAAGGCGGCCACGCGCAGATTCATCAGGATCAGGCTGGCAAAGCCGCCCGGCGCGTACATGACCATGAACAGGAAGATCAGCCCGAGGTAGAGCAACCAGGCCTTGGTCAGCTCCGACAGCAGCACGCCGCAGATCACCATCAGCACTGCACCGATGATGGGCCCGAAGAAGAACATCGCCCCGCCCAGGAAGGTGAACAGCAGATAGGCGCCGGAGCGCGAGGCATGCAGCACCTCGCCATTGACGATCTCGGTGTTGATGGCGCCCAGCCCCCCGGCGATGCCGGCGAAGAAGCCCGAGATGGCGAAGGCCATGAAGCGCACCCAGTGGGTGTTGTAGCCAATGAACTCGACGCGTTCGGGGTTGTCGCGCACCGCATTGAGCATGCGGCCCAGCGGCGTGCGCGTCAGCGCATACATGGCGGCGGTGCAGATGAAGCAGTAGACCGCGACCAGGTAGTAGACCTGGATCTGCGGGCCGAAACTGATGCCCCACACCGGCGGGCCGATCACGCGGTTGCTGGAGATGCCGCCCTCACCGCCGGAGAACTCCGGCAGCATCAGCGCCAGCGCGAACACCAGCTCGCCGATGCCGAGGGTGATCATCGCGAAGGGCGTGCCCGCCTTCTTGGTGGACACATAGCCGAGCAGCGCCGCGCAGCCCAGGCCGGCCAGGCCGCCCACCAGCGGCACCAGGCTGACCGGAAGGCCCAGCGTGCCGGCCCCGGCCCTGTTCAGCGCATGGATGGCCAGGAAGGCGCCGATGCCGCTGTAGACCGCATGCCCGAAGCTGAGCATGCCGCCCTGACCGAGCAGGATGTTGTAGGCCAGGCAGGCAATGATGCCGATGCCCATCTGCGTGAGCATGGTCTGGGCCAGGCCGCTGGTCCAGACACGCGGCGCGACGAACAGCAGCAGCGCGAACAGGCCCCAGAGGAACCAGCGCCCGACATTCAGCGGCTTGAAATGGAATTCCCGGGTCTTGCTCATCAATCTTCCCGCGTGCCGAGCAGGCCCTTGGGCCGAAAAATCAGGATCAACACCATCAGCAGATAGGGCAGGATCTGCGCCACGTCCTTCAAGGCCAGGCGCAGCACCGGGTAGCCGGGGGTGTCCGGCGTGACCGTCAGGCCGGCGGCCGTCAGCGCACTGGCCAGAGAAGCGTCAACCGTCAGCGGCAGCGTCTGCAGCAGGCCCACCACCAGCGAACCGACAAAGGCCCCGGCCAGCGAGCCGATGCCGCCCACCACCACGACCACGAAGATGATGGCGCCGATGAAGGCCGCCATATTGGGTTCGGTCACGAAGGTGATGCCGCCCACCACGCCCGCCAGGCCGGCCAGCGCGCAGCCGCTGCCGAACACCAGCATCAGCACGCGCGGCACGTTGTGGCCCAGGGCCTCGACCATCTCTGGATGGGTCAGCGACGCCTGGATCACGAGGCCGACGCGGGTGCGCGTCAGCAGCAGCCACAGCGCCAGCAGCATCAGCAGCGCCACGGCCATCATGAAGGCCTTGGTCAGCGGGAAGTTGGAGCACAGCGCCGCCGCGCAGGCCTCGGGCGGTGCCTTGCCCAACATCAGCGACAGGCCCTGCGCCGGCGACGAGATGATCGTGAACGCTGCCCCCTCGAGCAGCGGCGGCGGCGTGAAAGGCACCGCGGTGCGGCCCCAGACCAGCTGCACCAGCTCCAGCACCACATAGGACATGCCGAAGGTGATCAGCAGCTCCGGCACATGGCCGAACTTGTGCACCCGCCGCAGCGCCAGCCGCTCGAAGGCCGCGCCGAGAAGACCCACCGCCAGCGGCGCCAGTAGCAGCGCGGGCCAGAAGCCGATGACGCCGACCAGCGAATAGGCCACATAGGCGCCCAGCATGTAGAAGCTGGCATGCGCGAAGTTCAGCACGCCCATCATGCTGAAGATCAGCGTCAGGCCCGAGCTGAGCATGAACAGCAGCAGGCCGGACGACAGGCCGTTCAGCAGGCTGATGAAGAATTGATCCAAAGCCCGATCCTCGTTAAATCAACCGACGGGTTGGTTCGGATGGCGTCGCGAGCGGGCCGAGGTCGGGTCCGAGGCGCGCAGCCGTACTCCCGTACGGCGAGCACCGCGGGCCCGAGATCGGCACGCGCAGCAGACAGACGAATCAACCCGGCCGCTTCATCTGGCAGGAGGTGGGAGTCGACGAGACATAGCTCTCGAACTGCTTGACCGGCGCCAGCGTCATGCCTGTCTTCTCGGGGCTGTAGGGGTATTTGGCATCGGCCTTCTGCCAGACCGCGATGAACAAGGCCTGCTGCAGCTGGTGGTCGGTCTTGCGCATCGTCACCTCGCCGTTGAAGCCCTTCACGCTCAGGCCTTCCAGCGCTGCGGCCACCTTGACCGGATCGGTCGACTTCGCGTTGGCCATGGCCTGGCTGAGCATGCGCAGGATGTGGTCCGCGCTCAGCGTGTACATGTCGTCGCCCAACTTCGCGTTGAACTCGTCGGCCAGCTTCTGGATCTCGCCGCCCATGTTGTAGTGGCTGTACGCGACCTGGAACACGCGGCCCGCACCGCCCTGGCCCAGCGCGGTCGGCGTGCCGGTCACGCCGGTGTAGTAGGTGAAGAACTTGCCGTTGTAGCCCGCCTCGTTGGCCGCCTTGACCAGCAGCGCCAGGTCCGAGCCCCAGTTGCCGGTGATGACGCTGTCGGCGCCGCTGGCCTTGATCTTGGCGACATAGGGTGCGAAGTCGCGCACCTGGGCCAGCGGATGCAGGTCCTCGCCGACGATCTGGATGTCCGGGCGCTTGCGCGCCAGCATTTCCTTGGCGTACTTCGCGACCTGGTGGCCGTGGGCATAGTTTTGGTTCAGCAGGTAGACCTTCTTGACGTCCGCCTGGTCCTTCATGAAGGTGGTCAGCGCCTCCATCTTCATCGAGGTGTCGGCGTCGAAGCGGAAGTGCCAGTAGCTGCACTTGCTGTTGGTCAGGTCGGGGTCGACGGCCGAGTAGTTCAGGTAGACGACTTCCTTGCCCGGGTTGCGCTCGTTGTGTTTGCTGACCGCGTCGCTCAGCGCCAGCGCGACGCTGGAACCGTTGCCCTGCATCACGTAGCGGATGCCCTGGTCGGTGGCGGCCTTCAGCAGGTTCAGCGTCTCGGCGGGGCTGAGCTTGTTGTCGAAGGTGACGAGCTCGAACTTCACACCGGCCGGGTTGCTCTTGTTGAACTTCTCGACCAGGAACTGGAAGGTCTTGACCTGGTTCTGGCCGACCGGGCCCATCAGACCGGAGAGCGCGTCGATATAGGCCAGCTTGACCGTCTCGCCCTTTTGCGCCTGAGCGCAACCGAGGCTCAATGCAAGGGCCGCCGCAACGCTCAGCGTTCTGAGCGGAAAGCGCACCGAAGTGATCTCGAACATGCTTGTCTCCTGTTGTGGCTCTGAATGTGAACGAAAGTTAATCCAGCCCGCTGCCTCCAGGGTCCCGGGCTTACCCGAGCGGCTCAGGCGGTCGGCAGACGGTGGTCCTTGAGTTGCTCGCGCAGCTTGAGCTTTTGCAGCTTGCCGGTGGCCGTGTGCGGCAGCTCGGCCACGAAGACCACGTCGTCCGGGATCTGCCATTTGGCGATGCGGCCCTCGTAGAAGGCCAGCAGCTCCTCGCGGGTGAGTGAGGCGTCCGGCTTCTTGACGACGACGAGCAGCGGCCGCTCGTCCCACTTGGGGTGGCGCGCCGCGATGACGGCAGCCTCGTGCACCGCCGGGTGGGCCATCGCGATGTTCTCGAGGTCGATCGAGCTGATCCACTCGCCGCCGGACTTGATCACGTCCTTGCTGCGGTCGGTGATCTGCATGAAGCCGTCGGCGTCGATGGTGGCCACGTCGCCGGTCGGGAACCAGCCCGGCTCACCGTCGACGCTGACCAGCGGCGAGCCATCGTTCTTGAAGTAGTGGGCGATGACCCAATGCCCGCGCACCACCAGGTTGCCGGCACTCTGGCCATCCCAGGGCAGCGAGCGGCCCTCGTCGTCGATGATGGCCATGTCGACGCCGTAGATCACGCGGCCCTGCTTCTCCAGCAGGCGCTGCTGCGCCTCGGGCGGCAGGCCGAGCTGGCGCGTGGTGAGCTTGGACAGCGTGCCCAGCGGCGACATCTCCGTCATGCCCCAGGCGTGGATGACCTCCACGCCATAGTCCTGCTGCAGTGACTTCATCATCGCCGGCGGGCAGGCCGAGCCGCCGATGACGGTGCGTTTGAAGCTCGAGAACTTCAGGCCGTTGGCCTTGACGTAGTTCAGCAGGCCCAGCCAGACCGTCGGCACGCCGGCGCTGAAGTTGACCTGCTCGGCCTCGAACAGCTCATACAGGCTCTTGCCGTCCAGGTGCGGCCCGGGCAGCACCAGCTTGCAGCCCACGATGGCCGCGCTATAGGGCAGGCCCCAGGCGTTGACATGGAACATCGGCACCACCGGCAGGATCACATCGCGGCTGGAGCAGTCCATCGCATCGGGCAGCGCCGCGGCGTAGGCGTGCAGCAGCGTCGAGCGGTGGCTGTAGACCGCCCCCTTGGGGTTGCCGGTCGTGCCCGAGGTGTAGCAGATGCTGGACGCGGTGTTCTCGTCGAACACCGGCCAGACATAGTCGCCGCTTTCGGCGTCGAGCAGATCGTCAAAGCACAGCAGCTTCGGAATCGTGCTGCTCGCCGGCATGTGGGCGCGCGAGGTCATCAGCACGAAATGCTGGACCGATGTGAGCAGCGGCGCGATCTTTTCGACCAGCGGCAGAAAGGTCGCATCGAAGCACAGGATGCGGTCCTCGGCGTCGTTGGCGATCCAGACGATCTGCTCCGGAAACAGCCGCGGATTGATGGTGTGACAGACCAGCCCCGAGCCGGAGCTGCCGTAATAGATCTCCAGATGCCGGTGGCCGTTCCAGGCCAGCGTGCCGACCCGGTCACCGGCGGCGCAGCCCAGCCGCGCGAACGCCTGTGCCGCCTGGCGGGAGCGTCGCGCCACCTCGCGCCAGTTGCTGCGATGCAGGTCGCCCTCGACCCGTTTGCTGACGATTTCGGTCTCGCCCGAATGCCGCTCGGCGTGCTTGAGCAGCGACGAGATCAGCAAAGGCTCCGACATCATCCGGCCCATCAATGTCATGCCTGTCTCCTGCTTTTATCGAATCAGTCTAGTCCCCGCTCAACCGGCCGGCGCGTCACAACCGCGACCCTCGCCCCCCCGGGGAAACACCCAGCCGGGCAAGGCCGCAGCCGCCTCACTAAACTGCCGCGATGACTGCGTTCGACGGCCTCGCCTGGACCAATCGCTTCGCGTCCCTGGGCCCGGACTTCTTCACCGAACTGCCGGCCCAGGGCCTGCCCGACCCGCACTGGGTGGCCCGCAGCCCGGCCTGTGCCGAGATGCTGGGCTGGCCGGCCGACTGGGCGCGCTGGCCCCAGGCCTTGGACGTGTTTGCGGGCAATGCGCTGTGGCCCGGCATGAGGCCGCTGGCGTCGGTCTACAGCGGCCATCAATTTGGCGTCTGGGCCGGCCAGTTGGGCGACGGCCGCGCGCTGTGGCTCGGCGAGGTCGACACCCCGGCCGGGCCGATGGAGCTGCAGCTCAAGGGTGGCGGCCTGACGCCCTACTCCCGCCGCGGCGACGGCCGGGCCGTGCTGCGTTCGTCGATCCGCGAGTTCCTGGCCTCGGAAGCCATGGCCGCGCTCGGTGTGCCGACGACCCGGGCCCTGTGCATCAGCGGCTCGCGGCTGCCGGTGATCCGCGAGCGGGTCGAAACCGCGGCCATCGTCACGCGGGTCGCGCCCAGCTTCATCCGCTTCGGCCACTTCGAGCACTTCGCCCACCACCAGCAGCCCGAGGCGCTGCGCCGGCTGTTCGACGCCTTCGTCGCCCAGCACGCGCCCGAATGCGCCGACGCGCCCGAGCCGGCCGTCGCGCTGCTGCGCCGGGTGTCGCTGCAGACGGCCGACCTGATCGCCCACTGGCAGTCGCTCGGTTTTTGTCATGGCGTGATGAACACCGACAACATGTCCATGCTCGGGCTCACGCTGGACTACGGGCCTTTCGGCTTCATGGATGCCTTCGACCCCGGCCACATCTGCAACCACAGCGATGACCGCGGGCGCTATGCCTATGCGCGCCAGCCGGCGGTGGCGTTCTGGAATCTGCATGCGCTGGCGCAAGCCCTGCTGCCGCTGCTGCCGGGCGAGACCGCTGCCGAGGCCGAGGCCTCCGGCGAACGCCTGCTCGACGCCGTCGAGGCCTACCGCGAGCGCTTTGCGCAGCAGATGCTCGGCCGCCTGCGGGCCAAGCTCGGGCTGGCCGGCGAGGAAGACGGCGACCAGGCCCTGGTCGATGAGCTGCTGCGGCTGATGGCCGCCTCAAGGGCGGACTTCACACTCAGCTTCCGCCGCCTGTCGCGGGCACTGAGCGACCCGGAACCGCTGCGCGACCTGTTCATCGACCGGGACGCGCTGGACGCATGGCTGGCCCGCTGGCGTCCGCGCACCGCGCCGCACGCCGAGGCCCGCATGCTGGCGGTCAACCCGGCCGTCGTGCTGCGCAACCACCTCGCCGAGGGCGCCATCCGGGCCGCCGAGCAGGGCGATTTCTCGGAAACCGAGCGGCTGCTGAAAGTTTTGGGCCGCCCGTTCGACGAACCCGTTCTTCCCAGCGATGCGGCCCTGCCGCCCGACTGGGCCCAGCACCTCGAAGTGTCCTGTTCCTCATGAGCCACGACCCCAGCAAGACCTACCCCGTCCAGAAAACCGACGCCGAGTGGCGTGAGCAGCTGGACCCGATGCAATACCAGGTCGCCCGCCACGCCGCCACCGAACGCGCCTTCACCGGCAAGTACTGGGACCACTTTGAAGCGGGCCAGTACCGTTGCATCGGCTGCGGCACGCCGCTGTTCGAGTCCGGCACCAAGTTTGACGCCGGCTGCGGCTGGCCGAGCTACTGGGCGCCGGTCAACAGCGAAATCATCGAACGCGTCGTCGACCGCAGCCACGGCATGGTGCGCGTGGAGGTGCGCTGCAACAACTGCGGCAGCCACCTGGGCCATGTGTTCCCTGACGGTCCCGCACCCACGGGGGAGCGCTATTGCATCAACTCGGCCGCGATCGATTTCGTGGCAGACAATCGGTGAGCCCGACGTCCCATGCGGTCGGGTTGGTGTCGCCCCTGTCTGAGTCCCCATGAAGCTGCTGCTCGATTTCCTGCCACTGATCCTCTTCTTCACGGTCTTCAAGGGCGCCGAAGGGCATGCCGATGCGGCGGCCGCATTCGCCACCGAGCATTTCGGCTTTCTCGTGCAGGGTGGCATCGTCGGCGCCCAGGAAGCGCCGGTGCTGCTGGCCACCCTGGTTGTGATGGTCGCGACGCTGGCGCAGGCGGCCATCCTGAAGCTGCGTGGCAAGAAGATCGACCTGATGCTGTGGATCAGCCTGGTGCTGGTCGTCACCCTCGGCGCGGCGACCGTCTGGTTCCACAACGAGACCTTCATCAAGTGGAAGCCCACCGGCCTGTACTGGGCCATGGCCTTGACGCTGTGGATCGCGCAGGCTGGCTTCAACAAGAACCTGATCCAGTCCATGCTGGGCGCCGAGCTGCAACTGCCGGGCCTCATCTGGCTGCGCCTGAACCGCGCCTGGGTGCTGTTCTTCGCCGCGCTGGGCGTGCTCAACCTGTACGTGGCCTATCACTTCTCGACCTCGGCCTGGGCCAACTTCAAGGTCTTCGGGGTGACCGGCTTGATCCTGATCTTCACGCTGGCCCAGGGGCTCTATCTGGGCAAGCATCTGCAGGACACCGAGACCAAGGGCGAGCAGCCATGATCGCCGCCGAGATCGAGGCCCGGCTGCGTGCGGCCCTGGCGCCGATCGAGCTGCGGGTTCGCGACGACAGTGCCCAGCACGCCGGCCATGCAGGCGCCCGGGAAGGCGGGCATTTTCATGTCAGCATCGTGTCGGAACGCTTTACGGGCCTGCAACGATTGGCCCGGCATCGCCTCGTTTATCATTTGTTGTCCGACCTGATGCAGCGCGGCATCCACGCGCTGGCCCTCGACGCCCGAGCGCCGAGCGAGCACTAGGTCGAGCGTGATCAAACCCCTGCGCCCAACGGGCGCGTTTTTTTAGCCTGACCTCAACACCCCACCCATGAAGAAGTTTGCGCTCGCCGCCGTCGTCGCGGCCACCGTCTCGGCCCTGCTGCCGGCTGCTGCCGTCGCGCAGAACATCGCCACCGTCAACGGCAAGCCGGTGCCCAAGGCGCGCGTCGAGACCCTGATCCAGCAGGTCACCAAGAGCGGCCAGCAGCAGCGCTCGCCCGAGCTGGAAGCCCAGGTCAAGGACGAGGTCGTGCGCCGCGAGATCTTCATGCAGGCGGCCGAAGCCCGCGGCGTGCCGCAAAGCGCGGACTTCAAGGCCCAGATGGACCTGGCCCGCCAGATGCTGCTGATCCGCGGCCTGATGGAAGACTTCCGCAGCAAGAACCCGGTCAGCGACGCCGACGCGCAGGCCGAGTACGACAAGTTCAAGGCCGCCAATTCCGGCAATGAATACCGTGCCCGCCACATCCTCGTCGAGAAGGAAGAGGAGGCCAAGGCCCTGATCGCGCAGATCAAGGGTGGCGCCAACTTCGAGGAGCTGGCCAAGAAGAACTCCAAGGACACCGGCTCGGCCCAGAACGGTGGTGACCTGGACTTCGCCAACCCGAACAACTTCGTGCCCGAGTTCAGCAAGGCCATGGTCGCGCTGCAAAAGGGCGAGATGACCCAGGAGCCGGTGAAGAGCCAGTTCGGCTACCACATCATCAAGCTCGAAGACACCCGCCCCGCCAGCTTCCCGGCGTTCGACGACGTCAAGGCGCAGATCAAGCAGCGTATCGAGCAGCAGAAGATGGCCGAGTTCCAGGACGGCCTGATCAAGAAGGCCAAGACGGACTACACCTTCAGCAAGTAAACGCCCCCCCGAGGCGCGAAGCGCCTCCCCCTCAAGGGGCACTTTCAAGCGCCCGGCGCGGCCGGATCGCCGGGAGCCCATGGAGGGGCGGTGGCTGCCTGACGGCAGCACCTATCAAGCCTGTCGGGTCATGCCGGCAGGCTTTTTTGTTTCACGCGACCAACCGCCCGGCCTCGATGCGCAGCTGCCGCTCGCAGCGGGCCGCGATCTCGCGGTCGTGGGTGACGAGGACCAGGGTCGTGCCGGCTTCGCGGTTGAGCTCGAACATCAGCTCCATCACCGCCGCGCCGGTGGCGAAGTCGAGGCTGCCGGTGGGCTCGTCGGCCAGCAACAGGGCCGGGCGCAGCACAAAGGCCCGCGCCAGCGCCACGCGCTGCTGCTCACCGCCCGACAGCACGCGCGGGTAATGGCCGAGCCGCTCGCCCAGGCCGACGCGTGCCAGCATCGCAGCAGCCTGCTCGCGCGCGTCGCGCTCGCCGCGCAGTTCCAGCGGCAGCATCACGTTCTCCAGCGCTGTCAGGTTGGGCAGCAGCTGAAAGCTCTGGAACACGAAGCCCAGTTCGCGTGCCCGCACGGCGGCGCGCTGGTCCTCGTCGAAGGTGAACAGGTCCTGGCCACGCAGCTTCACACTGCCCTCGCTCGGCGTGTCCAGGCCGGCCAAGATGGCCAGCAGCGTGCTCTTGCCGGAGCCCGAGGCGCCGACGATGGCGACGGACTCCTGAGCGGTCAGCACGAAGCTGATGTCATGCAGAATCGTCAGCTCCCCGGTCGCGTCGCGCACGCGCTTGGTGATTCGATCAACTTGGACAAGGGCTTCGGGCATGTCGGGACTGCGGCGGCGGGCGTGGGTGGCGCACTTTAGCTTGGCCTTGGCTGCCGGGCCGATGGCCGGCTTTGCAGCGGCAACCGAGGCCCCGGTGCTGCTCGTCGTCGGCGACAGCCTCTCGGCCGAGTACGGCCTGAAGGCCGGCGAGGGCTGGGTGGCCCTGCTGCAGGCCCGTCTGGCCGCGCAGAAGAAGCCCTACCGCATCGTCAATGCCAGCATCAGTGGCGACACCACGGCGGGCGGTCGCAGCCGGCTGGGCGCGGCGCTGCGCCAGCACAAGCCGGCCATCGTCATCATCGAACTCGGCGGCAACGACGCGCTGCGCGGCCTGCCACTGACCAGCACGCGCGACAACCTGCTGGCCATGGTCGGCGCGGCCCAGCAGGCCGGCGCCAAGGTGGTGATCGCCGGCATGCAGGTGCCGCCCAACTACGGCACGCGCTACAGCGACGAGTTCGCCGGGTTGTTTGAACAGGTCGCGCGGCAGACCCAGGCCAGGCTGGTGCCTTTCCTGTTGAAGGGCGTTGCCGACCGTGCGGATGCGACGGACTGGTTCCAGCCCGATCGCATCCACCCGCTGGCCAAGGCCCACCCGCTGATGCTGGACAACGTCTGGCCAGCGCTCAAGCCGCTGCTCTGACCGGCTCTCCAAGACCGCCGCCGGTCAGCGGTCGCAGCGCGGTTCGGCCCGGGGCTCAGATCGAACCGCAGTTCGTCGTCAGCGTTCGTTCTGCCGGTCGCGCGGTCTGTCGTCGTGTCGCCCCTCCGGACGGCCACGCTGCGGGCCTTCGTCACGGGGCTGCGGCGCCCGCGGCTGGGCCTGGGGCAGCGACGGCTGGGGCGCGGCGGGCGACTGCATCCGTGGCGGCTCCGGCATGCGCTGAGGCTCCATCTGCGGCACACGGCGCGACATCTCCTCGCGACGCTGCGCTTCCTCGCGGCGCATCTGCTGCTGTTGCATCTCCTCGCGCCGCTGGATTTCCTCGCGGCGCTGCTGCTGCATTTCTTCCTGGCGCTGCTGCTCCCGCTGGCGTTGCAGCGCTTCCTCACGGCGGCGTTGCATCTCTTCGCCACGCTGCTGGTCCTCACGCTGTTGCTGGATGCGCCAGGGCATGGTGTCGCCACCGCGCTGCGGCTCGACCGCCGGGCGCTGCACCTGCGCCTGGGGAAGCTGGGCCTGGGGCACCGGGGCCATCGGAACGTGAGGCTGCTGCGGCAGCGGCGCCTGCGCTGCCTGGGTGGGCGGCGCCTGGGTGGGGCGCGACGGCAGCTGCGGCAGCTGCGGCAGCTGCGGCAGCGTGGCCTGCGGGCTCTGTGACGGCATGGGAGCCGGCATCGCGCGCTGCGGCAGGGTGGCCGCGGACGGCGGCGCGTCGCGGTTCGGCTCGCGGCGCACCGGCAGCTGCATGTCGCTGCGCCAGCCCAGGCCGGCCTCGCGATCCACCCGGTCACGTGGGCGTTCGACATCGACCGAACGCGTGGGCGCCGGCGGCAGCACGGCCGCCAGCTCGCTGCGGCCGGGTGCCGTCGGCAACGGGCGCACCGGTCCGGGGTCGGTCTTGCGCTCCGGGCCGCGCAGCGGCAGCGGCTGGATGGCCGCACCGGGCGCCGGCAGCAGGCTGACCGCCGTCGGTGCGTCGCGGTAGAGATGCGGCCGCTGCACCGTCACCGGGTCGCGCAGGTCGCGCGGGTCGTTGATGCGGCCGACATAGGCGGGGCTGTGGCTGTAGGCCGGCACATAGATCTCGCGCGGCGCCAACGGGTACCAGCCGAAGGCCGGCGGCGGCGGGCTGCCGATGGTGATCTGAACGCTGACCGCGGGCCGACTCACCCAACCGACCAGGGCCGGCGCATAGACCGGGCGGTACACATAGGCGCCGGGCGCCCAACACCAGCGCCCACCCCAGCTGACCCAGCGGCCGTAGTGGAAGGGCGCGAAGCCCCAGGGCGCATCGTCGACCCAGGTCCAGCCCCAGATGCGCGACCAGGCCCAATGGCCATAGCGGTAAGGCGCCCAGTCCGCGACGACGACGGTGGTCGGGATCCAGACCGCGCCGTAATCGGGCGCGGTCTCCCAGCGACCATAGCGGTCCAGGTCCTCGGCGCCGGTCATCTCCGGCGACACATAGCGCACCACCGGCCGGTCCACGGAATCCCGGCTTTCGGCCAGCACCCAGTCACCGAAGCCGTCGCTGTAGAGCGGCCCCCGCTCGGCCCGCGGCCCGTCGGGCCACCAGAACTCCACCTGCTCGCCGGTTCCGGCCCAGACCGGCTCGGCAGCACGCGCCCAGTTGAAGCGAAGACGCCCCTGCCAGACATAGACCTTGCTGCCGCGGTCGAGCTGCTCGACGCGGTAGAGGCCTTCGCGCTCGGGCTGGGCCGTGCCCTCGCGGGTGCGCAGGCGGGTCTGCATCGCGTTGTCGATGTTGCGCAGCCGGACCGCGACGTCGCCGCGATCCACCTGCAGCAGGGTCTGGCTTTCGTCGAGCTGGCTGAGTTCGAGATCGCTGCGCTCGTCGACCCAGATCGACGTCGAGCCAACGCGCAGGCCGACCCGGCTGCGTTCGTCGGTGCGCACGCGGTCGCCCTCGCCCACCGTCTGGTTGCGCGTCATGCGCGCCCATTCGCGGCGGTCGTGATCGAAGAGCCAGGCGTCGCCGACCACACTGACGACGCGCGCCGCGACCGTCGGTGGGTCGCGCTCGGCACGCTGGGCCTTGGCGACCGGCGCCACCGCGATCAACAGCGCGAGCGCCAGCAGGCGCCAGCCGCTGACGCGCGGCGCGGGCATGGATTCTGTGAGCGAGGTCATGAGCAGATGCTCCTTTGCACCAGCGCAACGCACCAACCCGCCGCGCGGTGCACCGCGCTTACAAGTATTTCCAAGCCGACGGCATGCGAGCGCTTCCGGTTGTGCCCAGGGGGCGGCCGGCTCAATCGTCCTCGGAACCGGGGTCGATGTCCGGGAACAGCACCGACGTGTAGCCAAAGCGGGAGAAGTCCCGGACCCGCATCGGGTAGAGGATGCCGTCCAGATGGTCGCATTCGTGCTGCACCACGCGGGCGTGGAAGCCCTCGGCAATCCGGTCGATCGGCTGGCCCTCGGCATCGAAGCCGGTGTAGCGGATGCGCTCGTCACGCTCCACGACGCCACGCAGGCCCGGCACCGACAGGCAGCCCTCCCAGCCCTCGGTCCGGCCACCGTCCAGCACCTCGATGACGGGGTTGATCAGCACCGTGGGCGGCACCGGCGGCGCCTCCGGATAGCGCGGGTTGCTGCTGTAGCCGAAGATGACCAGGCGCAGGTCAACGCCGATCTGCGGCGCCGCCAGGCCCGCACCATGGGCCGCCGCCATGGTCTCGAACATGTCGTCGATCAGCGTCTTGAGTTCGGGCGTGCCGAAGGCGGTGACCGGCCGCGCCACCCGCAGCAAACGCGGGTCGCCCATGCGCAGAATCTCGTGAACGGCCAAGCAGCTCTCCTTCGGCTATCGTGCGGCCCGATTCTAGAAACACAGCCCATGCTCCCGGATTTCCTCGACGACCTCGGCCACGGCATCTATGCCATCGACACCGGCTTCCAGCGCCCGCGCTTCGATGCGGCCTATCTGGTGGTCGAGAACGGCCATGCCGCTTTCATCGACACCGGCACCAACCACGCTGCCCCGCGCCTGCTGGCGGCGCTGGATGCGCTCGGGCTGTCGCGCGACGCGGTGGACTGGGTGATTCCGACCCATGTGCACCTGGATCATGCCGGCGGCGTGGGCCTGCTGATGGAGGCCCTGCCCCGCGCGCGCGCGCTGGTGCATCCGCGCGGCCTGCGCCATCTGATCGACCCCAAAGCCCTGTGGCTGAGCGCGCGGGCCGTCTATGGCGAGGAGGAAATGCAGCGCAGCTATGGCAAGCTGGTGCCAGTGCCGGCGGAGCGCGCGCTGGCCTCGCATGACGAACAGATCATCCACCTCGGCGGCCGGCCCTTGCGCCTGATCGACAGCCCGGGCCATGCCAAGCATCACCATGCCCTCTGGGACGAGCGCAGCCGCAGCTGGTTCACCGGCGATACCTTCGGCCTGTCCTACCGCGACTTCGATGTCGACGGCCGGGCGTGGATCCTGCCGACCAGCACGCCGGTGCAGTTCGATCCCGCGGCACTGAAGGCGACGGTCGCGCGCCTGCTGGCCGCGGAGCCGGTCGCGATGCAGGTCACGCATTACGGCCGCATCGGCGGCTCGGTCGCCGAGGTGCGCCGCCTGGCCGCACTGCTGTTGGAACAGGTCGACGAGATGGTGGCGCTGGCCGAGTCGCTGCGCGACGCGCCGCACCGGCATGAACGCCTCAAGGCGGGCCTGCTCGCGGGTTACCTCGCACGGCTGCACACCCACGGCCATGTAGACAACGCCGCTGCGGCCGAATGGCTGGCGACCGACACCGAGCTGAACGCCCAAGGCCTGGAAGTCTGGCTGGACCGGCCGGCGGCCTGAAGCTCAAACGTCCAGCCCCAGGTCCTGGATCTTGCGGGTGATGGTGTTGCGCCCGATGCCCAGCTTCTGCGCCGCCTCGATGCGCCGGCCACGCGTGACATCCAGCGCGGTCAGGATCAGCTGGGCCTCGAAGCGCTTGGTGAGCACGTCCCACACCTCGGGCTCACCGGCCAGCAGCCGGGCGCGGGCGTCGGCGGCCATGTCGGCCAGCCAGCCTTCGCCGCTGCGGGCCAACGCAGGGACTGCGGCCCCCGGCGGGCTGGCCGCAGCCGGCGCGGCCACCGAACCCGCCACCGGCGCCAGGGTGGCCGCGGCGACATACCCGGGCTGGAGTTCTTCCGGCAGGTCCTCGGGCTCGACCACCTGGCTGGGCGCCATCACGCTGAGCCAGTGGCAGATGTTCTCCAGCTGACGCACGTTGCCGGGAAAGTCGAACTGCGTCAGCAGGGCCAGCGCGGCGTCGGACAGGCGCTTGGCATCCACGCCCAGTTCGGTCGCACTGCGCTGCAGAAAGTAGCGGGCCAGTGAGGCGATGTCTTCGCGCCGCTCGCGCAGCGGTGGCAGGCGCAGCCGAATCACGTTGAGGCGGTGGAACAGGTCTTCACGGAACACGCCCTGGCGCACGCGTTCTTCGAGGTTCTGGTGGGTCGCGGCGATGACCCGCACATTGCTGCGCAGCGGGCTGTGGCCGCCGACACGGTAGAACTGGCCGTCGGACAGCACGCGCAACAAGCGCGTCTGCAGCTCGAAGGGCATGTCGCCGATTTCGTCGAGAAACAGCGTGCCGCCATCGGCCTGCTCGAAGCGGCCGCGCCGCGAGGCCTGGGCGCCGGTGAAGGCGCCGCGCTCGTGGCCGAACAGTTCACTCTCCAGCAGATCTTTGGGAATCGCCGCGGTGTTGATGGCCACGAAGGGGCCCTCGCCGCGCGGGCTGTGCTTGTGCAGCGCGCGGGCTACGAGCTCCTTGCCCGAACCGCTTTCGCCGGTGATCAGCACGGTGACATTGCTTTGCGACAGCCGGCCAATCGCGCGGAACACGTCCTGCATCGCCGGGGCCTGGCCCAGCATCTCGGGCACCTGGGCCCCGGCCTCCTGTTCACCGGCCTGGCGCTGGCTCTCCTCCTGCGCGCGGCGGATCAGCTCGACCGCGCGCGGTAGGTCGAAGGGCTTGGGCAGGTACTCGAAGGCCCCGCCCTGGAAGGCCGAGACGGCGCTGTCGAGGTCGGAGTAGGCCGTCATGATGATGACCGGCAGCGCCGGCAGCCGGGCCTTGACCTTGGCCAGCAGCTCCAGGCCCGAGCCACCGGGCATGCGGATGTCGGAGACCAGCACCTGCGGACTGTCGCCGTCGAGGGCGGCGAGCATGTCGCGCGCATTGCTGAAGCTGCGCACCGGCAGCCCCTCGCGGGCCAGGGCCTTCTCGAGCACGAAGCGGATCGAGTGGTCGTCGTCAACAACCCAGATGGATTTCATCGTTCTTCCCAGCCGGTCTTTTGAACCAGCGATTGCAAATGCGTCCCACGTCCGTCGTCACACGATCCATCCAGCGACTGCCGTGGAGCCGGCTTTGCCGGGCCACTGGCAGTGCCCCCTTGAGGGGGCCGGCGAAGCCTGTACGGGGTGGGTCAAGGAAGCGGCAGCGTGATTCGGAAATTCGTCAGGCCTGGCTCGCTCTCGCAATCGATCATCCCCTGGTGCTGTTGGGCGATCGTCTGCGCGAGCGTGAGTCCGAGCCCCGAGCCGCCCTCCCGCCCGGAGACCAGGGGGAAGAAGATGCGATCCCGGATCTCGGCGGGGACACCGGGACCGTTGTCCTCGATATGCAATTCCAGTGCCAAGCGCCAGCGCTGCTTGCCGATGGTGACCTGGCGCGCCACCCGGGTGCGCAGCACGATCTGGGCGTCACTGGCCGCGATGCGCGCGCCCAGCACCTGCGCGGCGTTCTGCACGATGTTCAGCACCATCTGGATCAGCTGCTCGCGGTCGCCGCGGAAGTCGGGCAGCGAGGTGTCGTAGTCGCGCGTGATGGTCAGGCCCTTGGGATGTTCGATCAGCACCAGGGCGCGCACCCGCTCGCAGATTTCGTGGATGTTGACGTCGCCCACCACCTGGGCCTTGCGGTGCGGCGCGAGCAGCCGGTCGACCAGGCTCTGCAGCCGGTCCACCTCGTGCACGATGACCTGGGTGTACTCGGTCAGCTCGGGGCTGGCGTCCTGCAGCTCCAGTGCCAGCAGCTGGGCCGCGCCACGGATGCCGCCCAGCGGGTTCTTGATCTCGTGGGCGAGGTTGCGGGTGAGTTCCTTGGTGGCCTGGACCTGGTCGAGGCTGCGTTCGTCGCGGTCCTGGCGGGTCTGCTGCGCGATCTCGATCAATTCGACCAGCACGCGCTGGTCGCCGTCCGGGGCTGCATCCATCTGCGAGACGATGACATGCACCGGCAGCCCATCGTCGTGCGCCCAGACGCCACGCCGCAGCAAGGCATCGAAGCGGCTGCTCGAATAGTGATTGGCGGCCACTCCGGCCAGCGTGTCGCTCAGGCGCTGGGCGTCGTCGAACCAGTCGCGCACTGCTGCGCGCTGCACGGCACGGCGCGACAGCCGCATGACGTTCTCGAAGGCCGTATTGGCGAACAGGCATTCGCCGTCTGCGCTCGTCACGATGACCATCGTCGCCAACAGGTCCAGGCCGGCGAACTCGGGCGGCAGCGACTGCGGCTCAGTCATGGCTCAGCCCCGAAGCCGGCCGGAGCGCGGCCTCTCGCTCAGGGCGGCAGCTTGGAGATCTCGCGCCGGAGCGCTTGCACATCGGCCTCGTAGCGCCCGACGTTGTCCTTGAGCTCGGCCATCCGGTCCAGGTATTTCTGGTAGTTGCGCTCATCGCCGCGGCGCTCCGCCTGACCGTTGTTGAACTCCCGCTGGGCATTGGCGAGGCGCTCCTCGGCCGTGCGCAGTTCGTTCTGCAGCACCCGCCGGCGCTCGTCATCGCGCGTGCGCTGCTGCTGGGCATCGACGCGCGCATCAGCACCGCGGACCTCGCCGGAGGGCGCCACCGCCGCAGCCCGCGGCTTGGCGCTCTGCATCACGGTGATGGGCGTGCCTTCGATGGTGCGGCAGCCCTTCTCGATCGCTTCTTTGGCGCTGAGGGCGTCGGTGTAGAGCACCGGCGGGCCCGGGCAGCGGTAGACCGTGCCCTCGGCCTGCACAGCCAGAGCCACCAGCGCAAGCAGGACGGCGGGAAGTCGGTTCAGCATGGCGGCATTGTGTACGAAGGGGCGGCCGCGACGCGCCAACAAAAAAGGGGCCGCGCGGGCGGCCCCCTTCGCTGGGGATCACGGCGGCAGCGGCCAGGCTGCCCATGCACATCACAGCGCGTAGTACATGTCGAACTCGACCGGGTGGGTGGCCATGCGGAAGCGGGTCACCTCCTGCATCTTCAGTTCGATGTAGGCGTCGATATAGCTGTCGGTGAACACGCCGCCCTTGGTCAGGAAGGCACGGTCCTTGTCGAGGTACTCGAGGGCCTGGTCGAGGCTGTGGCAGACGGTCGGGATCTTCGCGTCTTCTTCCGGCGGCAGGTGGTAGAGGTCCTTGGTGGCGGCCTCGCCCGGATGGATCTTGTTCTCGACGCCGTCCAGACCGGCCATCAGCAGCGCGCTGAAGGCGAGGTAGGGGTTGGCCGAGGGGTCCGGGAAACGCGCTTCGATGCGGCGGCCCTTGGGGTTGCCAACGTAGGGGATGCGGATCGAGGCCGAGCGGTTCTTGGCCGAGTAGGCCAGCTTGACCGGGGCTTCGAAGCCGGGCACCAGGCGCTTGTAGCTGTTCGTGCCGGGGTTGGTGATGGCGTTCAGCGCGCGGGCGTGCTTGATGATGCCGCCGATGTAGTACAGCGCGAAGTCGCTCAGGCCGGCGTAGCCGTCACCGGCGAACAGGTTCTTGCCATCCTTCCAGACCGACTGGTGCACGTGCATGCCGCTGCCGTTGTCACCGACCAGGGGCTTGGGCATGAAGGTGGCCGTCTTGCCGTAGGCGTGGGCGACGTTCTGGATGATGTACTTCTGCAGCTGCAGCCAGTCGGCGCGCTGAACCAGCGAGCTGAACTTGGTGCCGATTTCCATCTGGCCGGCGTTGGCCACCTCGTGGTGGTGCACTTCGACCGGGATGCCCATCTGCTCGAGGATCAGGCACATCTCGGAGCGCATGTCCTGGCCGCTGTCGACCGGGGGCACGGGGAAGTAGCCACCCTTGACGGTGGGACGGTAGCCGCTGTTGCCGTGCTCGTACTCCTTGGACGAGTTCCAGGCGCCTTCTTCGGACTCGATCTTGAAGAACGAGCCGGACATCTCGTTGCCCCAGCGCACGCTGTCGAAGATGAAGAACTCGGGCTCTGGGCCGAAGTAGGCGGTGTCGCCCAGGCCGGAGGCCTTGAGGTAAGCCTCGGCGCGCTTGGCGAGCGAACGCGGGTCGCGCTCGTAGGCCTTGCCGTCGGCGGGGTCGACCACGTCGCAAGACAGGATCAGCGTCGGCTCTTCGAAGAAGGGGTCGATGTTGGCCGTGTTGGGATCGGGCATCAGCAGCATGTCCGAGGCCTCGATGCCCTTCCAGCCGGCGATCGAGGAGCCGTCGAAGGCATGGCCCGACGTGAACTTGTCTTCATCAAACGCGGACACGGGCACCGAGACGTGCTGCTCCTTGCCACGGGTGTCGGTGAAGCGGAAGTCGACGAACTTGACTTCGTTGTCCTTCACCATGTTCATCACATCGGCGACGGTCTTGGCCATCAATAGCTCCTAGCGGGATCGAGAGGGGTGGGTTGCCGCCGCAAGCGCACCAGCGCTCGCGGCCACGAGGGAAATCAAAGCAGGTTGCATGCCAGAGTGCACCGACATGGGTTGTCGCCAGGCATCGCGGCACATTATGTGACGGGCCCCGCGAGGGCGCGAGGTCTATCGCACCAGCTCAGTGCTGATGGACGCAC
The DNA here is from genome assembly GCA_003963075.1 of Burkholderiales bacterium. Taxonomy (GTDB): domain Bacteria; phylum Pseudomonadota; class Gammaproteobacteria; order Burkholderiales; family Burkholderiaceae_C; genus Pelomonas. Next base: position 56,214 of record RXJV01000049.1, read on the forward strand.
CAAACTGGACAACGCCCCGTTTGAGGGCGTCATAGGCGTCGAGCAGCCGGGCTGGATCGCCCTTGACACCCAGCTCGATGCAACGACCCCACTGCGGGTGGTCGACGCTCGGCAGGCTGAACACCTTGATGCCGGGGAAGTCGGCCTCCACGGCCACCATCAGCGGCGTGAGGCTGGCCTCCATCGCCCCCTGCACGATCAGCGATCGCTCCTGCACACCGACCTCGCGATGCAGTTGGGGGTAGCGGTCCAGCACCCAGGCCATCATCGGATGAGCCATCACCGGAAAGCCCGGCACGAAATGCGCGTGGCCGACGAAGAAGCCGGGGATCTTGTTGTACGGGTTGGGAATGATGCCCGCGCCCTCCGGAAAGACGCCCATCTCGAAGCGGCGCAGGCTGTCGGGCTCGTCGGGCGTGACGGTCTTGCCCTGCTCTGCCGCCATCTGCTGGATGCGCTGCCAGATCAGCTCGCGGGCTTCGGGGTGGAGCGCCAACGGCCGGCCGAGCGCGGCCGCGGCGGCCTGGCGGGTGTGGTCATCGGGCGTCGCGCCGATGCCGCCGCAGCTCACGACGAGGTCGCCGCTCGCAAACGCCTCGCGCAACCGCGCGGTCAGCAGCTCGCGGTCGTCGCCGAGGTACTGGGCCCAGGCCAGCTGCATGCCGCGCTGGCCGAGCAGCTCGATGAATTTGGCGAGGTGGGAGTCCTGCCGCTTGCCGGACAGGATCTCGTCGCCGACGATGAACAGGCCAACCTGCATGCCTTCAAACCTCCAAGACCACGGCGGACTCGGCCACCGGTTCGTCCGCGCGCCGTGCCTGCAAGGCGGCCAGCGCATAGTGGGCGAACCAGGCGGTCGAGAACGCGAACACGAGTGTGTAGAGCCAGATCGACACCAGCACCAGGAAGGGCGCCAGCGCCATCACCATCGCGCTGAAGGCCCAGATCAGCGACGGCGCCGCACCGAGGTAGCCGCACACCACGCCCATGACCAGCATCGGCAGCCGGTGCTCCTTCAGCAGCGCCCGCCGCTCTTCAGCGGACGCATGCTCGGCCAGCACATCAAAGCCGAAGACCTGGTAGGTCAGCCAGCCCCAGATCAGCGGCGGCAGCACCATCACCAGCGGCGGGATCAGCCACAGCGGCATCGACAGCACGATCAGCACCAGCGCCAGCGCGGTGGCGGCCAGCGACGCGCCCAGGCTCTGCAGCAGGCTGCCGCCGCGCTTCTTCTCGAGCAGCGGAAAGCGCCGCTCGGCGACGAGGCGCACGATGGCCGGCGTCATGCACAAGGCCACCAGCAGCAGGCTCAGCAGGATGATGACCGGCAGCATCGCTGCGAGCACGATGATGATGGTCAGCGCACTGCGGAAGGCCTGCAGCCCGACACGGTCCAGCCACTGCAGCAAGCTCTCGACGAGATGCCAGCTCTCCAGCGCGGCCCGAACGCCGGCATTGGCGTCCTCCCAGAAAAAGAACATGAAGCCGAAGGCGAGCAGGCCCGAGGCCAGCAGCGGCAGCAGCGACAGCGCGATCACCCGCGGCATCAGGCAATAGGCGGCGGCACGCCAGAAGGCGTCGGCGAGACCTTGCATCAGCCAGACCTTCCGAACGCGGCAGCCAGGCGGCTCAGGCCCAGCCACTGTTGCCGCCAGAAGCCCTGGCCATAGTCACGCCCGCCCTCCTCGGGCAGTTGGTCGCGCACGCCGGTGGCGTCGAAGCGGGCTTCGAAATCGGCCGTGCCGAACAGCAGGTCCCACCAGGGCAGCAGCACGCCGAAGTTGTGGCCGCCCAGCGTGCCGCGGCCGGCACTCTCGTGGCCGATGCCGATGCTGTGATGGCGGCGGTGAAAGCGCGGGCTGACCAGCAACCGCTCGCCCAGCGCGCCGAAACTCAGACGCACATTGGCATGCTGCAGGCTCTGCAGCAGCTGGGTGACGACCGTGATCGCGACGAACTGCCCCGGCTGCACACCGATCAGCCGCGCGAGCAGCGCAAAGGCCGTGGCCACGAGCACATCGTCCAGCAGGTGGTTGCGGTCATCGCTCCACATCGTCATCTGGCGCTGGCTGTGGTGCAGGCTGTGCAGCGCCCACCAGAAGTTGAACTGGTGCTGCCAGCGGTGGAGCCAGTAGCCCACGAAGTCGAACACGACGAGGTAGGCGACGAAACTGACCGCCGGAATGTCCGTCACGCCCGGCCACAGCGCATCGAGTTGCCAGGTGGGCAGGCCGGCCAGCCGCAACTGGCCGGCAATGGCGTCCCAGGCCGGCTCGATGCTGAAGAACATCGCCAGGCGCACCAGCCCCAGGCGGTGGATCAGCGTGTAGATCACGTCGGTGCGCACCGCCGCGCGGTCGCGGACGGCCTCGACCGGCCAGCGGCGCTCCAGCAGCCCGATGCCGAGCAGCAGCACCGCCACCTGGATGCAGCCCCACAGCAACCAACCGGTGGCATCGAAGGCGTCTTCCAGCAGATTGCCAAAGCCGAGTGCGAACACAAGGGGTTGCACGACGGACTCGTACAGCGCGAGTTGCGCGGCATCGAAGGCGTTGGCGATCCAGTCGATCACGGTTTGCGGGCTTCAGGCGTCTTGGACGGGGGTGGCGAGAACAGCGCGGCGAAGCGCGGATGCTCGCGTAACGGCGCGAAGCATAGGCCCCGCTGCTCCAGGCCGGTCATCAAGGGCTCCAGTACCGCAGGCGCCCAGGGGTCTTGGCGCTGCCAGATGCCCAGGTGGGCGATGAGGATGTCCCCCGGCCTGATATCGCGCAGCGCCTTCTCCAGCAGCTGCGCGTTCGGATAGGCGGCGCTCGGCAGTTCGTCGCCCAGAAAGCCGGCCCGACTCCAGCCGACATGGCTGAAGCCGCAGGCCTTGGCCGTGTTCAGCAACGCGGGTGAGGAGCGCCCGGCCGGGGCGCGGAAGATGGGCCCGAGCGCCCTGCCCGTCATCGCCGTGAAGCGCTCGCCGACCTTCTTCAGGCCGTCGCAGTACTGCTCCGGCGTCAGCTCGCGAACGACCGGCGGGTTGATGCCGGCCTGGGTGCGGACCTTGAAGCGCACCACCTTGCCATCGGCGTCCAGCACGTCCTCCAGGAAGATGTCGTGCTCCCAGGTGTGGGAGCCGAAATCATGGCCCTCGGCCACGCGCTCGCGCCACCAGGGCGCCCAGGTCTCGTCCAGCGTGGTGCCGCCGGTCAAGGTCGGCTCGCTGGCCAGGAAAAAGGTGGCCTTGGCGTTGTGCTTCTTCAGCGTCTCGGCGATCAGCGGCGCGACGCCCATATGGCCGGTGTCGAAGGTCAGGTAGACCGGCTTGTCGCAGGCAGGCTGGGCCACCGCCGCACCGGCGGCGAGCAGCAGGACGGCCGCCTTCATTGCCGCGGCTGGTGGTCCAGCGTCCAGAGGCCGTGCGGCGACTTGCCGACCTTGACCTGCCGCACCACCTTGCGCGTCGTCGTGTCGATCTCGGTCAGCTTGCCGGCCCAGCGCGACGTGACCAGCAGGGTCTTGCCGTCGCCGAGCACCTCCATGTCATCCGGGCCCGACGGGCCGGGGAACTGGTCGACCACGGTGAACGTCGTGTAGTCGATCTTGCTGATGGTGTTGCCGGCGCGGTTGCTGACGAGCACATGGCGCTTGTCGCCCCAGCCGCGGAAGGAGTGGGTGCCGTCGCCGGTCGGGATGCGCTTGACGAGCTGGGGCGCCTTCGCCGACACGTCCCAGACCTCGACAAAGCGGTCGCCGGTCAGTGCGACGAGCAGGAATTTGTCGTCCGGCGTCAGGAAGATGTCGGCCGGCAGCTTGCCCACCGGCTGCTTCCAGCGCACGGTCTGCGTCGCCAGGTCGATGGCCAGCAGCTCGCTGCTGTCCTGCAGGCTGGCGTAGGCCACCGTGCTCTTGCTGTCGATGTTCAGATGGCTGGGCGTCTTGGGCGCCGGGATCTGCTTGACCAGCTGCAGCGGCTCTTTCGCGTCGCTGCCCTGCCAGCGGTACAGGCTCACATAGTCCAGCCGGTTGGAGGCGGTGACGAACCACTTCATGTCCGGCGAGAAGCGCAGGTGGTAGGGGTCGGGGATGCCGCGCACCACACGCTGCACCTCGGCCGTGCGCGGGTTCAGCAAGGTCAGCGAGTCGCCGAGCGCGTTCGCGACGATCAGGCTCTTCTCGTCGGGCGACAGGTAGAGGTGATGCGGCTCCTTGCCGGTCGGGATGCGCTTGACGACCTTGAAGCTCACCGGGTCGACCACGGAGATGTCGGCATCCAGCGAGTTCAGCACGAAGATCGGCGGACGCCCCGCCTGGGCCTGTGCCCCGAACGTCACCAACCAGCCCAAGGCCAAAGCCCACCTGCGCAACATCCCGTACTCCAAAGAAAAGGGCGGCCATGCGCCGCCCTGCGAGCTCAGTTTACCCGGGGCCCCAGCCCGGGCCTGTGACCTGAATCAAGCCGGCTCACACCCTGGCAGGGCGGGCCGTCGCAGAGCTCCGGCCACTCGTGAGCCGTCGCCGAGTCCGCAGGGACTCGGCTCGGTGCTCACTCCCCTTGCAGGGCGCGCCGTCGCAGAGCTCCGGCCACTCGCGAGCCGTCGCCGAGTCCGCAGGGACTCGGCTCGGTGCTCACTCCCCTTGCAGGGCGCGCCGTCGCAGAGCTCCGGCCACTCGTGAGCCGTCGCCGAGTCCGCAGGGACTCGGCTCGGTGCTCACTCGTCATCGCCGCCGAGGACGCTGCCCAGCAGCCCGCCGCCGGCGAATCCGCCAAGCACCGAGCCCTCCTCCTTGTGGCCGCCCATCTGCGGCGCCGCCGCGAAGATGCGCGAGGCCAGGCGCGAGAACGGCAGGCTCTGAAGCCAGACGTCGCCGGGGCCGGTCAGCTTGGCCAGGAACAGGCCCTCGCCACCAAACAGCGCGGTCTTGATCTTGCCGACGTATTGGATCTCGAAGTTGACGTTGGGCGTGTAAGCCACGACGCAGCCGGTGTCGACCAGCAGAGTCTGCCCTGGCTGCAGGCTGCGCTTGACGATGGTGCCGCCCGCATGCACGAAGGCCAGGCCGTCGCCGTCCAGCCGCTCCATGATGAAGCCCTCGCCGCCGAAGAAGCCGGTGGAAAGCTTCTGCTGGAAGGCGATGCCCAGGCTCACGCCACGCGCCGCGCAAAGAAACGCGTCCTTCTGGCAGATCAGCGTGCCGCCCAGCTTGGCCAGGTCCATCGCGACGATCTTGCCGGGGTAAGGGGCTGCGAAGGCCACGCGCTGCTTGCCGCTGCCCTGGTTGGTGTAGATCGTCGTGAACAGCGACTCACCGGTCAGCAGCCGCTTGCCCGCGCCGAGCAGCTTGCCGAAGAAGCCGCCCTGGTTGGCCGAGCCATCGCCGAACACCGCGTCCATGCTGATCGCGGCGTCCATGAAGAACATCGAGCCCGCCTCGCCGATGGCCGCCTCGCCGGGATCGAGTTCGATCTCGACGAACTGCATCTCGGAACCCTTGATTTCGTAATCCACCACATCCATGGCCATGTTCAACTCCTGGCAGAAAATTGCGGCAGGGATCATAGTGAAGACGGGCAGCAGCTCCGCATCCACGAAGGAATGTGCCGTGTACCTCGCCCTGTTCCCGAGCGACGACGAACTGGCCGCGTTGGAGGCGCGGCTGCAGGGCCGCAGTGCGGAGACCGCCCTACCGCTGGCCTGGGCCCTGCGCCAACGCGACACGCCGCGCGCGCTGGAGCTGCTGCGCCAGGCACCGGACGGCCCGCGGCGCTGGCTCACCGAGGCCGAGTGCCTGGCCCTCGATGGCCAGCTGGATGCGGCCGACGCGCTGAACGTCCGCGCACTGGAGGCCTTCGTCGCAGCCGGGGACGCGGTCGGCGAGACCGACGCCCACTGGCTGGCCTATGGCATCGCCCTGGACCGCGGCGATGAAGCCGGCCTGACGCGGGAACTCCACGCCAGCGTCGAGGCCGCCCAGCGCGCCGGCGACTCCGCCCGCCGGCTCTACCTGCAGGCCAGTTGCGCCCGCATCGAGCTGCTGCAAAACCGCAGCGCCGCCGACCGGCGCTGGCGCGGCCGGCTGCCCGAGCACAGCGACGACCCGGTCTGCGAGGTCGCGCTGCTGGACTACCAGGCCTGCGAGGCAGCGCTGTCGAGCGACTTTCCGGCCGCCATGAGCCATTTCATCGCCGCCTTCGACCTGGCGCTGCGCACCGGCCAGTTGCGCCGCGCGATCACCTTGGCCACCAATGTCGGCTATGC
>RXJV01000109.1 GCA_003963075.1 Burkholderiales bacterium
ACGCTGGCACCAACAGAACATCGTCGAAGGTGAGCGCTTTGCCGAGAAGGCGCATGAGGAAAGCTCCAGACGCAAAGCGGCATTATACGGAGGGTCACAAACTCGACCGTGGCTTCGGGCGACAGAGGCCCTAAACTGCCTTCATGCATTGCAAATCCTTGCTCATCGTCATCGTGGGCCTGCTGCTGGCGGCCTCTGCCCAGGCCCAGTGGAAGTGGCGCGATGCCAAGGGCAATGTGCAGTACAGCGACATGCCACCGCCGCCCGGAACCCCCGAGAAGGACATCCTGCTGCGTCCGCCGGCGGCCGCACGGCCCGTTGTCGTGGTGGCGCCCGCCGGCCAGCCGGCGAGCGCGCCCGCGGCCAAGCCCGCCGCCAGCGTGCCCACCAAGGCCGAGCAGGACGCTGCGGCACGCCAAAAGCAGGACCAGGACGCCCAGGCCGCCCGGCAGAAAGAGGAAGAGCGCCGCGCCGCCGAACAGCGCCGCGAGAACTGCGCGCGCGCTCAGTCGGGTCTGCGCGAACTGCAGAGCGGCACGCGCATCACCCGGACCAATGAGCAGGGCGAGCGCGTCTTCATGGACGATGCACAGCGCCAGGCCGAGGTCGAGCGCGCCCGGCAGATCATCACCAGCGAGTGCCGCTGATCAGCCCTTCACACTGATCCCGCCCTTGGGACGGTGTCGCGACACGATGCGCTCGCCGCGCTTGGCATAGCGCTGCCGGCGGGCCTCCTTGGGGTCAACGGTGAGCGGCCGGTAGACCTCGACCCGGTCGCGTTCTCGCAGCGGTGTGTCCAGCGGCCGCACCCGGCCCCAGATGCCGACGCGCAGTTCGCCGGGTGGCTGGCTGAAGTCCGCACAAAGGCGCAGCAGCAACTCGATCGTGGCGCCCTCCTCCACCTCGAGCCAGCGGTGCTGCACGTCGCCCGCCGCGGGGCTCCAGACCAGTTCAACGCGCACCGTAGATGCGCTCCGCACGCTGCACGAAGCTGTCGACGAAGGTGTTGGCGATGCGGTCGAACACCGGGCTGACCACGGCCTCCAGCGCGCTGCTGCTGAACGCGTAGCTCAACTCGAAGACGATCTTGCAGGCCGAGGCCTCGCCATCGGCACCGGGCTTGTTCAGCGGCAGGAACTGCCACAGGCCGTCGAGGTGCGAGAACGGCCCATCGACCAGTTCCATCCGCACGCTGCGCGCGTCCTCGTTGCGGTTGCGGGTCGTGAACGCATGCCGGACGCCAGCATAGGCCAGGTGCAAACGGGCGGTGACGCCCTCGGGGTCCTGGGCCAGGGTCTCGACCTGGTTGCACCAGGGCAGGAACTCGGGATAGCGCTCCACCTGGGTGACCAGCTCGTACATCTCACGCGGCGTGTACCAGAGCAGAACGGACTTTTTGACCTGCTTCATAGAATCGCGGGATTGTAAGAAGGCCTCGAGGCCCAAGATCCCTGTCCATGTCCATTGCCGAGAACCGCCGCGCCCGCTACGACTATCACATCGAGGAACAGTTCGAGGCCGGGGTGGTGCTGTCCGGCTGGGAGATCAAGGCGATCCGTGCCGGCCAGGTCCAGCTGACCGACGGCTACGTGATGATCAAGGACGGCGAGCTCTTCCTGATCGGCTGCCGCATCAATGCGCTGCGCAGCGCCTCCACCCACGTCACGCCCGAGGCCGACCGCACCAAGAAGCTGCTGATGCACAAGGCCGAGATCAAGCGGCTGGTGGGCAAGGTCGAGCAGCGCGGCTTCACCCTGGTGCCGCTGAACCTGCACTACAAGGGCGGCCGCGTGAAGGCAGACATTGCGCTGGCCAAGGGCAAGGCCCAGCACGACAAGCGCGAGACCGAGAAGAAACGCGACTGGGAAAGAGAAAAGGGGCAGTTGATGCGGCACGCATCAACGGGCCGCAAGGCCTGAGGGGCGCGCAGCGGCCCGATGCACCTTTCACCAAAAGGGGCAGTTGATGCGGCACGCATCAACGGGCCGCAAGGCCTGAGGGACGCGCAGCGGCCCGATGCACCTTTCACCAAGAGGGGCATTTGATGCGGCACGCATCGACAGGCCGCAAGGGCTGAGGGAGGCGCTGCCGCCACGCCGCAAGTCGGTGTAGCCGCACGCGCTGGTCTCCGGCCCACGCGAAGCCCAAGCGAGGCCCACGCCTCAAGGGCGTTTGTCGAGCTTGGCGCGCTCACGCGCCGCCTCGGCCTTCAGGTCGGCCATCACCCTCTCCATGGCGGCGTCAAAGCGCTGCACCGCGGCATGCTGCTGCATCGACTTGGCGAAGGCGAGGTGCAGGGGATCGCGCGCCAGCGGGGTAGGCAACAGCACGAAGCGCTCCCGATTGGCCTGCAGTTCCGGGTGACTCTCCAGCACCAGCCTGAAACCCGCCTCGCCATTGCCGATGAAGGCTGCATCGAGTCGGCCGGCGAGCAGTTTCCGCAGCCGGCTGGACTGACCGATGTCACGATCGACCGTGAACAGGCCGCTCGCGATCGCGCGGTCCACGGCTTCCCCGTAGCTGGCGCCGGCGACGCCGCCGACGTTCTTGCCCTTGAGGTCCTCAAGGCCGTCGAATTTGAACTCCTGCCCTTTCAGAACGACCACCCGGATCGCGTCGTCATAGACCGGCTTCGAGTAGTCGAACAGCGGCGCACGCTCGCTGTTGTGGGACACGCCGATCAACCCGCCCATGCCGCGCAGCGCCATCGCATAGGCCCGCTTCCAGGGCATCAGCTGGATGTCGTACTCGTCGCCGCTGTAGACCTGCGCACGCCGCAGCAGATCCACCAGGAAACCCGCCGGTCGGCCGGCCTCGGCGTAGATGACCGGGGCATAGCGATCATCGCCCATCACCACGAGGCGGTCCGCCCGGGCAGCCAACGAGACGACCAGAAACAGGCCGATCAACGTGGCGCGACGTGTCGATTTCAGCCCCCGCATGACATCCACCCGATGTTGTTGCTCGCGCTCGGAGTGTGCCGGTTTCCAGGCCGGTCGATCCATCCGGCAAGGCACAGCATGCGTGCAAAACTTCGTGCTGGACTGATCGGGCAACGCCGCCCGCGATCGTCAGGTGGGCGCCAGCGCGCCCAGGGCCTGCTCGATGTCCAGCTGCAGGTCGGCCACCTCCTCCAGCCCAATCGCGAAGCGCACCAGGGTGGCGCCGTCGAAGGGCAGCGGCAGGTCGCGGCTGCGGCTCATGTCGTAGGGCACGGCCAGGCTCATCGGCCCGGCCCAGGAGTAGCCGATGCCAAACAGCTGCAGCGCATCGACAAAGGCGTCCACCTGCGCCGCACCATACTCCGGGCGGAACACCGCCGAGAACAGACAGGCGGCACCACCGCCGCCAACCGCCCGCCAATGCTGATGGCCCGGTGAGCCCGGCAGTGCCGGGTGAAAGACGCGCACCACCTCGGGCCTTGCGGCCATCCAAAGGGCAAGCTCGCGCGTGGCGCGGTCCTGCGCCGCATAGCGCAGTGCCATGGTCGGCAGCCCGCGCAACACCAGCTCGACATCGTTCTGCCCCACGCCATAGCCCAGGTGCTCATGAGCGTGATTGAGCCGGTCGTGCAGGCGGCGGTCGCGGGTGCAGACCGAGCCCATCAGCACATCGGCACCGCCGCTGGGGTATTTGGTCAGCGCCTGCATCACGATGTCGGCACCGAGGCCCGGGTGCGTCGCGGGCGCCGGCTCGAAGCCGTTGAACGCCAGGCCCGCGCCCCAGGTGTTGTCCAGCGCCGTCGTGACGCCACGCGCCCGGCAGGCGGCCAGCGTGCCCAGCAGGTCGGGGAACTCCAGTGTGATCGAGCCTGCGGCCTCCAGCCAGACCAGCTTGGTGTTCTCACGCAGCTCCGGCACCGTCAGCGGGTCGTAGAAGCGGTGCGTGACGCCCCACTGCGGCAGCCAGGACTCGGTGAGGTAGCGGTTCTGGCCGTAGACGTTGTCGGGCACCAGCACTTCGTCACCCGGGCGCAGCAGGGCCAGCGACACCAGCGTCACCGCCGCCAGGCCGCTGGGCAGCAGCAGGCAGTGCTCGGCATGTTCCAGCGTCGCGATGCGTGCCGCCAGCGTGTAGCTGGTCGGCGTGCCGTGCAGGCCATAGCGGTACGTCAGACCGTCGCGCGGTCGCGGCCGGTGCAGGTCGGCCGTGTCCTTGAACAGCACGGTCGAAGCCTTGACCACGGGAACCGGGACGGCGTCCCAGCCCTCGGGGGCGCGATAAGGGTGGTGGATCAGTGTGGTGGCCGGGCCTCGCTTCACACGAGGCTCCCGACCAGGTCATGGCCGTCGGCCGCCAAGATGCGCACACGCACGAAGTCGCCCACCTTCATCGTCTTGCTGGCCTTCTCCGGCGGCAGGATCTTGACGGTGCCGTCGATCTCCGGTGCATCGGCGTAGGAGCGGCCCACGCCACCCTTGCGGCCGAGAGCCGGGGCCGAATCGACCAGCACCTGCAGCGTCTGGCCCACGCGGGCCTGCAGCTTGGCGGCGGACACCTGCTCGGCCACGGCCATGAAGCGCGCACGCCGCTCCTCGCGCACCGCGTCCGGCAGCGCGCCAGGGAGCTCGTTGGCGCTGGCGCCTTCGACCGGCGAGTAAGCGAAGCAGCCGGCCCGGTCGATCTGCGCCTCCTGCATGAAGTCCAGCAGGTACTCGAACTCGGCCTCGGTCTCGCCAGGGAAACCGGCGATGAAGGTCGAGCGGATCACCAGCTCCGGGCAGGCCTCGCGCCAGCGCAGGATGCGCTCCATGTTCTTCTCGCCGTTGGCCGGGCGCTTCATGCGCTTGAGCACGTCGGGGTGGGCATGCTGGAAGGGCACATCCAGATAGGGCAGCAACAGGCCTTCGGCCATCAGCGGCAGCACCTCGTCGACATGCGGGTAGGGGTAGACGTAGTGCAGGCGCACCCAGGCACCAAACGGCTTGGCAAGCTCGCCCAGCTGCGCAACGAGGTCCAGCATCCGCGTCTTGACCGGCTTGCCGTCCCAGAAGCCAGTCCGGTACTTGACGTCCACGCCGTAGGCCGAGGTGTCCTGGCTGATGACCAGCAGTTCTTTCACGCCGCTCTCGAACAGCGCGCGCGCCTCGTTCAGCACATCGCCGATCGGGCGGGACACCAGGTCTCCGCGCATGCTCGGGATGATGCAGAAGGAGCAGCGGTGGTTGCAGCCCTCGCTGATCTTCAGATACGCGTAGTGCTTGGGCGTCAGTTTGATGCCGTAGCTCGGCACCAGGTCCACGAAGGGGTCATGCGGCTTGGGCACATGGGTGTGCACCGCGTCCATCACCTCCTGCGTCGCATGCGGGCCGGTCACGGCCAGCACGCTGGGGTGGATTTCGCGCACCAGGCTGCCGGCGTCGCTGCTGCTGGCGCCCGCCTTGGCGCCCAGGCAGCCGGTCACGATGACCTTGCCGTTCTCGGCCAGGGCCTCGCCGATGGTGTCCAGGCTTTCCTTGACGGCATCGTCGATGAAGCCGCAGGTGTTGACGATCACCAGGTCGGCGCCGGCGAAGGTCTTGGAGGTTTCATAGCCCTCGGCGCGCAGTTGCGTCAGGATCAGCTCGCTGTCGGTCAGCGCCTTCGGGCAGCCGAGCGACACGAAGCCAATCTTTGGCGCAGCGGCCGGAGCGGCGGTGGTGGCGGTTTCGTTCATCGCCGCATTTTCGGCGATGTGTGGCGCTCAGGGCTTTTTGCCGGTTGGCGGCACGCCGAAGGGAAAGATCGCGCCGGCGTTCTTGAGCTGTTCCTGCCACTGGTTCATCAGCGACTTCGACTGCTCGGCATAGCCGCCCATGAGCCCGCTCCAGGCGTCCGGGCTGAACGGCATGCCAGGCGCCTGCTCGGCAAACCGCTGTTGCATGTCGGTGAAGGCCTGCATCTGCCGCTCCAACAGCCCGCCCATCACGCCCTGCATCGCATGGCCATAGAAGCGGATGATCTGCGCCAGCGAATTGGTCGAGAACATCGGCACGCCGCCGGTCTCCTCCTCCAGGATGATCTGCAGCAGGATGGAGCGGGTCAGATCTTCCTGCGTCTTGGCGTCTTGCACCTCGAAATCAACGCCATCCAGCACCATGCGCTTGACGTCGGCCAGCGTGATGTAGCTGCTGGTCTGCGTGTCGTACAGGCGCCGGTTGGGGTACTTCTTGAGCACGCGCAGTCCGGGCTTGGCGTCGTTAGCTTCGTTGGATGCCGGCTTCTTGCGGGCAGTCGCCATGCGGGGATCTCCTGTGCAGCGCGCTGAATTCTAGGCAGACCGAACCGGTCTCTCCGGCGGGGGTTTACCACAGGCCGCCGTTCATGCTGCTGCCAGGCCGGTCTTCGGCATGCGCTCACGCGCAGCCCCTGCGGTCCTGTCAAGGAGATCTTGCAGACAAGAACATGTAAATCAGGCGCTTCCCTAAACCCGCACCGCGCTGCTAGCATAACCACACGGATGCGTGACAGGGCTCGCAGAAGGCCTGCCGCATCTTTGGATTGAGGTTGTAAGGGGAGCGTATATGCAGATATCCAACTTGAGGATAGGCACGCGGCTGGGGCTCGCCTTCACCCTCGTGATCGCGTTGTTGTGCGCCAGCCTGGTATCCAGCATCACGGTGTTGCATCACATCAGCGACACGATGCAGGAGGTGGTCAGCGAAAGCTACGCACAGATCGCCCTCAGCAACCAGATCAAAGAAGTCGGCGATCGCGGCGCCCTGACGCTCGGCCGCATGCTGCTGGCCACCGACCCACAGCGCCAGCAGAAGTACATGGACGCCTACGCGGTCCTGCGAGCCACCAATACCGACAACCTGAAGAAGCTCGAGCAGTCCCTGACCAATGCCGAGTCACGCGCGCTGTTCGAAGAACAGAGCGAAGCCCGCAAGGCCTACGGCGCCCAAGTCCGCAAGGTGCTGGACCTGATCGCCGCAGGCAAGCGCGACGAAGCCAAGGCCTACTACGAGGGCGAACTCGCCGAGCCCCAGGCCAGGTACTACGCACTGCTGGACAAGATGGTGGCCAACAATGTGCGCGACATGCTCAAGGATGTCGAAGACACCAAGGCGAGAACGCAGCGCGCGATCTACACCACCCTCGGCGCGTCGCTGCTGGCCATCGTGCTGGGTGTCATCACCGCGTTGCTGATCACGCGCTCGGTGACCCGTCCCATCGAGGGCGCCATCGAGCTCGCCGAGGCGGTCGCTGCCGGCAACCTCACCTACCGCATCGAGCATGTCAGCCGCGACGAGGTCGGCCGGCTGACGGTCGCACTGCAGCGCATGGTCGAGAGCTTGCACGGCATCGTCACCAAGGTGCGTGCCGGCGCCGACAACATCCATGCCGCCGCCGAAGACGTCTCGGTCGGCAACCGCGACCTCGCGGCGCGCACCGAACAGCAAGCCAGCGCCCTGCAGCAGACCGCGGCGGCCATGGAGCAGCTGACCGCGGCTGTCAAGCTCAGCAGCGACAGCGCCAGCCAGGCCAACCAGTCAGCCGCCTCGGCATCAGACATCGCCACCGAGGGCGGCCAGGTGGTCGGCCAGGTGGTGCACACGATGAGCTCGATCTCGGCCTCGTCGCGCCGCATCGTCGAAATCATCAGCGTCATCGACGGCATCGCCTTCCAGACCAACATCCTGGCGCTGAATGCCGCCGTCGAGGCCGCCCGCGCGGGCGAACAGGGCCGCGGCTTTGCCGTGGTCGCCGCCGAGGTGCGCAGCCTCGCCCAGCGCAGCGCCCTGGCCGCCAAGGAGATCAAGGCGCTGATCGATGACTCGGCCCAGCAGGTCAACGCCGGCAGCAAGATGGTCGAGCAGGCCGGCGCGACGATGCAGCAGGTCGTGACCAGCATCACCGGCGTCAGCCGGGTCGTGGCCGAGATCAGCGCCTCCAGCCAGGAACAGGGCGCCGGCATCGAGCAGGTCAACGTCGCGATCAACCAGATGGACGATTCGACCCAGCGCAACGCCGCCATGGTCGAGGAAAGCGCTGCTGCCGCCCAGGCCCTGCAGCAGCAGGCCCGCCAGCTCAACGAGCTGGTGCGTGCCTTCGTGCTCTGAGGCAGTTGCACATCCCCGGCGGCCGCGGCGAACAGCACCCGACGCGGCCGACCGCGCTGAGGCCTTCAAGCACCGCCCGGCACAGCGCGCCTCACCCCCACTTCGACGCAGAAGTAACGCATCGATGGACATGGCAAACCTTCCAGCCCCTCCCCGGTTCGACCCATCGCGCGGTCTGGCGCCTGCGCGGCATGCCGGGCCGCCGCGCTCATCCACGGCATCCGGCCCCTGGCGGCCCGATGTCCTGCGCTGGCTCCAAGCCCACCAGAACGACGGCCACCGCTGTGCCGACCTGGATCCACTCGGTGTTGCCGACTCGGTCGATGCCCGAGAGTTGCTGGCGCCAGGCCGATTCGGCCTCGACCCCACCGAGCGCCTCGGTGCCGACGCGCCGGCCCTGCTGGGCGCACACGATGTGGCCGGGCTGGACCGCGCACTCAAGCGCATCTACTGTGGCCGGCTGGCGCTGGACACCAGCGCCGTGCGCGACGCCGATCGCAGGCACTGGCTGCACGCCCATTTCGAAACCCTGCCCCCGCCGCACCGCGATCAGGCGCTGCTCGACCGCTTGATCCAAGCCGAGGTCTGGGAGCGGCATGTCGCGCGGCGCTTTCCGTTGGCCAAGCGCTTTTCGCTGGAGGGTTGCGAGGCCCTGCTGCCGCTGATGGACGCCCTGGCGGCTCAGGCGGCCTTGCACGCGGTTGCCGAGGTCTTCATCGGCATGCCCCATCGGGGACGCGTGAACCTGCTGGTCAACCTGTTCGGCATGCCGCCGGCGCAGGTCTTGGACCATATCGATCCGGCGACGACAACGCCGCTGGCATCCGATGATCTGATCTACCACCTCGGTGCCCGGCGCCTCGTTCACACCGAGCATGGCCCGGTGACGCTGCAGCTGGCACCGAACCCGTCGCATCTTCAGAGCATCCACCCGGT
>RXJV01000113.1 GCA_003963075.1 Burkholderiales bacterium
GCTGTTCTCCTTCGTGCTGACCAACGAGAACCTGCCGCACCAGCTGGCCGACTGGCTGCTGTCGATGAACCTGGGCCAGAACGGCTTCCTGTTCGTCGTCAACCTCGTGCTGCTGGGCGCCGGCAATTTCATGGACCCCTCGTCCATCATCCTGATCATGGCGCCGATCTTCTTCCCGGCCGCCATGCAGCTGGGCGTGAACCCGGTGCACTTCGGCATCCTGATCGACGTGAACATGGAAGTGGGCCTGTGCCACCCGCCGGTGGGCCTGAACCTCTACGTGGCCTCCGGCATCTCCAAGCTCGGCATCACCGAGCTGACCAAGGCCGTGCTGCCCTGGCTGGCCACGATGGTGGTCTTCCTGATCATCGTGACCTACTGGCCGTGGCTGACCCTGGTCGTGCCCCGGATGATGGGCATGTTGTGAGCCCCTCGCCCCGCCCCGCCTCGCTGAACGCGGGCTGGACGGGGCGGTCCCCCGAGGGGACGACGAGGCTCGCGGCATCGAGCCGCGAGCGCATCGCCAACGCGGGCCGGCCTGGGGGCGGCCCGGCGCACGGCCCGGACACCGGCCAGATGGCCAACAAGCGATGAGCGCCCTCTTCTTCGTGCTGGCCTTCCTGATCGTGGCCCTGTTCGTCTACATGGGCCGCTACAGCGGCCGCGTGAACGTCGAGCAGAGCCGCTTCATCGCTGCCGCACCCGAGGCGGTGCAGGCCGGCGTGGCCGACCTGAGCCGCTGGCAGGCCTGGAACCCCTGGCTGGAGCATGCCCGCGACACCCCGGCCAGCGTCGACGGCGACATCCTGTCCTGGGATCTGCCCCAGGTCGGCCGGGCCCGGCTGCGCCGGCTCGAGGCCCGCGCGCCGCACAGCCTGCGCCAGCACATCGACTTCAAGCTGCCCTTCGCGCTGCGTGGCCGCTCAGACTGGCGCTTCGAACCCGCACCCGGCGGCACCCAGGTGCACTGGCGCTTCAAGGGCCGGGTCGCGTTCACGCTGCGCGCCTTTGCAGCGACCGTCCAAGGCGCCACCGCGCTGGACCTGCGCTTCGGCCTGGACCATCTCGCCGCCACGCTGGAGGCGCGCCCGCCGGCCTACCGCCTCGACTATCTCGGCGTGCAAGCACAGCCCGCGCGGCAGCACGCCCAGGCCCCGCACCGCGGCCCGCTCGACGGCCTCGCCGACGCGCTGCCGCCTCGCATCGCCGCGGTGCAGGAACAGCTGGCCGCCGCCGGGCTGGAAGCCGACGGCACGGCGACCGTCCATTACCTGAAGACCCAGCTCAAGCTACGCATCGTCGACTGCCGCGTCGGGCTGGAGCTGCCCGGCGCCGCCGCCCTGCCAGACGGGCTGAGCCTGCACGAAGAACCGGCCCACCCGGCCCTGGTCGTGCGCTTCCGCGGCCCGGCCGAGGCGCTGGAACTGGCCTGGTACCAGGCCATGCAGCGCCTGCGCGTCGAACAGCGCCAGCCCGACCCGCGGCTGCCGCCCTGCGCCCGCTACGAGGTCCTGCCCCGGCCCGGCGAGCCGGTCGCCGTCACGCTGCAGCTGCCGCTGCACCCCTGAGGCACGCTCCTTGCACGGGAGCCGGGCATGAACCCGTCCCCGTCGCTCTCTCTGCCCGGCCTGCGCGTGCTGCTGGCCGACGCCGGCCAGCGGCGCAGCCCGGTGATCCGCCTGGAACTGATCCGGCTGCGCTGCCAGCTCGTCGACGTGATCGACCTCGTCGCCGAGCCGCTCACGCTGGGCAGCGTGCTGGAGCGCCTGACGCCCGAGCTGCTGCTGATCGATTGCCACACGCCCCGGCCGGAGTGGCTGGCCCCGCTGAGCCGCCATCCCTGTGCCGTGCTGCTGGTCGCCCAGGACCTGGCGCCCGAGCAGATGCGGGCGGCGCTGCACGCCGGCGTCAACATCATCCAGCTGGCTGCCTTGCCGCCGCAACACCTTGGCGCGCTGCTGCAGCTGACGCTGGCCCGCTTCGAGCACGACCGGTCACTGCGCAGCGAGCTGCAGCAGGCCCAGACCCAGCTGGCCGAGCGCAAGCTCGTCGAGCGGGCCCGCGGCATCCTGATGCGCGAGCACGGCCTCGATGAAGAGGCCGCCTTCCAGCGCCTGCGCCAGCTCGCGATGGACAGCGGCCAGACGCTGGCGGCCGTCGCCACCCGGCTGATCGATGCCGACCAGCTGCTGCGCCCGCGCTGACGCCCGGCGCGCCGCCGCGGCCCGAACTGGGGCATGCCGCACCAAGAAGCACGCACCGCGGCGGCGCAGCCCACCCGCCGCAGGCCCTGTAGCGCGCCATGGCTGTGCAAAAGCTGCGGATCCCGGCCAAGCAGAGGCTGGCACGCAACCTGCTCAAGCGGCATGAGGCCCGCAATGGCGCTGGCCTCTTGGGCCCACCGACCAACACCCTCGGCGGGCAATTCAGGACAACGGCGTCCGACCTCCCCTGCTCCCTGCGGCGACGCCGCGGCGGAGCGGCACGGTCGCGACGTCGTTTCGCTTTTGCACGCCAGGAGCCCGTGATGACCGTCAGCGACCCTTCGCCCGCCACGACCGACCCGATGCGCCGCCGCCTGCTGGCCGCGGCCGCCGCGCTGCCCGCCGCCAGCCTGGCCGGCGGCGCCTGGGCCCAGGGCTCGGACAAGCCCGAGAAGGAGGAAGTGCGCATCGGCTTCATCCCGCTGACCGACTGCGCCAGCGTCGTGATGGCCTCGGTGCTCGGCTTCGACAAGAAGTACGGCATCAAGATCATCCCGAGCAAGGAGGCTTCCTGGGCCGGCGTGCGCGACAAGCTCGTCAACGGCGAGCTGGACATGGCCCATGTGCTGTATGGCCTCATCTACGGCGTGCACCTCGGCGTGGCCGGCCCGAAAAAGGACATGGCCGTGCTGATGACGCTCAACCGCAACGGCCAGGCGATCACGCTGTCCAAGAAGCTGGCCGAGGCCGGCGCGGTGGACGGCGCCTCACTCGCCAAGCTCATGGCCAAGGACAGGCGCGACTACAGCTTCGCGCAGACCTTCCCGACCGGCACGCACGCGATGTGGCTGTACTACTGGCTCGCCGCCCACGGCGTGAACCCGATGAAGGACGCCAAGGTCATCACCGTGCCGCCGCCGCAGATGGTGGCCAACATGCGGGTGGGCAATATGGACGGCTTCTGCGTCGGCGAGCCCTGGAACCACCGCGCCATCATCGACGGCATCGGCATCACCGCGACCACCACGCAGGACATCTGGCCCGACCACCCCGAGAAGGTGCTCGGCACCACGGCCGAGTTCGTCAAGAAGTACCCCAACACCGCCCGCGCGGTGATCATGGCCGTGCTGGAGGCCAGCCGCTGGATCGACACCGGCCTGATCAACAAGAACAAGATGGCCGAGACGATTGCCGACAAGGCCTATGTCAACACCGGCGTCGACGCGATCAACCAGCGCATCCTGGGCCGCTACCAGAACGGCCTGGGCAAGACCTGGGACGACCCGCGCCACATGAAGTTCTTCGACGACGGCGCGGTGAACTACCCCTACCTCTCCGACGGCATGTGGTTCCTGACCCAGCACAAGCGCTGGGGCCTGCTGAAGGACCACCCCGACTACCTCGGCACCGCCAAGGCCATCAACCAGACCGCGCTCTACAGCCAGGCCGCCAGCGCCCTCCAGGTGAGCGTGCCCAAGGACCCGCTGCGCAGCAGCAAGCTGGTGGACGGTGTCGTCTGGGACGGCAAGGACCCGGCCAAGTACGCCGACAGTTTCAAGGTCAAGGTGTGAGGCCCGCCATGGTGTCTGCCGTCTTCCATGCCCCGGGCGAAGCCGCCGCCTCGCCTGCCCCCGCCGCCACCGCCCGGCCAGCCGAGACCGCCGCCGAGCCGGCGGCCCCCGCGCCGCGCCCGGCCCGGCCCCCCCGCGCCCCGTTCGACGGCCGCGCGCTCGCGCTGCGCGTGCTACCGCCGGTGCTCGGCGTGGCCCTGCTGATCGGGCTGTGGGCCCTGGCCACGCAGAAGCCCGGCAGCTTCCCGAGCCCTGCCACCACCTGGGACGCCGCGGTGCAGCTGTTCGCCGACCCGTTCTACCGCAAGGGGCCGAACGACCAGGGCATCGGCTGGAACATCCTGAACTCCCTCGGCCGCGTCGGCCTGGGCTTTGGCCTCGCGGCGCTGGTGGGCATCCCGCTGGGCTTCCTGGTCGGCCGCTTCGAATTCGCGCAGCGCATGGTGTCGCCGCTGATCGCGCTGCTCAAGCCGGTGTCGCCGCTGGCCTGGCTGCCGATCGGCCTGCTGGCCTTCAAGAGCGCCAACCCGGCCGCGATCTGGACCATCTTCATCTGCTCGATCTGGCCCATGGTCGTGAACACCGCGGTCGGCGTGCAGCGCGTGCCGCAGGACTACCTCAACGTCGCCCGCGTGCTCAAGCTCAGCGAGTGGAAGGTCATCACCCGCATCCTGCTGCCCGCGGTGCTGCCCTATGTGCTGACCGGCGTGCGCCTGAGCGTGGGCACGGCCTGGCTGGTGATCGTCGCGGCCGAGATGCTGACCGGCGGCGTGGGCATCGGCTTCTGGGTCTGGGACGAGTGGAACAACCTCAACGTGGCCCACATCATCATTGCGATCTTCGTCATCGGCATTGTCGGGCTGCTGCTCGAGTGGGCGCTGCTGAGCCTCGCCAAGCGTTTCAGCTTCAACGAGGACTGACGCCATGAAACCCTTCATCCAGGTCCAGGATGCCGAGATGGTGTTCACGACGCGCAAAGGCCGCTTCCATGCGCTGCAGGGCGTGAACCTCGACGTGCAGCGCGGTGAGTTCACCACGCTGATCGGCCATTCCGGCTGCGGCAAGTCGACGCTGCTCAACCTCATCGCCGGGCTGCTGCAACCCACGGGCGGCGCGCTGATTTGCGACGGCCGCGAGATCGCTGCGCCCGGCCCCGAGCGTGCGGTCGTGTTCCAGAACCACTCGCTGCTGCCGTGGCTGAGCTGCCTGGACAACGTGCTGCTGGCGGTCGAGTCCGTCTTCGGCGGCCGGGAGCGCCCGGCGCAGCAGAAGGCGCGCGCCGTCGCTGCACTGGAGTTGGTGGGCATGAGCCACGCCAGCGCCAAGCGCCCACACGAGATCTCCGGCGGCATGAAGCAGCGCGTCGGCATCGCCCGCGCACTGGCCATGGAGCCCAAGGTGCTGCTGATGGACGAGCCCTTCGGCGCGCTCGACGCCCTCACCCGCGCCAGGCTGCAGGACGAGCTGCTGAAGATCGTCGCCCGCACGCAGAGCACGGTCATCATGGTGACCCATGACGTGGATGAGGCCGTGCTGCTGTCCGACCGGATCGTGATGATGACCAACGGGCCGGCCGCCACCATCGGCGAGATCCTGGCCGTCGACATCCCGCGCCCGCGCGTGCGGGTCGAGCTGGCCGAGGACGCGCGCTACATCGCCGCCCGCAAGGCCGTCATCGACTTCCTCTACACCCGGCACGCGCACGTTGAGCGGGCCGCCTGAGCGGGCGCCGCGCCGCATCGGCCAGTGAACGCTGGTGAGCGCCGGTCAGAGCCGGTGCGACCGGTCCCCGCGTTGGAAGCCGACCGCATCGAAGCCGGCATTCAGCGGCGCAAAACCGATCACCTTGAACAGCTCGCCCATTTCATGCTCGGCCAGCAGCCGGTGGGCCATCGCACGCTCGGCGAGCGAGGCGCCGGCCAGCAGGTCGGCGATGCCGCAATTGAGCAGGAAGTTGGACTGCGAGGTGTAGCCCAGCACCAGCAGGCCGGCCTCCTGGCCGGCCAGTGCAATGCCGGTGAAGTTGATATGCGCCGTGATGTCCTTGTCGCCCACGGCCACCAGCGGGTCGGCATCGGCCAGGTGGCCCTGATGGCACATCAGCGTGCCGCCGTGGCGTTGCGGGTGGTAGTACTCGGCCTCGGGGAAGCCGTAGTCGATGAAGAAGGCCGCCCCGCGCTTCAGGCGGCGGGCCAGGGTGTGGATGAAGGCCTCGGCCTGCCGATGGATCTCGGTCACGGTACCGGGCACGAAGCCGGTCTCGACCGGCGGGCGCAGCGTGCTGTCGCGGTCTTCGAACGCGAAGCCCTCGCCGCGCGACACCACGCCGCGCTCGCGCCAGGCCTGGCCGTCGAAGGCGATCAGTTGCACCGGCATCGCGTCCAGCACCTCGTTGCCGATGACGACGGCCTCGATCTGCTCGGGCAGCGCGTCCAGCCAGTCGACGCGGCCCGCCCAGCGTGCCAGCCGCTCGCGCTGGCGCTCGCGCAGCTCGGCCGACAGCTCGACGATGCGGTAGCGCAGCGGGCCGACGCCCAGCTCGTCGAAGGCGGTCATCAGCTGCGCGGCCAGCGCACCGGAGCCGGCGCCGAACTCCATCACCTCGTGGCAGCCGCTCTCGGCCAGGGCCTGGGCCAGCGGCCGGGCCAGTGTGCGGCCGAACAGCGGCGACATCTCGGGCGCGGTGACGAAGTCCGAACCCTCGCTCGGCAGCAGGCCGAACTTGCGGCGGCCGCCGGCGTAATAACCCAGGCCGGGCTCGTAGAGCGCCAGGGCCATGAAGCGGTCGAAGGGCAACCAGCCGCCGTGCCCGGCGATCTCGGCATGCAGTTTGTCGAGCAGCGTCATCGCGCCTTCACCCAGGCCTCGAACTCGGCCGCCGGCATCGGCGCGCCGACCAGCTCACCCTGGAACTGCTGGCAGCCCCAGCCGGCCAGCAGCTGCCACTGCGCCGCGGTGCGCACGCCTTCGGCGGTCACCGTGAGGCCCAGGCCGACAGCCATCTGCACGATGGCCCGGGTGATGGCCTGGGCGCCGGCATCGTCGGGCAGGCGGCCGACAAAGCTCTGGTCGATCTTGAGCTTGTCCAGCGGCAGCTCGGTGAGATGGGCCAGCGAGGTGTAGCCGGTGCCGAAATCATCGACCGAGACCGTCAGCCCCTGCGCCCGCAGCGCGCTCAACGTGGCCGGCGCGTGCTCGATGTCGTCGATCAGCAGGCGCTCGGTCAGCTCCAGCTCCAGCCACTCGCCCTGGGCACCGGCCTCCTGCAGCAGCCGCATGACCGTGTCGGCAAAGCCGTCGAGGTTGAACTGCATGCGCGACAGGTTGACCGCGATGCGCATCGGGCCGTGGCCCTGGGTCAGCTGCTGCTCGCGCCAGCGCCGCGCCGTGACGGCCGCTTCGCGCAGCACCCATTCGCCCAGCGGCAGCATCAGCCGGTGGCGCTCGGCGACGAAGATGAAGGCATCGGGGCTGAGCAGCCCGCGCTGCGGATGGCGCCAGCGCAGCAGGGCCTCGGCGCCCGACAGCCGGCCGGTGGCGGCATCGACCTGGGGCTGGAAGAACAGCTCGAACTCGTTGCGCGTCAGGCCCTGGGCCAGTTCGGCCTCCAGCACCAGGTCGGCATAGGCGGTCTCGGCCAGGGCCGGCTCGAAGAACTGGTAGGTCGCCCGGCCGCGCGACTTGGCGCGGTACATCGCCGTGTCGGCATGCTGGATCAGCTCGTCCTCCTGCAGGCCGTCGTCCGGGTAGACGGCCACACCGATCGACGGCGTGACCGACAGCGCGCGGCCATCGGCCCGCACCGGCACCTCGACGACCGACAGCAGCGCATCCAGCACCACCTTGATGTCGTCGCGGCTGCCCAGCTCGGACAGCAGCACGACGAATTCGTCGCCGCCGAAGCGGCCCACCAGGTCGCCGGCGCGCAGCGCGCCCACCAGGCGCTCGGACACCGCCGTCAACACCTGGTCACCCTCCAGATGGCCGAGCGAGTCGTTGACGCGCTTGAAGTTGTCCAGATCGATGAAGAGCAGCGCCAGCATCTCGCCGCTGCGCTCGGCGCGGCGCAGCATCAGCCCCATGCGCTCCATGAAGGCGCCGCGGTTGAGCAGGCCGGTCAGGCCGTCATGGTGGGCCAGGTGCTGGATGCGCGCCTCGCTGGCGAGGCGGTCGCGGATGTCGCGCACGACCGCCATGCGCAGCTTCTCGCCGTCGCGCTCCATCGTCCGCATGATCAGCTCCACCGGCACGCGCGAGCCGTCGCGGTGGCGGATGGCGGTCTCGTAGCGCAGCTCCTGGCCCGACCGCATGACCTCCCGCACCTTGGGCAGCTCGTCATCCGCCACATAGGCCAGCACATGCTGGCCGATCAGCTCGGCGGCCGACCAGCCGGTCAGCGCGCACAGCGGCTGGTTCACGTCGGTCATGATGCCGTCGCGGTGGAACAGGATGCCCTCCACCGTGGCCTGCATGAATTTGTCGAGCCGGGCCTCGGACTCGCGCAGCCGCCGCTCGGCCACGCGGTGGCGGGTGATGTCATAGACCAGCACCCAGCTGCCCAGCAACGTGCCCCGGTCATCGAACTGCGGGATCAGATGGATTTCCAGGCAGACCGGCGTGCCGCCGGGCCGCTGCAGCTCGCGCTCGTAGACCACCGGCTTGTGGCTGCGCACCAGCTCGTCCACATAGACCCGCACCTGGGCATAGGCCTCGGCACCGACGACCTCGCTGAAATGCTTGCCGACGATGGAGTCCTGGGTCAGCTGGAAGGCCTCGGCATAGCCGCGGTTGGCGAACAGGCAGCGGTGGTCGGCGGCGTCGTAAAGCGCAATCCAGGCCGGCACATGATCGGCCAGCATGCGAAAGCGCGCAGCGTCCAGCGCCTGGCGCTCGAGATCGGAATCGGTAGACACAGTCAAGCGGAGTGCAGCGCTCGGCGGGCCAGACAGAGGTCGTCCCAGGCGCCGGCCTTGTCGGCCGGAGAACGCAAAAGGTAGGCGGGATGGTAGGTCACGACAAGTGGCAGCTCGCGCCAACGGTGCAAACGGCCGCGCAGCCGGCCCAGCGGCTCGGCCAGGCCGGTCAGCCGGCGGGCGGCCTGCAGGCCCAGGGCCAGCACGAGGCGCGGCTGCAACAGCGCCACCTGGGCGGCCAGCACCGCCTCGCAGGCCTCCAGTTCGGCCGGCTGCGGCGCGCGGCCGCGGGGCGGGCGGCATTTGACGATGGGCGTCACGAAGGCGGTTGGCGCCGAACCCGTGCGGCTCTGGCCGGCGGCCGCCAGCATGCGGTCCAGCAGCCGGCCGGCGTCGCCGCTCAGGGCCTCGCCGGCGCCGTCATCGGCCTCATCGACCGGGTCGGTCACCACCAGCCATTGCGCCTGCTGCAGCGCACCGGCGCCGAAGACCGCCTGCCGGCGCTGCTCGCACAGGCCGCAGCCGCGGCAGGCCGACACCGCCTCGCGCAGCGCCGGCAGGCTCAGGCCCTCGAAACCGGACGGCGAGCTGGGCGCGCGGGCCGGCACGCCCATCAGCGGCGGCGGCGCGGACACGACACTGGGCGACGGCAGCGGCGGCGCTTCGGCCTCGATCAGAGGCGCGCGCGGCGCCGGCGGCAGCCGCAGGCCCATCTCGGCCAGCATGGCCCGCTGGCGTTCGTCCCACGGGGCGCTCACGCGGCCACCATCAGGCTCATGAGCAGGGCGTCCTCGCGCGACCCCTGCAGCACCGGGTAGTAGGCGCGGCGCCGGCCCACCTCGGCAAAGCCGTAACGCTGGTAGACGGCCTGCGCACGCAGATTGCTGACGCGCACCTCCAGCCAGAGCTGGGTCAGGCCGCGTTGCCGGCAGGCGCCCACGATGCGGTCGAGCATCACGATGGCCAGGCCCCGCCGCTGCCAGGCCGGCACGACCGTGATGTTGAGCAGGTGCAGCTCGTCGACACCCGGCATCGCGACCCAGTAGCCCAGCAGCTCGCCCTGCGGGTCGCGCAGCACCTCGGCGGGGTAGCCCGCGGCCAGCGAGTCGACGAAGTTGCCATGCGTCCACGGCACCGGGTAGGCCTCGCGCTCGGCCACCAGCACCTCGGCCAGGTCGGGCAGGCGCATCAGCGCCGGCTCCCAGCGCGGCGGGCTGGGCTTGACGATGGCATTCATGCACCAGCCTCCCGGGCCTCGGCGCGCTCGGCCGTCGTCAGCGCCACCTTGTTGCGCACATAGAGCGGCAGCGCCTCGGCCGCATCGCGCCGTTCGCCGCGCTGCCAGGCCGCCTGCGCCAGCGCGGCCAGCGCCTGGGCGCGCGAACGGGCCTGGGGCCAGGCTCGCGGCCATTCACCCAAGGCGGCGGCGTATTCGGTCAAGGCGGTGCCGGCCACCGCCGCCGGCCGCCCCCAATGCCGGGCCAGCGCCTCGGGCTGGAACAGGCCGGCCGCCTCGACCACCCGCCAGTCGCCGCCCTGCCAGCGGTAGTGCGCGGCATAGATCTCGCCGATGCGGGCATCCATGGCCACCCAGATGTCGTCACCCGCCCCTTGGGTGCGCGCGTCCTCGGCCACCAGCATCAGGCTGTCGATGGCCAGCACGGGTTTGTCGAGGCCGAAGGCCAGGCCCTGGGCGACCGCGCAGGCGGTGCGCAGGCCGGTGAAGGCGCCCGGCCCCTGACCGAAGGCGATCGCGTCCAGGTCGGCCAGCGCGAGGCCGGCGGCGGCCAGCAGGGCCCGGATCTCGGGCAGCATGCGCGCCGAGGCCTGGGCGCCGCCCGCCGCCTCGAACACCACCGTCTGCCCTGGCGTCACGAGGGCCAGGGCCATCGTCTCGGTCGAGCTGTCAACGGCAAGCAGCACAGGCATCGGGTCAGTGTAGCGTCGGGGGGCATGAGATCTCTTGTCCTCGCCTTAGGCTTCGCGCTGACCCTGCCCCTGCAGGCGGCCGAGCCGCTGCCGCTGTCCGTGCAGGTGGCACTGCAACAGGCCCAGGTCGACGCCGGCTCGCTCGGCCTCGTCGTGCAGGCCCTCGACGAAGCGCGCCCGCGACTGGCCTGGCGGGCCGACAGCGCGATGAACCCAGCCTCGCTGACCAAGCTCGTCACCAGCATGGCCGCGCTGGACACCCTGGGCCCAGCCTGGCAGTGGCAGACCCCGGTCTGGCTGACCGAGGACGGCGGCCTTGCGCTGCAGGGCAGCGGCGACCCGCGGCTGACGCCCGAGCGGCTCTGGGCCGGCCTCAAGCGGCTGGGCGTGACCGAGCTGCGCGGCCCGCTGCGGCTGGACCGCAGCGCCTTCAGCCCCGGCACGGTCGACCCCGCCGACTTCGACGGCGAGCCCTGGCGCCCCGGCAATGTCCAGCCCGAGGCCCTGCTGCTGAACGGCAAGCTGGTGCGCTACACGGTGCGCGTCGATGGCGCGCTGGCCCGCATCTCGGCCGACCCCGCGCTAGACCCGCCGCAGCAGGTGCCGGCCACACCCGGCGCCTGTGGTGACTGGCGCGGCGCGCTGAAGCTGCAGTGGACGGCCGGCCAGCGCCCCCGCTTCGGCGGCAGTTTTCCGGCGGCCTGTGGCGAGCAGGTCTGGCCGCTGGCCGACCCCGAACCGGCCAGCTACAGCGCCCGCCTGCTGGCCCTGACGCTGCGCGAGGCCGGCATCGCCTGGCGGGGCGAGGTGGTCGACGCCCCGGCCCCGCGCACGCCGCCCACGGCCATCTGGCCAGGCCCGACGCTGGCCGAGGCGCTGCGCGACATGAACAAGGCCAGCAACAACCTGATCGCCGAGCAAATGCTGCTCAGCACCGCGCGCGCGGCCGGCGTCCCGGCGCCGTCGCCCGAGGCCGCAGCCGTGTGGCTGCAGGCCTGGCTGGAAGCCCGCGCCGGCACCGCGCCGCCGCCACGCATCGTCAACGGCTCGGGCCTGGCGCGCGAGACGCAGCTGAGCCCGGCCCAGCTCGCCGAACTGCTGCGCTGGGCCTGGGGCCAGCCCTGGATGCCCGAGCTGCTCAGTTCGCTGCCGCTGGCCGGGCTGGACGGCACGCTCAGCCGTCAGCCGGCCCGCTTTGGCGCGGCGGCCGGCCGGGCCCATCTGAAGACCGGCACGCTGCGCGATGTCGTCGCGCTGGCCGGCATCGTCGATGCGCCGTCGGGCCGGCGCTGGGTGATGGTGGCCATCATCAACCACCCGCAGGCCCAGGCGGCGCGGCCGGTGCTGGAGGCGGTGCTGCGCTGGGTCGCGCAGGACGCACCGCCGGGCCGCACGGCGCCCTGACGCGTCCTCCCGCCCGCCATTCGCGCCCGCCATTCACGCCCGCCCCGGTGCCACTGAGCCGCCTGGGCCTGCTGTTCACCCGTGCACGGGCCGCCGCGCCCGGGCCGCCCGCCAAGATGCCGGCATGGACATCCGACGCACTCTGAAGGCCAACCGCGGCTTCCTGCTGTTCCTGTGCAGCTTCGCGCTGCTGCGCACCGCGGTGGCCGACTGGAACCCCATCCCCTCGGGCTCGATGCGGCCGACCCTGCTGGAGGGCGATGTGGTGCTCGTCAACCGGTTGGCCTATGACCTCAAGCTGCCGCTGACCGACCTGGTGCTGCTGCCGCTGGGCGAGCCACGGCGCGGCGACGTCGTCACGCTGAGCTCGCCGGTGGACGGCACCCGGCTGATCAAGCGCATCGTCGGCCTGCCCGGCGACCGCGTCGCGATGCGTGATGGCGTGCTGATCCTGAACGGTGAGCCGCAGGCCTGTCGCGACGCGCAGCGCCGCGGCGAGACGCTGGCGCCAGGCTGGGTCGTCGACGCGGTGCGGGCCACCGAGCAGCTCGACGGCCGCCCGCATGCGGTGCAGTTCCTGCCGGGCACGGCAGCGCGTCGCGACCTGGCCGAAACCACGGTGCCGCCGGGCCAGTACTTCCTGCTCGGCGACAACCGCGACAACAGTGCCGACTCGCGCTACATCGGCACCGTGCCGCGCGAGAAGCTGATCGGCCGGGCCCACCACGTGCTCGTGTCGGCAGACTGGCTGGGCGAAGACGGCTGGCGGCTCGCGCCGCGGCTCGACCGCTGGGTCACGGCGATCCGCTGAGGCCGGCATGTTCAGCATCCGACATCCTCAACCCGTCGTCGACCCGCGGCCCGTTGCCGAGCTCAGCGTGACCGTGGCCCTCCCGGCGCTGCCGCTGCCGGCTCAACGGGCCGCCGGCCTGGACGCTGCGGCCCGCCGAACCGCGCCAGCGATCACGCGAGCTGAGGCGACACCGACCTGACCGGCGCGAGCTGGGTCACCAGCCGGATCAGATCGGCTTGCCGCGTGACGCCGGCCTTGCGGAACACGCTTTCGAGCTGGGTCTTGGCCGTCGCACGCCCGACGCGCAGCAGCTCCGCCGCCTCCGTCAGGCTGCGCACCGCCACCAGCGCCTGAACGACACGGGCCTCGGCCGGCGTCAAGTGATGGGTGGCCGCAAACGTGTCGACGCAATCCTGCGGGTTGGGCCCCGGGCTGACGAACAGGGCCGCCGTGGCCTGGGGTTCGAGCTCCTGGCGCAACGGCGTGCCGCCGAGCGGCAGCACATGGGCAAACACCGGCGGGCACTGCGGCCGTGACAGCCGGATCGTGACCCCGGTCGATCCCATCGCGGCCTCGTCGCTGGCGCTCAGCCTCAGGGCCTGCTGCAGCTCCTGATCGGCGCCGGGCTGGCGGGCGCGGATCACACCGGCCGCCGCATCCAGCAGTTCGCCCTGGCCCAGCAGCGAGTCGCCCATGCGGTTCGCGTGCACCACGGCGCCATGCCGGTCCGTCAGCACGACGCCGAATTGCAGGCTGTCCAGGGTCTGGGCCAGGTGTTCGCGTTCAAGCGTCTTGGCGTCCAGCACCTTGCTGATCGTCACCGCACGCCGCAGATGCGGCAGCAGCAGCTCCCCGATCTCGAACTCGCGCGCGCCAAAGGGGCCGGCGGCGGCTTGCCGCATCAAGACCACTTCCGAGAAGTGCGCCGCCGAACGCAGCAGGAAATAGTGCGCCACGTCGCCGACACCGAGCGGAACCAGGCAGTCGCGGACATAGGGCGAGGCCTGGAAGCCCGCCGTCGACAGCTCGCGGCTGGCCACAAAGGGGACGTCGGCACCCGGCCCGCGCATGAGCCAGCTCTGCAGCACCGCATGGATCTCGGGCATGTGCCTGTCGCGCTCGGCCAGCCACTGCGGGTCCCAGCCCGAGCTGCGCCCGATCAGCACCCGGTCGCGGCGCAGGTCGCTCAGCGACAGGATGGTTCGTTCACAGCCGAAGGCCTCGCCCAGCTTGCCGAGCGTCGGCCCCCAACGGTCGGGGTTCAAGACGCAGTCGTAGATATCGCCGATGAGCGCTGAGAGCTCCCGTCTGCAATCCATGCCGGCATTCCTTGTCACTTCAAGTGGCGACCCAGGCCAGGGGGTGACTCCACCAAATGGCGGATGCCTAACCTGGATCGTATGCACACCATGCCTCGTGCAAATCCTCCAATTGAATGGAAAGGCGAGCCGAGTCATGCATGCCCACCCGCTCCGCCGGCGACGGCCACCGGTCCTGTCGACGAGCGCCGATGCCCGGCCCTTGAACCGTGGGTTGAGCCGCGCTTCAACCGCCAGAGGCTGTCGGGCCCGCGGCCCGATCCCTAGAGTCCCAACCGAGCGTTGCACCGGCGGCGCCCCGAGCCGCGCAACCCCAGCGGGCCCGCGCAAAACGCGCCGGGATGCGGCCGGGCGCAGCCGGGAACCCGCCGGCGTACAGCCTGCATCCGCCAGCACCCGACGCGCCGAACGGCCGCCTTTCCAGTGATGGATTGAAGCCCTCCCGCCATCCATCACGCCACACAGACTGAACCGCAAGGACCACGCTTCATGAAACCCACCACCCAACGGATGCTCCTCACTGCCACCGCCGGGCCCCGCTGCTGGACCGGCCCACTGCGCCCGCTGGCCCTGGCCGCCGCCGCTGCGGCCTGCGCCTCGGCCGCCCACGCCGGGCCGGCCACTTCGCATTGGACGCTGACCGAGATTGGCACGCTGGGTGGCAAAACCTCCGCGACCGCGATCAACAACGCGGGGCAAGTGACGGGCTCCAGCGTTGATGCCGGCGGAACGCAGCGGGCCTTCCTGTATAGCAATCAGCTCATCAGCAGCCTGGACAACACTGCGGGCCTCTCAAGCTCTGGCGCCGCGATCAATGACGCGGGCCAGATCACGGGCCAGGTCGGGCGCAACCTGTTCGTCTACGGCGACAACGGCCTGTCGCTGGGGCCAGACGAAAGCGCTGGCAGTGCAATCAGCGCCCGCGGCCAGGTGGCGGGGTGGAGTGGCAGCTGTGCGGCCACCTTCTCTGCAGCGCTGCGTGCCAGCTGCTTGCCCATGGCCTCATTGGGGTCAGCGAGCATCGCCTACGGCATCAACAACCGGGGTGACGTTGTCGGGCAGTTCGATTCCCAAACCGCGTTTGTCTACAGCAACGGCACTGCCAAGTCGTTGGGCACCTTGGGTGGGCCGAAAAGCATCGCCTACGCCATCAATGACTCAGGCGATGTGGTGGGCCGCGCGTCCACGGGCAGCGGTGGCCACGCCTTTCTCTACCGCTCGGGCGCCATGCGCGACCTGGGCACCCTCGGTGGTGCCAACAGCACCGCAAAGAGCATCAACAGCGTGGGCATCGTCGTGGGAGGCTCCGAGACCTGGGCCGGGGGCAACCGCGCTTTCCTGTTCGGCAACGGCGCGATGCAGGACGTCAACAGCTTCAACGGCATTGCCGGGAGCGGCTTCACGCTGACCGAAGCGGTGGGCAGCAACGATGCCGGCCAGTTGGTGGCCAACGCCAGCAATGGCCGCGCCTATATCGCCACGGTGGACGCCGTGGTCTGGGAAGGCAAATCCTGGGGCGGCGTCTGGGACACGCCGGACGGCTGGTCGCATGGCATGGCGCCGAACAAGAACACGGCGGTGTTCATCGACCCGGCGCGCAGCACGGTCATCACGGTGCCCGAAGGCGCCTCCACCATCCGCAGCCTCAACATCGGCGGCGGCGCCACCGGCAACAACGGCATCGCGACCTTGAATCTGGCGGGCGGGAGCATCAACGTCACCGGCCTCAGTGAAGACCGCTTCGGCACCGTCATCAGCAGCAAGGGCGTGCTGTCCGGCGACGGCGTGCTGACCGGCCTGGTGCTCAACCGCGGCAGCGTCATTGCCACCAACCTGACCCTGCCCGACGGCCTGGTCAACACCGGCACGCTGACCGGCAATGGCCGGCTCAATGCCAACCTCGACAACGCCCCGGGCGGCACGCTGCAGCTGGGTGCCGGGCAGAGCCTGTTGCTCAATGGGGTGTCGCACAGCAGCGAGGGCCTGATCCAGCTCAGCCGCGGCGCCGAGCTGCGTGTGGTGGGGACCTTCACGCACAACAGCGGCGCCGAGCTCAACCTGAGCGGCGGCTCGCTGGTGCGCTTTGACGGCTCCGTGAACAACGCGCCGAATGCCCGCATCGTGCTGGACCAGGGCACGGCCCGCTTCACCGGCGGGCTGGTGAACGGCGGCGAGTTGCTGGTGAGTTATGGCGGCGCCAATGTGCATGGGCCGGTCAGCACCGTCAGCGGCGGCAAGATCATCCTGAGCGCCAACAGCAGCACCGCCTTCTACGGCCCGGTGGAGGTGCAGCAGGGTGGCGAGCTGCGCCTGGCGGCCAGCAGCACGGTGACCTTCTTTGGGTCGATGCAGCAGCGCACCGGCGCGCTCTTGCTCGGCAAGGGCAGCATCCTCTATGAAGGCGCGCTGTCTGTGGGCGCCTCGCCGGGCCTGGGCGTCACCGAGGGTGATGTGAGCTTTGGCAGCCACAACCTTTATCTGGCCGAGATCGGCGGCACCACGGCCTGCACGCTGCTGTGCGCCACGGACGAGGCCTTCAAGAACAGCAGCTACGACCGCTATGAGGTCGGCGGCAAGCTGCACTTTGGCGGCACGCTGAAGATCGTTTCCTGGGCCGGCTTCACCGGCCAGGCCGGCCAGAGCTTTGC
>RXJV01000003.1 GCA_003963075.1 Burkholderiales bacterium
CGCGCTGGGCGGCGTGCTGGGCGTCATGTATTCCATCCCGCTGCGCCGTGCGCTGGTCACCAACTCGCCGCTGCCCTACCCGGAGGGTGTGGCCTGCGCCGAGGTGCTGAAGGTCGGCCATGCCGCCGACAGCGGCGACAGCAACCGCCAGGGCCTGGTGGCCATCGTGGCTGGCGCCATCGTCTCGGCCGGTTTCAGCGTCGTCGTGGCCACCCAGCTGTTCGCGGCCAATCTGGCCCAGTACTTCCGGCTGCCCGGCGGCGAGAAGAGCGGCAATGGACCCACAACAGGCTATGACCTCAACTTCAGCTTCGCACTGCTGGCCGTGGGCCACCTCGTCGGGCTGTGGGTGGGCATCGCCATCCTGGTGGGCGCGGCCATTGCCTGGCTGGGCGGCGTGCCGCTGTTGACCAGCGGTGTGGACGGCGCGGCCGAGGCCGTGGCGCTGTTCGCGTGGAGCAAGAAGGTGCGCTTCATCGGCGCGGGCTGCATCGCGGTGGCGGCCATCTGGACGCTGGTCAAGCTGGCCAAGCCCGTGGTGGCCGGCCTGCACGGCGCGGCCATGTCCGCCCGCGTGCGCAAGGCCGGCAAGGCCGACACGCTGCCGCGCACCGAGCGCGACATCCCGATCGGCACCGTCGGCCTCATCACGCTGGCCTGCATGCTGCCGATCGGTTTCATGCTGTCGAGCTTCGCCAGCTCGGCCGGCCTGGGCGATCAGCTCGGCCTGCTGGTCGTCGGCGGCGTGGTGTACGTGGTGCTGATGAGCTTCTTCGTCGCCGCGGTGTGCGGCTATATGGCCGGGCTGATCGGCTCGTCCAACAGCCCGCTGTCCGGCGTGGGCATCCTGGTGGTCATCGGCGTGTCGCTGCTGCTGGCGCTGGTGGTCAAGCCGCTGCTGCCGCCGACCACCGGCCAGGCCCTGGTGGCCTTCGCGCTGTTCGTCACGGCCGTCGTGTTCGCGGTGGCCACGATCTCCAACGACAACCTGCAGGACCTGAAGACCGGCCAGCTGGTGGATGCCACGCCCTGGCGCCAGCAGGTGGCGCTGATCATTGGCGTCGTCGCGGGTGCCATCGTCATCCCGCCCGTGCTGGACCTGCTGAACCAGGCCTATGGCTTTGCCGGTGCGCCCGGGGCCGATGCCAAGAAGGCGCTGGCCGCACCGCAGGCCGCGCTGATCTCGGCGCTGGCCAAGGGTGTCATCCAGGGCGACCTGAGCTGGAACCTGATCGGCATCGGCGCGCTGATCGGCGTGGCCTGCATCGTTGTGGACGAGGTGCTCAAGCGCTCGACCGGCGGCAAGGCCCACCTTGCGCCGCTGGCCGTGGGCCTGGGCATCTACCTGCCGATGAACAGCACGCTGACCATCGTCGTGGGCGCCGTGGCCGGCTGGCTGTTCGAGCGTGCCGCCGCGCGCCGCCGTGACGCCGAGGCCACCAAGCAGCTGGGCGTGCTGATGGCCTCGGGCCTGATCGTCGGCGAGAGCCTGCTGGGCGTGATCCTGGCGGCCGTGGTGGTGTTCTCCGGCAACGGCGCACCGCTGGCCCTGGTGGGCGAGAGCTTCGCCACCGCCGGCCAGGTGCTGGGCTTCCTGGCCTTTGCCGGCATCGGCTTCGGGCTCTACACCTGGCTACTCAAGCGCCACGACTGAGCCCTGCCCGTGCCGCCCGCGTGCGGCACGGCGGCTTCTCGCGCCGGCAAGCCTGGCTTCGCGGCATCGCCGGGCGGCCTGGGTGAATTCCCGACCGTGCGGTCGGACTATCGCCGATACCATGGGCCGCCTCCCTACCCCGTGCCGCCATGGACCTCACGATTGCCGCCATCCTCGGCCTCGACGGCCTGACCAACGGGGCCATCTACGCCCTCGTGGCGCTGGCCCTGGTGCTCGTCTTCTCGGTCACCCGGGTCATCTTCATTCCGCAGGGCGAGTTCGTCGCCTTTGGCGCGCTGACGCTGGCCGCGCTGCAGCTGGGCAAGGTGCCGGGCACGGTCTGGCTGCTGCTGCTGATGGCCGCGGCCGCGGTGGTGCTGGACTTGGCCCAGGGCCTGCGTGAGCGCTGGCCGGCGCCGCGGCTGCTGCGCCGGCTGCTGGCCACCGGCACCTTCCCGGTCGTGGCGGCGGGGGTGGCGCTCGGGCTCGCGCCTCAGCAGCCGCCCTTGATCGTGCAGGTGCTGCTGACGCTGGCGGTCGTCACCGCGATGGGCCCGCTGCTCTACCGGCTGGCCTACCGCGCCCTGTCCGGCGCCAGCGTGCTGACCCTGCTGATCGTGTCGGTCGGCGTGCACTTCGCGCTGACCGGCATCGGCCTCGTGTTCTTCGGCGCCGAGGGCTACCGCACGCCGGCGTTCTGGGACGCGCGCTTCGACCTCGGCCCACTGAGCTTCACCGGGCAGACGCTGATCATCTTCGGCGCGTCGGTGGCGCTGCTGGCCGGCATGGCGCTGTTCTTCGAGCGCACGCTGCTGGGCAAGGCGCTGCGCGCCACGGCGGTCAACCGCACCGGCGCGCGGCTGATGGGCATTTCCGGCGATGCGGCCGGCGCGCTGACCTTCACGCTGGCCGCCTTCATCGGCGCGCTGTCCGGCCTGCTGATCTCGCCGTCCACGACCATCTATTACGACACCGGCTTCCTGATCGGCCTCAAAGGCTTTGTCGCGGCGGTGTTCGGCGGGCTGGCCAGCTTCCCGATGGCGCTCGGCGGCGCCGTTGGCGTGGGCCTGATCGAGAGCTTCGGCTCGTTCTATGCGAGTGCGTTCAAGGAGGTCATCGTGTTCACGGTGATCCTGCCGGTGCTGCTGTGGCGCTCCTTCGTCGACCCGCACCACGAAGAGCATTGACATGAACAAGCGCCCCTCGCCCGGTCTCGCCGCACTGAACGCGGGCCAGCCCCGTCGGTCCCCCGAGGGGACGGCGATGCTCGCGGCATCGAGCCGCGAGCACATCGCCAGCGCGGGCCGGCTTGGGAGCGGCCCGGCGCTCGGCCCGCAAGAGGCCCGTGTGCGCCGCGCCACAGTGAGCAACTGACATGAATCGCCGCCCACTTTCGATCGCCGCCGCCGCCCTGCTGCTCGCCCTGCCACTGCTGCCGGTGCCGGATTTCTGGATCACCCAGCTCAACTACATCGGCCTGTTCTCGCTGGTCGTGCTCGGCCTGGTGCTGCTGACCGGCGTGGGCGGGCTCACGTCCTTCGGCCAGGCCGCGTTTGCCGGCGTGGGCGCCTATGCCACGGCCTATCTGACGACGGTGCTCGGCCTGTCGCCGTGGCTGGGCCTGGCCGCGGGCCTGGCGCTGACGCTGGTGCTGGCGCTGGTCATCGGCATGCTGACGCTGCGCATGTCCGGCCACTACCTGCCGCTGGCCACGATCTGCTGGTGCCTGGCGCTGTACTACCTCGTCGGCAACCTGGACGAACTCGGCAAATACGACGGGCTGCTCGGCCTGCCGCCGATCACGCTGGGCGACTTCAGCTTCCAGAGCGAGCGCCGCATCTACGGGCTGATCTGGCTCGCCGCGCTGGGCGCGGCGGTGGCGGTGACGCGGCTGCTCGATTCGCGGCCGGGCCGCATCATGCGCGCGCTCAACACCAACCGCGGCGGCGGCGCCACGATGCCCGAGGCCATGGGCGCCAGCACCTTCCGGCACAAGCTGGTGATGTTCGTCGTCGCGGCGCTGCTGGCGTCGGTGTCGGGCTGGCTGTATGCCCACATGCAGCGCAGCGTGAACCCCTCGCCCTTCGGCATCAAGTTCGGCATCGAGTACCTGTTCATGGCCGTGCTCGGCGGCATCGGCACCGTGGGCGGCGCCTTCACCGGCGCGGCGCTCGTCAAGCTGGCCGAGGACCAGCTCAAGGTCTGGCTGCCGCTGGTGTTCGGCGGCTCGGGCAACTACGAGATCATCGTGTTCGGCATCGTGCTGGTGCTGGTGCTGCGCTTTGCGCCCGAGGGCCTGTGGCCGCCGCTGTCGCGGTGGCTGGCACGCCGGCTGCCCGCCCCGGCCCGGCGGCTGGTGGACGAGCACGCACCGCGGCTGAGTGCCCGCAGCCACCCGGCGCGCGGCACGGCGCTGCTGGATGTGCGCTCCATCCGCAAGCAGTTCGGTGGCCTCACCGCGGTGGACGACATCAGCTTCACGATCCGGGCCGGCGACATCGTGGGCCTGATCGGCCCCAATGGCGCCGGCAAGAGCACCACCTTCAACCTCGTCTCCGGCGTGCTGCCGCTGACCCGCGGCGAGGTCGAACTGCTCGGCCAGCGGGTGGACGGCCGCGGCAGCCGCGCCATCGCCCGCGCCGGCCTCTCGCGCACCTTCCAGCACGTCAAGCTTGTGCCCGACATGACGGTGCTGGAGAACGTCGCGCTGGGCTGCTACCTGCGCACCCGCAGCGGCACGCTGGCCGCGATGCTCGGCACCGACCGGGCCGAGGAGGCCCGGGCCCGCGCCGAGGCGCTGCGCCAGCTGCGCCGCATCGGCCTGGCCGACCAGGCCTTCGAGCTGGCCGGCAACCTGGCGCTCGGCCCGCAGCGGCTGGTGGAGATCGCCCGCGCGCTGGCCAGCGACCCGTCGCTGCTGCTGCTGGACGAGCCCGCCGCCGGGCTGCGCCACCAGGAGAAGCAGGCGCTGGCCGAGGTGCTGAAGCAGCTCAAGGCCGAGGGCCTGTCGCTGCTGCTGGTGGAGCACGACATGGATTTCGTGATGAAGCTGACCGACCGCATCGTCGTCATGGAGTTCGGCCGCTGGCTGATGGAGGGCACGCCGGCCGAGGTGCAGGCCAGCCCGGCGGTGCGCGCGGCCTACCTGGGGGCAGACGAATGACTGCGCTTCTCGAGGTGGTGGACCTGCAGGCCGGCTACGGCCGCGCCGAAGTGCTCCACGGCCTGAGCTTTGCGGTGGCCGAGCACAGCGTGGTCACCGTCATCGGCCCCAACGGCGCCGGCAAGAGCACGCTGCTCGGCGCGCTGATGGGCCTGATCCCGTCGCGCAGCACGGCCCTGCGCTTCGCCGGCGAGGACATCGCCCGGCTGACGCTGGAAGAGCGCGTGATGGCGGGCCTGGCCCTGGTGCCCGAGAAGCGCGAGCTGTTCGGCACGATGAGCGTTGAAGACAACCTGCTGCTGGGCGGCTGGCGGCCCCAGGCGCGGGGCGACAAGCGCTGGCGTGACGGGCTGGAGAGCGTCTACACCCGCTTCCCGCGCCTGAAGGAGCGCCGCGCGCAGGCGGCCGGCACGCTCTCCGGCGGCGAGCGCCAGATGCTGGCCCTGGGCCGCGCGCTGATGGGCCAGCCCAAGCTGCTGATGCTGGACGAACCCAGCCTGGGCCTGGCGCCGCTGATCGCGCGCGAGATCTTCGCCATCGTGGACGACCTGCGTGCCAGCGGGGTCAGCATCCTGCTCGTCGAGCAGAACGCCCGCGCCGCGCTGCGCGTGGCCGACCACGGCCATGTGCTCGAAACCGGCGAGCTGGGCCTGAGCGGGCCGGCCGACCAGCTGGCGTCGGACCCGCGGGTGATCGAGACCTATCTGGGTGCGGGGCACAAGGACTGATCGTGACGGCGGTGCTTGAGGCCCTGCGCGCGGACATCACGACGATGGCGGTCGACGTGATCGTCAACGCCGCGAATTCTTCCCTGCTGGGCGGTGGCGGCGTGGATGGCGCCATCCACCGCGCCGCCGGGCCGGACCTGGTGCACGAGTGCCGCCTGCTCGGCGGCTGCAAGACGGGCGAGGCCAAGCTGACCCGAGGCTATCGGCTGCCGGCCCGGCACATCGTCCATACCGTCGGGCCCGTGTGGCGCGGCGGCATGCACGGCGAGGCCGACCTGCTGGCGGCCTGCTACCGCAACAGCCTGCGCCTGGCCGCCGCGCAGCAGACGGCGACCGTCGCGTTTCCCAGCATCAGCACCGGCATCTACGGCTACCCGATCGAGCAGGCGGCACGGGTGGCCATCGAGGCGGTGCGCCGCGAGGCCGCCGCGCATGCGTGCATCGAGCGGGTGGTGTTCTGCTGCTTCTCCCACGCCGATTGGCGCGTGTACGACGCAGCGCTTCGCGACGGGCCTTGATGGACCCGACGGCGGGGCGCCGTCGTTCCCGCCGGTGCTCAGCGGGCCAGGGTCATGCCCGGCTCACAGCTTGGGTGCCGCCGGGAAATCCACCGGCACCTGCGTGGTGGCGTGCAGGTAGTTGCTGACCACCTTGTCGCCAATGGCCATGACCGTGTCGACCAGGTGGCCCTGTGTCCAGCCGGCGGCCAAGAAGGCCTCCACCAGCGCCGGGTCGGCGTGGCCGCGCTCGACGGCGATCTGCTTCACCAGCCTGGCCAGGGCGTCGAGCTTGGGGTCGAACGCGGCGGTGCCGCGGCGGATCTCAAGGATCTGCTCCGGCGTGAAGCCGACCATCGCGCCGAGCGCGGTGTGCGCGGCCAGGCAGTACTCGCAGGCATTGACCTGGCTGACCACGAGGTTGACCACCTCGCGCGCCTTGCCGGTGATGCTGCTGCGGGCGTTCTGGAACGCGAGGTAGGTGCCGAGGGCGTGCTCGGACAGCGCGAAGGTGGCGTAGAGGTTGGGCACGAAGCCCAGCGACTTGTGCAACTGGTCGAAGATGGCCTGGTTGGCGGGGGAAACCTGGTCGCGGGTGGGGACGGTGATGGCGGACATGGAGGTGCCTTTCGAGCGGTGGGGTGGAAGGGGAGCGGTTGGGGGCACGGGCGGCTTCAGCGCGCGGTGAAGCCGCCGTCGACGGCGACGGACTGGCCGGTGAGGTAGCGGGCCCGGTCGCTGGCCAGGAAGACGATGGTCTGGGCGATCTCGTCCACCGTGCCGGCGCGGCCGGCCGGCAGCGACGCGAGGAAGCCGGCCTTGGCGTCGTCGTTGCGGCCGACGAAGCGGTCCAGCATGTCGGTCTGGATCGGCCCCGGCGCGACCGCGTTGACGCGCACGCCGGCGGCAGCGCCTTCCAGCGCGGCGCTCTTGGTCAGGCCCTCGACCGCATGCTTGCTGGCCGCGTAGACCGCCGCGCCGGCAAAGCCCCGCAGGCCGGCCACCGACGAAAGGTTGACGATGGCGCCGCCGCCCTGGGCCTGCATCACGCGCAGCTCGTGCTTCAGCGAGAACAGCATGCCGCGCACATTGGTGTCGAAGATGGCGTCGTAGTTCTCGGCACTCTGCTCCGTGAGGGGGCCGCCGGCGCCTTCGGTGCCGGCGTTGTTGACGGCCACGTCCAGGTGGCCAAAGCGGGTGACGGTCTGCTCGACGAGGGCCTGCACGTCGGCCTCATGGCGCACATCGGCGCGCAGGAAGGCAGCGTCGGCGGCGCCCTGGGCCTTGAGCTCGGCGGCGAGGGCCTGGCCGTCGGCCTCGCGCCGGCCGCTGACGACAACGGTGGCAGCTTCGCGGGCGAAGGCGAGGGCGGTGGCGCGGCCGATGCCGGTCAGCGCGCCGGTGATGAGAACGATGGGAGAGGTCATGAGGGGCTCCTGCAAGCAAGTGGTTGAGTGGCCTCATGGTGATTGCGGGCGCTCTGATCCAGAAGACGGCTCTATTGCCTAAGATCTATTCCGTTCAGGACTGAAAGGTGGGCATGGACCGCTTGCAGGCGATGCAGACCCTGGTGCGCGTGGTGGAACTGGGCAGCTTCTCGGCCGCGGCGCGCGAGCTGGGCAGTACGCAGAGCGCGGTCAGCAAGCAGGTGGCGGCGCTGGAGAAGCAGCTGGGCGCGCAGCTGCTGGCGCGCAGCACCCGGTCACT
The DNA here is from genome assembly GCA_003963075.1 of Burkholderiales bacterium. Taxonomy (GTDB): domain Bacteria; phylum Pseudomonadota; class Gammaproteobacteria; order Burkholderiales; family Burkholderiaceae_C; genus Pelomonas. Next base: position 7,750 of record RXJV01000003.1, read on the forward strand.
GAAGCTGACCGATGCTGGCGAGCGCTATGTGGAGCAGGCCCGGCGCCTCGTGGCTGAGATTGCCGAGGCCGAGAGCGAGCTGAGGGCCGGCGAGCACCGGCTGCAGGGCTGGCTGCGCGTGGCGACGTCGGGCACCTTCGGACGGATGGAGCTGTTGCCGTTGGTGCGCAGCTTCCAGGCGCAGCACCCGGGCGTGAAGGTGGACCTGCAGCTGCACGATGGTTTTATCGACCTGATCGAGCAGGGCATCGACCTCGCGGTGCGTATCGGCGAGCAGCCGGACTCCAGCCTCGTTGCGCGGCGCATCGGCACGCTGCGGCGCTCGGTGGTGGCGCGGCGTGGATATTTCGAGGCGGCGGGGCTGGCGCCGCCGCGCACGCCGGCGGACCTGCAGCAGCACAACTGCATCCTCTACAGCGAGCTGCGCGCTGGCCCGGTGTGGACCTTCGAGGCCGGCGCCGGAGCCGAGGTGCCGGCTGGCACCGTCACCAGCGTTCGCGTGACCGGCAGCCTGCGCACCAACAGCGGTGAGGTCGTCCGTGAGGCGGTGCTGGCGGGCATGGGCCTGGCCTATGCGCCGCACTGGCTGCTGGCGGCCGAGCTGGCCCGCGGTGAGGTGGAGCAAGTGATGCCGCCGTGGCAAGGCGAGGCCATGCCGCTGCAATTGGTCTGCCCGGCGCAGCGGCGGCTGTCCGGCAAGGTGCGTGCGTTTGCTGACCATCTGGCCGCTGCGCTGAGCGGCGACTGAGCAACCGTCTTGAAAGTCAAGCTTGGTGCAGCGACTGATCCCAACTCGACCCGTTCTTGGCGATGGCGTTGAGCATGGTCAGCAGCTTGC
>RXJV01000100.1 GCA_003963075.1 Burkholderiales bacterium
ATGTCGGCGATCTTCATGTCAGCAGGGCTCGCAGGCGGGGGGTGGGTTCATCGGACGTCCACGTTCGCATAGTTGTTGAGGCCGAAGGGGCTGACCCGCAGGCCGGTGACACGCGCCTGGGTGGCGATGGCGGTGGTCGGGTAGACGAGGGGCACCCAGGGCGCGTCCTCCCGGTACAGCGCCTGGGCGCGGCGGTACAGGGCCTCGCGGCGGGCGGGGTCGGCCAGCTCGCGGGCCTCGGCCAGCAGCGCATCGAACTCCTTGCGGCACCAGCGCGAGACGTTGCTGCCAGCGGCCACGGCCGCGCAGCCGAAGTTGGGCGTCAGGAAGTTGTCGGGGTCGCCGTTGTCGGACGCCCAGGCGAGCAGGGTCGCGTCATGCTCGCCGGCCCGCGTGCGCTTGAGCAGTTCGCCGAACTCCAGCGTGACGATCTCGACCTTGACGCCCAGGCGCGCCCAGTCGGCCTGCAGCAGCTCGGCGGTGGCGCGCGGGTTGGGGTTGGTGGCGCCGGCACCGGCACGGATCCACAGCTTGAGCGGAAAGCCTCCGGCCAGGCCGGCGGCCTTGAGCAGCGCGCGGGCCTGGGCGAGGTCGGGCTGCAGCGGGCCGAGGCGCTCGTCATGGCTCCATTGCGACGGCGGGTAGGGGCTGCCCGCCGGGTTGGCCGCGCCGCCGTAGATGGCGCGGGCGATGGCAGCGCGGTCGGTGGCCAGCCACAGCGCCTGGCGCACCCGGCGGTCGTCCAGCGGCTTGTGCTCGACGTTCAGGCCGACGAAGCTGGTGATGAGGCCGGGGCCGGTGAGCAGCCGCAGCCGGGTGTCGCCGCGGATCTCGTCCCAGCTCTGGGGCACGGGGTAGAGGCTGACGTCGCACTCGCCGGCCTTGAGCCGCTGCAGCCGGGCGGCGGGGTCGGGGGAGATCGAGAAGATCAGGCGGTCCAGCGCCACCCGGCCGCGGAAGTAGCCCGGGTGGGCCTCGTAGCGCACGACGGCGTCCTTCACATAGCTGCGGAACATGAAGGGCCCGGTGCCGACGGGCTTGAGGTTCAGGTCCTCCAGGCGCCCGGCGGCCTGCAGCGCCTGCGCGTACTCGGCAGACAGCACGCTCAGGAAGCCCATCGCCACGTCGGCCAGGAAGGGCGCCTCGGGCCGGGTGAGCTCGATGCGCACCGTGCGTGCATCGACCGCGCTGACGCGCTTCACCAGCTGCCCGAGCTGCAGCGCGGTGGCGTAGTACCAGCCCTGGCGGGGCTGGCCGTACCAGGGGTGGCTGGGGTCGAGCTGGCGGGTGAAGCTGAACACCACGTCGTCCGCCGTCAGCGGCCGCGTGGGCTTGAACCACGGCGTGCTGTGGAAGGCCACGCCGGCGCGCAGCTGGAAGGTGTAGGTCTTGCCGTCGGGGCTGATCTCCCAGCGCTCGGCCAGGCCGGGCACGAGCCGCGTGGTGCCGGGCTCGAACTCGACGAGGCGGTTGTAGAGCGCCTCGGAGGAGGCGTCGGCCGTGGAGTTGGCGTGGAAGAGCGCGTAGTCGAAACCGTCGGGGCTGGCCTCGGTGCAGACGGTGAGCGTCTTGGCCAGGGCGGGCAGGCTGGCGGCGGCCAGCACGAGGGCAACCAGGGCGGCCAGGCGCTTCATGCCGCCGGCCGCTTCCAGGCCATGCCGACCGTGCGCGGCGCGGTGGTCACGAAGCCGAACTGCGCATACAGCGCATCGGCCGGCACGTCGGCCAGCAGGCTGACGTAGCCGCTCGCGGGCACGTGGTCGCGCAGCCAGGCGGCGATCTCCTGCATGATCCGCTTGCCCAGGCCGCGGCCCTGGTGGGCGGGCAGCACGGCGATGTCCACGACCTGGAAGGCCGTGCCGCCATCCCCGATGACGCGGCCCATGCCGACGACTTCGTCGCCATGCAGCAGTTGCACACCGAAGAGCGTGTTGGGCAGGCCGCGCGCGGCGGCTTCGGCGGACTTGGGGCTCAGGCCCGACGCGACGCGCAGGTGCTGGTAAGTCGCCGCGCTGGGCGTGGCGTGCAAGGTGGTGTACGTCATGCGAGCCATTCTGCGCGGCCGCGTGGCGAGGCGTGTCAGGAGCATCCATCACCTCAGGGCATACCCGCTGCGGTGTCGTGCATGGTGGCTGGTGGTTGACCCGCAGCGGCCCGCCGGGTGGGGGCTGCAACAATCCGCCCGAGCCCCCGCCCACCCTCACGCATGACGCCCCTGCCCCGCGCGCCCCGCAGCGCTCCCGCCCTCCCCCGACTCCCGGCCCAAGCCCTCGCCGCCTGCCTGGCGCTGCTGCTGGCCGCCTGCGCCACGGTGCCGGCCCCGAAGCCGCTCGTGGCCACGCCCACGCCGGCCCCCGCGCCGGCCCCCGTGCCCGACGCCGTGACCAACCCCAGCGCGCCAGCACCGCTGCCGCCAGTGCGCCCGCCGCGCATCGACCGCAGCTACACCTCGCAGAACCAGGACAGCCGCGCGCTCTACATCGTGCTGCACTACACGGTGATCGACTGGGAGAAGTCGCTCAAGGTGCTGACCACCGGCGGCCAGGTGTCGGCGCACTACCTGGTGCGCGACAACCCGGTGGCCAGCTACGCACTGGTGGACGAGAACCGCCGCGCCTGGCATGCCGGCGCCAGCTACTGGGCCGGCAACACCAACCTCAACTCGGCCTCCATCGGCATCGAGATCGTCAACCCCGGCTTCACCGAGACGCCGGCCGGCCGGGTGTACGCACCCTTCCCGCAGGCCCAGGTGGACGAGGTGATCGCGCTGGTGCGCGACATCCAGCAGCGCCACCAGGTCAAGCCCGAACGCATCATCGGCCACGCCGACATCGCGCCCGGCCGCAAGCAGGACCCGGGGCCGATGTTCCCGTGGCGCCAGCTGGCCGATGCCGGACTGATCCCCTGGCCGGACGGCGCGCTGGTGGCGCTGAAGACGCTGGAACACGAGGCCGCCCCGCGCGACGCGGCCTGGCTGCAGGAGCGCCTGGCGCGCATCGGCTACAACACGCCGCGCAGCGGCCAGCTCGACGCGGCGACCAAGGACGTGATCTCCACCTTCCAGATGAAGTACCGGCCGCGCGACATCGCCGGCACGCCGGACGCCGAAACCGCCGCGCTGATCGAGGTGGTGGCCACGCCAGGCGGCATGCGCATGGCCGGCGACGGCGGCGCACCGTTCTACACCTCGCGCTGGTGATGCTGGCTTTCCTGCTCAAACGCCTGGCCACGCTGGTGCCGACGCTGATCGGCATCACGATCGTCGCCTTCGGCCTGATCCGCCTCGTGCCCGGCGACCCCATCGAAGTGATGATGGGCGAACGCCGGCTGGACCCTGAGGCCCATGCCGCGCTGGTCAAGCGCATGGGCCTGGACCAGCCGCTGCCGGTGCAGTACCTGGACTATGTGACCAAGCTGCTGCACGGCGACCTGGGCCAGAGCCTGGTGAGCCGCGAGCCGGTGAGCCACGAGTTCGCCGCCCTCTTCCCGGCGACGGTGGAGCTGGCCACGGCGGCGCTGATCTTTGCGGTGGGCCTGGGCCTGCTGCTGGGCGTGAGCGCCGGGCTGAAGCGCGGCTCGCTGCTGGACCAGGGCGTGATGGGCCTGGCAACGGTGGGCTATTCCATGCCGGTGTTCTGGTGGGGGCTGATCCTCATCATGTTCTTCAGCGTGCAGCTGGGCTGGACGCCGGTGAGCGGCCGCATCGGCATCGAATTCGACCCCGAGCGCGTCACCGGCTTCATGCTGATCGACGCCTGGCTGAGCGGCGAAGAAGGCGCCTTCAAGTCGGCGCTGCTGCACCTCGCGCTGCCCGCGCTGGTGCTGGGCACCAGCACGCTGGCGGTGGTGGCGCGCATGACGCGCTCGAGCATGCTCGAAGTGCTGCGCGAGGACTATGTGCGCACCGCGCGCGCCAAGGGCCTGTCGCCCGCGCGCGTGGTGGTGGTGCACGCGCTGCGCAACGCGCTGATCCCGGTGCTGACCGTGGTGGGCCTGCAAACCGGCAGCCTACTGGCCGGCGCGGTGCTGACGGAGACCATCTTCAGCTGGCCCGGCATCGGCAAATGGCTGATCGACTCCATCGCGCGGCGCGACTACCCGGTGGTGCAGGCCGGCATCCTGATCTCGGCGTTGACCTTCATCGGGGTGAACCTGGTGGTGGATGTGCTGTATGGGGTGGTGAATCCGAGGATTCGCGGAGGTGGGCATTGAGCGCCGTGATGGACAAGCCGCTGGAACCGCCCGGCCCGCTGCGCGAGTTCTGGCAAGGCTTCACCGCCAACCGCGGCGCCTTCATCGCGCTGATCGTCTTCGCGACCATAGCGCTGGCCGCGCTGCTCTCACCCCTCATCGCGCCGCACGACCCCATCGAGCAGTACCGCGAGGCCATGCTGACCCCGCCCGTCTGGGCCGAGGGCGGCAGCACGCGCTTCCCGCTGGGCACGGACGAACTCGGCCGCGACATGCTGAGCCGGCTGCTGCACGGCGGCCGGGTGTCGCTGGGCATCGGGCTGGCAGCGGTGGCGATGTCGCTGCTGCCGGGCGTGCTGCTGGGGCTGCTGGCGGCCTTCTTCGACCGCTGGCTGTCGCCGGCCATCATGCGGGTGATGGACATCGTGCTGGCGCTGCCGGCGCTGCTGCTGGCGATCTGCGTGATCACGGTGCTGGGGCCCGGGCTGGTGAACACGGTGATCGCGATCGCCATCGGCGCACTGCCGGGCTATGTGCGGCTCACCCGCGCCGCGGCGCTGGGCGAGATCGGCCGCGACTACGTGACCGCCAGCCGCGTGGCCGGCGCGGGCGTGTGGCGGCTGATGTTCATCACGGTGCTGCCCAACTGCCTGGCGCCGTTGATCGTGAACGCGACGCTGTCGTTTTCCTCGGCCATCCTGGAGACGGCGGGCCTGGGCTTCCTGGGCCTGGGCGTGCAGGCCCCGACGCCCGAGTGGGGCACGATGCTTTCGGCCGCGCGCGACTACATCACGCGGGCGCCGTGGGTGGTGACGCTGCCGGGGCTGACGATTCTGGTGACGGTGCTGTCCATCAACCTGATGGGGGATGGGTTGCGGGATGCGCTGGATCCGAAGTTGAAGAAGGTGGCGTGATGGGTGGCGTGCTTGTTCGTTGCATCGGGCTGCCGCCATCGCCCAGCCGGGAATTCGCCCCGGCGGGCGACCTACTTTCTGGCCCGCCAGAAAGTAGGCAAAGAGCGGCCCCTGCAAAACCGCCCACCCTGCGGGTGGGTGCCCTGCGATGCTCGAAGCCCGGGGCCGCGCCCAACTCACTTCGCTACGCTCCGTTCAAACAAAGGGGCGCGAAGTCAGCGCTTGAGGCTCGCTGCGCTCGCGCCCCGGGCTTCTGCGCTTCTCGGCGGTTTAGAAGGGGAGGTAGCGAAACAGCCGAGCAGCCAACAGCCAAACCCGCAAGCCCTCCGCGCCGAGGTATTTCTCTTCCCCCCTCTGAGCCCGCCGAGGAACGGAAGGCCTTGAGGCCGCGCGCGCAGCGCGCTTCAAGCACTGACTTCGCGCGGTTGTCTGAGCGCAGCGTAGCGAAGCGAGTTCCGCGCGAGGCCTCAAGGCCTGAGTACCGCAGGGAACCCCGAGCAACGCGAGGGGCGGGCGGATCGGGGGCGCTTTCTTTGCCTACTTTCTTGTGCGCACAAGAAAGTAGGTCGCCCGCCCGGGCGAATTCCGGGCACGGCCCTCGCCAGTAACCCGAAGCCAGAGCGATGAGCCTCCTCACGATCCGCAACCTCAAGGTCCAGTTCGGCGCCTTCCCCGCCGTCGACGGCGTCGACCTGACGCTGGAGCCCGGCGAGCTGCTGGGCATCGTCGGTGAATCCGGCTCCGGCAAGTCCGTCACCATGCTCGCGCTGATGGGCCTCATCGACCCGCCCGGCCAGGTCAGCGCCGATGCGCTCGAGTTCCAGGGCCGCGATCTGCTCCGGCTCACGCCCAAGGAGCGGCGCCAGCTGATCGGCCGCGACGTGGCCATGGTGTTCCAGGACGCGCTCACCAGCCTCAACCCCAGCTACACCGTCGGCGCGCAGATCGCCGAGGTGCTGCGCGTCCACCTCGGCCTGCGCGGCAGCGCGGCCAGGCAGCGCGTCATAGAGCTGCTGGAGCAGGTGGAGATTCCAGACGCCGCGAACCGCGCCAATGCCTACCCGCACCAGCTCTCGGGCGGTATGAACCAGCGCGTGATGATCGCGATGGCGATTGCCTGCGCGCCGAAGCTGCTGATCGCCGACGAGCCGACCACCGCGCTGGACGTGACCATCCAGGCCCAGATCATGGCGCTGCTGCTCAAGCTGCAGCGCGAGCAGGGCATGGGCCTCGTGATGATCACGCACGACCTCGCCGTGGTGGCGGAGATGGCTCAGCGCGTCGCCGTGATGTACGCCGGCCAGGTCGTCGAGACCGGCCCGGTGCCGGGCCTGTTCGACGCCCCGCGCCACCCGTACACGAACGCGCTGCTGGCCGCGATCCCCGAGCACAACCGCGGTGCCGCGCGCCTGTCCGCCCTGCCCGGCATCGTGCCCGGCGCGCTGGACCGGCCTGCGGGCTGCCTGCTCAGCCCCCGCTGCCCACGCGTGCAGCCGCGCTGCGGCAGCGAGCGCCCGCCGCTGGAGGCCGGCGTGCGCTGCTTCTTCCCGGTCGAGGAGGCGGCGCATGTCTGAGCTGCTGCTGCAAGCCCACGACCTGACCCGGCACTACGCGGTGCGCCGCGGCCTGTTCCAGCCCCCGGCCACGGTGAAGGCGCTCAATGGCGTGAGTTTCAGCCTCGCGCCGCGCAAGACCCTGGCCGTGGTCGGCGAATCGGGCTGCGGCAAGAGCACGCTGGCCCGGCAGCTCACGCTGATCGAGCCACCCACGCGCGGCACGCTGAAGATCCGCGGCGTGGACACCGCGGGGGCCGATGTGAAGGCGCTGCGCCGCGAGGTGCAGATGGTGTTCCAGAACCCGTTCGCGTCGCTGAACCCGCGCAAGACGATTGCCACCACGCTGGCCGAGCCGCTGCTGATCAACACGCCACTGACCGCTGCCGAGCGCCAGGAGCGCGTCGAGGCGCTGGCGGCCAAGGTGGGCCTGCGGCCCGAGCACCTGCGCCGCTACCCGCACATGTTCTCGGGCGGCCAGCGCCAGCGCATCGCGATCGCGCGGGCCATGATCCTGAACCCGGGCATCGTCGTGGCCGACGAGCCGGTCAGCGCGCTCGATGTGTCCATCCAGGCCCAGATCCTGAACCTGTTCATGGACCTGCAGGCCGAGTTCGGCACCGGCTATGTGTTCATCTCGCACAACCTCTCGGTGGTGGAGCATGTGGCCGACGAGGTGATGGTGATGTACCTGGGCGCGGCCGTGGAGCTGGGCGACAAGCGGCGCGTGTTCGCGGCGCCGCTGCACCCTTACACCCAGGCGCTGATGAGCGCCACGCCGGCCCTGCGCGCCGCGGACCGGCGCGAGCGCATCGTCATCCACGGCGAGCTGCCGAGCCCGCTGAACCCGCCGAGCGGCTGCGCCTTCCACAAGCGCTGCCCGCGGGCCGTGGCGCGCTGCGCGAGCGAGGTGCCCGCGCTGCGCGAGGTGGACGGGCGGCAGGTGGCCTGCCACGTGGTCTGAGCCGCTGGCGCGGAAATGACCGGGGCCGCCCGCAGGCGGCCCCTTCAACCCGGCTCAGCGGCCGTTCACTTCGGCGCCGAGGCGGCGTCGGCCATGCACTTCTTGATGTGGCTCTTGGCGGCAGCGCCATGCAGCTTCTTGTCGGCCGCCGACTTCTCGCAGGCGGCGTCGGCCGCCGGCGCTGCGCCCGCGGCCGGCGCGGAGGCCGCACCGCCGGACAGGCACTCCTTCATGAAGGCCTTGCGCTCGTCGCCCTTCTTGCCCTTGGCTTCAGCGTTGCAGGCCTTCATCTTGTCCTGCTGAGGCGTGGCCTGGGCGCCGAAGGCAAGGGTGGCACAGGCCAGAAGGATGGCGAATCGTTTCATCGGGTGGCTCCTAACGGGAAGGGTGAGTGACGCTTGATTCAAGCATGCGGCCGTGCACCTGCCAAGCTGTGTTTCATCCCGGTCACAGGATGCGGCGCGGGTGGGCCAGCGCCTCGTGGGCGGCATGCAGGCGGCGCACCAGCACGCGGATGAAGCCGCGGTCGAAACGGTGCTGGCACTCGGGGCTGAGCTGGCCGATGGACTCGGGCGTGAACGAGATGGTCGTGCACTCCTGGCTCACCTTGATGTCGGTGCTGTGGCGGCGCAGGTCGGGGTTGGGCGCCAGATAGGCCATCTCGCCCACCGAGGTGCCCTGGCCCAGCGTGGCCACCAGCCGCCCCTCGCGGAAGACCTCGACCTCGCCCTGCGCAATGATGTGAAAGCTGTTGCCTTCCTGGCCGCGCTTGAAGAGGGCGTAGCCGACCGGGTAGCGTTTCCAGCGCGCGCGGCGCACCACCTCCCAGAGCTGCACGTCGCCGAATTCGGAGAAGAATTCCAGCGAGCGCAGCAGCGTGAAGCGCTCCGAGTCGCGCACCTCGCCGAGGCGGTTCAGCGGCACCTGCTGACCGGCCACCAGGCTGG
>RXJV01000038.1 GCA_003963075.1 Burkholderiales bacterium
CCGGTGTCGGCGGTGCGCAGCCGGCGGGTCAGGCTCTGCGCGCCGAGGGCGTGCAGCTTGGCCTGGAGGTGATCAAGCAAGGACATCGTTCAGGGTCTTCGAGACAGCGTCGGCCAGGAAGGCCGCGGCCGCGTCGTCGATCAGGTAAGGGGGCATCAGGTAGACGGTGTGGCCTATCGGCCGGATCAGCAGCTCGTGGGCGCGCGCCGCCAGGTGGAAGGCTTCCGCGAAGCGGGGCGGCGCGTCCGCCACGTCGAAGGCCAGGATCATGCCGCGTTGGCGCAGATGGGTGACGCGCGGGCTGGATGCCGCCAGCGGCGCGAAGGCACGGGCAAGCCGCTCGGCCTGCGCCCGGTTGGCGTCGAGCTGGCCGGCGTCGAAGCGGTCCAGCACCGCGTTGGCGGCGGCGCAGGCCAGCGGGTTGCCGGTGTAGCTGTGCGAGTGCAGGAAGCCGCGGGTGACGTCCTCGCTCCAGAAGGCGTTGAACACCTCGTCCGTGGTCAGCACCAGCGACAGCGCCATCGTGCCGCCGGTGATGCCTTTGCTGAGCAGCAGGAAATCCGGCCAATCCGCACCGACTTGCTCCCACGCGAAGAAGGTGCCGGTGCGCCCGCAGCCCACGGCAATCTCGTCGGCGATCAGGTGCACACCGAACTCGCGGGTCAGTGCGCGCAGGCCTTGGAGGTAGCTGGGCGCGTGCATCACCATGCCCGCCGCTCCCTGCACCAGCGGCTCGACGATCACGCAGGCGATCTGCTCATGCCGCTCGGCCAGCAGCGCGCGCATCGCGGCGAGTGCCTCGGCCTCGTTGCCCAGACGCGCGTCGGGCGAGGCCACAATGTGGGCGCGCATCAGCAGCGGGTCGTAGGCGTCGCGGAAGACCTGCACGTCGGTCACGCTGAGTGCGCCCAGGGTCTCGCCGTGGTAGCTGTGGCGCAGGCAGACGAACTCGCGCTTCTCGGGCTGGCCGCGGTTCTTCCAGCTGTGAAAGCTCTGCTTGAGCGCGATCTCGACCGCACTCGCACCGTCGCTGCCGAAGCAGGCGTGGCCCAAGGCGCCGCCGGTGCGGGCAGACAGGCGCTCGGCCAGCCGGACTGCGGGCTCGTGGGTGCAGCCGGCCAGCATCACATGGGGCAGGGTGTCGAGCTGGGCCTTGATCGCGTCATGCAGCGCGCGGTCGCTGTGGCCGAAAAGATTGACCCACCACGACGAGTTGGCGTCGAAATACCTGTGGCCCTCGGTGTCGAACAGCCACGGGCCTTCGCCGCGGGCGATCGGCAGCGGCGGCACGTCGACGAGACGCGCCATCTGCGTGCAGGGGTGCCAGACGGCGGCGCGGCTGCGGTCTTGGAGGGAGGCCATGCGGGTCGAGTCGGCGGCGAGTCTCATCCCTCGCGGGGTGCCCGGCCCTGCGCCAGCAGCAGGGCGCCGAACAGGACTTCGATCAGGGTGCCGGTCACGGCGCCGAGGACGGGGGCGACCGCTTGCAGTTCGGCCGAGGGCTGGGCAAGCACGGCGCCCAGCACCAGGCCCGCGGTCGCCAGGCTGACGCCACAGACGGCGTAGAGCTTCAGGCCATAGACGCGGACGAAGGCCAGATAGCGCAGGCCGATCACCAGCAGCATGGTCGGGAAGAACCACTCCAGCTTCTTGGTGGCCACGCCCAGCGCCAGCAAGCAGCCGGCCATCAGGCCCACCGTGCTGAGTGTCGCGAGCCGGCCGAGCGGGTTGGTCTTGGGGTGCAGGCCGGGGCGTCCTGCGAGCTTGGCCAGCAGCATGCTGACCGGGAAGATGAACATGCCGGCGATCAGCAGGGTCCAGACGGCCTGCTGGGGTCGGCCCCATGCGGCCGTGCCGGTCGCCAGGCCCCAGGCCATCGCGGAGGCCAGCACGCCAAAGGCGCCGTGCCAATAGGCCCAGCGCATCTCCGCCTGGGCCTGGGTCAGGTCGGGCATCGGAAGGGTCGGTGTGCTCATGAGGCAGGCGGTTCCGTCCAGGGGGTGGGTGATTTGTTCAAAAAGCTCTGCACACCGGCGCGGCCCTCGTCGCTGGCGCGGATGTCGGCGATGCGGCGCGCGGTGTCGTCACGCAGGGCCGGCGTGATCTCGCGGCTGGCCACGTCCTTCACGAGCCGCTTGCAGGCGCGCACGGCCGCCGGGCCATTGGCCGTGATGGCGGCCAGCAGTGCTTCCACCTTCGCATCCAGCGCGTCCGCAGCCACAAGCTCGTGCACCAGACCCAGCCGGTGCGCCTCGGCGGCGCTGAAGCGCTCGGCCGTCACAAAGTAGCGCCGCGAGGCCTGCTCGCCCAAAGCCTTGACGACGTAGGGCCCGATGGTGGCGGGCAGCAGGCCGAGCTTGGCTTCGCTGAGGCAGAAGCCGGCCGTGTCCACCGCGACGACGATGTCGGCACAGGCCACCAGGCCCACGCCGCCGGCGTAGACGTCGCCCTGCACGCGGGCAATCACCGGCACCGGGCAGCTGTAGATCGCCCAGAGCATGTCGGCCAGGCGCGTGGCGTCCGCGTGGTTCTCATCCCACGAGTAGCCGGCCATGGCCTTCATCCAGTTCAGGTCGGCGCCGGCGCAGAAGGCCTTGCCCTCGGCCGCGAGCACGATGGCGCGCAGGCCGGGGTTCTGGCCCAGCGCGGTGAACGTGGCCGCCAGTTCGGCGATCAGCACTTCGTTGAACGCGTTGCGGACCTCGGGGCGGTTCAGCGTGACGCGGGCGACGGGGCCCTGGGTCGTGACGGTCAGGCAGGTGCTCATCGGGGAGGCGTCGATGGGGTGGAGCGCGGGGATTGTCCGCCCGCGCCGAGATGGGCGGCGAGGAACTCGGCCAGCCGGGCCTCGGCGGCGCGGGCGGCTTCGGGGTTGCCGCCCTGGTGCACGCCGCCGGCGTCGCGGCCGTTGGGCACGTCGGTGCGGAAGCGCACCGGCGCCGTGCCGTCGAAGCCGTGGTAGGCGCCGGGGTAGACGTCCAGCACCACGTCGCGGCCAGCGGCCTGCCAGCGCCGGGCCAGGCGGGCGCAGGGCTCGGGCGGGGTCCAGTCGTCGCTGCCGCCGAGCTGCATCAGCACGGCCCGCGCGGCGGGCTCGGCGGCCTGCAGCTGACCGCAGCCGGGGTAGAACAGCACGACCGCGGCCAGCGGCGGGGCGGCCGGGATGCGGCGAGCGTCCATGGTGCTGAGCGCGGTGGTGGCGCCATTGCTCCAGCCCAGCAGTGCGATGCGTTCGGCGTCCACGCCGGGCTGGCGGCGCAGCCAGTCCAGGGCGTCCAGCACATCGGCGCGGCGGTCGGCGATGCCGATGCTGCGCGTGGCATAACGCTGACTGCAGACGGAGCCCAGGCCGCGCGAGCCGAAGCTGTCGGGCAACAGCACGTGGTAGCCCTGGGCATGCAGGCGTTCGATATAGCTCGGGTAGCGCGCGTCCAGCGTGCGGCCATCGCGTTGGTACAGGCCGCCGCACCCGTGCAGCGCGACCACGGTGGGGTGGGGCGCGGCGTCATCCAGCGGTGCCCAGTGCATCGCCAGCGCCGGGCGGCGGGCGGTGGCGGGCAGGGTGACGAGGTCCACCGCGTGTGCGGCGGTGTTCAGCAGTGCCAGGGCGGCGCCGAGCTGCAGGGCGAGACGGCGCACGAGGCCAGGGGCGGGTGGGCGGCAGGTCATGGCGTGCTCTGGACGAGGGCGTCGTCCACCGCGTAGAGGCGGCAGGTGGGCGTGGGCGTGCCGTCGGGGGCCGGCTCGCGCGGCGGCAGGTAGCGCTGGCAGAAAGCCAGCGCCCGCGACAGCGCGTCGTCACCGTTCGCATAGCCCCAGTGGCCAGCGTCGTCCCGGGCGAAGGCCCGCGGCGCTGAGGTGGCCAGGAATTTCTGGAATGCCGCGCGCTGCGTGGTGTTGGCCCCGGCCGGCGCGCTGGCCTCACCCGCCAGGGGCTGCAGCGCGGGCGGTGCGGTCAGGTGGCCCGGGTGGGTGAAGCCCAGCGTCGCGAGGAACTCGTCGACCAGGGGCTGCCACACGTCGTTGCCGTTGCTGAAGAGCTTGTGCCCGTCGGTGCCGAACGGCGGCAGCAGGCGCAGGTTCACCGTGCCGCCGCCCTCGGCATAGGCCTCGGCCCAGCGGCGGGCGTGGCGAGGGGCGAAGTAGCGGTCGTTCTCGGTGTAGACCCAGAGCGTGGGCGTGGGCGGCGCGGTGCGGGCGTTGGCCTCGCCGAAGCTGCGGTAGAGGCGGCGCAGCTGCTCGGCCTGGCAGGGATCGCCGGGGTGGGTCTCGGGGTTGCCGCCATGCCCACCGGCGAAGTTGATGGCCGCCACCTGGCCGGGAGCGTGGGCCGCCGTGGCGGCGATGGTGGAGATGCCCCCGACGGACTGCCCCACCAGCAGCGTGCGGCTGGCATCGATGTCGGGCTGGCGCGCCATGAAGTCGCGCACGGCCAGGATCTGCCGGGCCGCGGCCAGCAGGGCGGGGCCGAAGCGCGGCATGTTGCAGGCCACGCTGTCCTCCGGGTCGCCCGCGGCGGCCAGTTCGCCGTAGCCCAGGCGCAGCGGCACCGCGACCGCAAAGCCCTTGCGGACGAAGAAGCGGGCCGCAGACTCGTAGCGGGGCCGCTTGTATTCGGCGCGCTTGTCGCTGTCGCGGCCGTGGCTGATGACGACCAGCGGGAAGGGCCCCGGGCCGGCCGGCCGGAAGGTGGTGACCACCAGCTCGCCTTCGACGGCCTTGCCGAAGGCGTCCTCGACGCGTGCCGGCACGCGCACGATGACCTCGCGCAGGTCGGCGTGCAGGCGCTCGGGCTCGTCCGCATGGGCGAGCAGGGCGGCAGCCGCCGCAAGGCCGGCCAGCAGGCCATGTGTCAGGTGACGCAAGCTCACTCGGCAGCCTCGGCGTGCAGCGGTCGGTTGCCCATCACATCCGGAACACGCCGAACTTGGTGTCGGGGATGGGCGCGTTCAGCGACGCGCTCAGGCCCAGCGCCAGCACGCGGCGGGTGTCGGCGGGGTCGATGACGCCGTCGTCCCACAGCCGCGCCGAGGCGTAGTAGGGGTGGCCCTGGTCCTCGTACTGCTGGCGGATCGGCGCCTTGAAGGCGTCCTCCTCCTCGGCGCTCCAGCTGCCGCCCTTGGCCTCGATGGCATCGCGGCGCAGGGTGCTCAGCACGCTGGCGGCCTGCTCGCCGCCCATCACCGAGATGCGGGCGTTCGGCCACATCCACAGGAAGCGCGGCGAGTAGGCGCGGCCGCACATGCCGTAGTTGCCGGCGCCAAAGCTGCCGCCGATGATGACCGTGAACTTGGGCACCTGGGCGCAGGCCACGGCCGTCACCATCTTGGCGCCGGCGCGGGCGATGCCCTCGTTCTCGTACTTGCGGCCGACCATGAAGCCGGTGATGTTCTGCAGGAAAACCAGCGGGATCTTGCGCTGGCAGCACAGCTCGATGAAGTGGGCGCCCTTGTTGGCGCTTTCGGCGAACAGGATGCCGTTGTTGGCGACGATGCCCACCGGCATGCCCTCGATGTGGGCGAAGCCGCAGACCAGCGTGGTGCCGTAGCGGGCCTTGAACTCGTCGAACTCCGATGCATCGACGATGCGGGCGATGACCTCTCGCACGTCGAAGGGCTTGCGGGTGTCGGTCGGGATCACGCCGTGCAGCTCGGCCGGGTCGTAGGCCGGCGCCTTGGGTGCCTGGACGAGCAGCGGATTGGCCTTGGTCCAGTTCAGCCGCGCGACGGACTGGCGGGCGATGGCCAGCGCATGGGTGTCGTTGTTGGCCAGGTGGTCCGCCACGCCGGACAGGCGGGTGTGCACATCGCCGCCACCCAGGTCCTCGGCCGTGACGACCTCGCCGGTGGCCGCCTTCACCAGCGGCGGGCCGCCGAGGAAGATGGTGCCCTGGTTCTTGACGATGATGGTCTCGTCGCTCATCGCCGGCACATAGGCGCCGCCGGCCGTGCAGGAGCCCATCACGACCGCGATCTGCGGGATGCCGGCCGCGCTCAGGTTGGCTTGGTTGAAAAAGATGCGGCCGAAGTGGTCGCGGTCGGGGAAGACTTCGTCTTGATTCGGCAGGTTGGCGCCGCCGCTGTCCACGAGGTAGAGGCAGGGCAGCCGGTTCTGCTGCGCGATCTCCTGCGCGCGCAGGTGCTTCTTGACGGTGATCGGGTAGTAGGTGCCGCCCTTCACGGTGGCGTCGTTGCACACCACCATGCACTCCACGCCCGCCACGCGGCCTATGCCGGCGATCACGCCGCCGCCGGGCGCGGCGTTGTCATACAGGTTGAGCCCGGCCAGCGGTGCCACCTCCAGGAAGGGCGTGCCCGGGTCCAGCAGCATCTCGACGCGGTCGCGCGGCAGCAGCTTGCCGCGGGCGGTGTGCTTGGCGCGCGCGGCCTCGCCGCCGCCCAGCGCGATCTGCGCGAGCTTGGCGTTCAGGTCGTCGAGGGCGGTGCGCATCGCGTCGGCATTGGCCTTGAATTCGGCCGAGCGCGGGTTGAGCTGGGTGCTGAGGACCGGCATGGAGTCTCCTGGGAGCCCTGCCTGAGCACGGCTCAACTGATGTTTGGCAGCCTCGTGAGCGGCCCGAGGGTCGGCAGAATAATGCAGGGAGAACGCCGATGCAATGCCGACTTGAGTATTGCTCAATAAATGCCGAGAATGCGGCGCATGAACCCCGTTGCCGCCCCGCCCCAGCGCCGTGCGCCGGCCGGCCCCAAGGCCGAGCAGCGGGTGCGCGACATCCTGCGCGTCGGCCGCGAGGTGTTTGCCGAGCGCGGCTACGAGCGGGCCACGACGACTGAGGTGGCGCAGCGGCTGGGGGTGTCCGAGGCCACGGTCTTCACCTATTTCCGCAGCAAGCGCGAGCTGTGCATGCGGGTCATCCAGGACTGGTACGACGAGATCATCACCGCGATCGAGGCCGGCCTGCCGCGCGAGAAGCCGGTGCGCGAGCAGCTGGAGTTCGTCGTGTTGACCCACCTGCGCCTGTTCCTGATCCAGGGCACCGGCCTGTGCGCGCTCGTGCTGTCCGAGGGGCGGACCAAGGGCCAGGACCTCGGCGAAGGCTTTGTCGAACTGCAGCGCCGCTACACCGCGCCGCTGATGGACCTGCTCGCACGCGGCCAGGCCAGCGGCGAGGTGCGCCGCGACATCCCGCTGCGGCTGCTGCGCTCGCTGGTCTTCGGGCCGATGGAGCACATGCTGTGGGAGGTGGTGATCACCGGGCGCCAGCTCGATGTGGAGACCAGCGCCCGCGACCTGGTGGCCCTGCTGTGGCCGGCGCTGCAGGCACCCGGTGACGAGCTGCTGCGGCTGCGGCGGCTGCGTGCGCGGCTGCAGGACGTGCTGGCTAGCGACTGAGCGCCTGCAGCAGCAGGGTTTCGCAGAGCTTGAACAGCAGCCAAGCGGCCATGGCCGCGATGCTGGTCACCAGCAGGCCGAGCAGTTGGCGCAGGCCGCCATCCAGCAGCCCCTCACGGCCGTGCTGCCACAGAAAGTTCGCATTGGCATCGACGACGCGCACCAGGTCCAGCGTCAGCAGCCCGAAGGCGATGAAGCTCAGCACCATCAGCCCGAAGCAGGCCACACGGTGCCGGCGCAGCCAACCGGCAAAGGCCGAGGACGTCTCCATCGCACACCCCTTGTTTGTGTGGACCGGATTTTGAGTGAGGTCGGTGGCCGCGGTGCCTTGCCGGCCCGACCCGCCCGGCCTCAGGCCGCGACCGGCAGGCTGCCCTTGAGCGCCGCGATCATGCTGTGCACCAGGGTCTGGTCGTCCGGGCTCATCTGGTGGGTGCGCAGCAGCACCTCGCGCTCCATCTCGCCAATACGCCAATGGAACTCGCGGATCAGCGACAGCAGCTCCAGTTGCAGCGTGGGGCTCTCGTCGGCCAGCTCGTCGACCAGTTGTTCCGGGGCGCCGGCGTCCAGGCCGGCGCTGGTGAATGACGCCTGCAACTGCTGCAGCCGGTGGCGGCACAGCGCCACCAGGGCGCGGAGTTCCGGGCTGGCCAGCGCCAGCCTCACGTCGAAACTGCCGCGCACCATGCGCCAGCGCGTCAGCACCTCGGCCACGTGGATGACCTGGGGCAGGGCATCGGCCAGGGTGCCGGGCGTCTCGGTGAGGCGCGGTGGCGTGCCGCTGGCGCGTGCCGCTGCCCGCAGCAGCTCCAGCGCAGGCTCGCCGAATTCGCCGGGAATGAGCTTGGTGGCGATGCTGGCGTGGATGTTGGCCGCCGGCCCCTCGTCCATCAGCCCGGTCAGCCACTCGGCCACGGCCAGGGTCTGGGTCGCCACCGCGAACTGTTCGCCCTGCAGGCCACGCGGGTAGCCGAAGCCGTCGAGCCGCTCGTGATGGCCTAGCACCAGATCGGCCAGGTCGGCGGCGCCGCCGTCGAGGTCGCGCAGCACGCGGTGGCCGATGACCGGATGGCTGACGATCTGGCGCCACTGCTCGGCCTGCAGCGGCGCGCCGCGCTGCAGATGGGCGGGGTCGAGATAGAGCTCGCCCACGTCGTGGAGCAGGCCGGCCAGGCCGATGCGTCGATGCTGGTCCACATCGCCGGGCAGCAGCCGGCGCGCCAGCGCCTTGGCCACGAGGGCCACGCCGACCGCATGGTGCAGCCGGTCAGCCTGGCGCTGCGCATACAGGCGCAGCAGCGACTGCATGCCGGGGCTCAGCCTCAGCCGCGGCAGGGACCGCGGCAGCGGCAGGCCGCGATCTTCCGCGCAGAGGGCACGCAGCAGCGGCTGCTCGTCCAGCCAGCGCTCGGCCGCTTGGCCGATCTGCTCCGGCGTGACGCCGCCGCTGACGCCGACGCACTGTTCCAGCGGGCGCGACAGCTTGTGCGCCAGCAGCCGTTCGCGGGTGGAGGCGTCGATGCGTGCACCGCGTGCCAGCAGCTTGACGCCGCTGCGCGTGACGATGTCCTCCGTCACCTCGACCTCATGGCTGGCGGAGGCGGCAACCAGGTGGTCGAGGTAATGGGGATTGACCTCGGCCTCGAGGGCGGCGGTTTCGGACATGTCGTCGGCAGCAGCAGTGGGTGCAGATTGTCGATGGCCGGACAATCCTGCGCCTATGGCGATGGCAGCAATACGTGAACGGGTGAGCCTCGTGGTGATGGGCGTGGCCGGCTGCGGCAAGTCGACGGTGGCGGCCCGCGCGGCGCAGCGCCTGGGCCTGCCGCTGGTGGAGGGCGACGACTATCACAGCCCGGCCAGCGTCGCCAAGATGCGGGCCGGCGAGCCGCTGACCGACGCCGACCGCGCCGGCTGGCTGGCGCGGCTGGCCGGTGAGCTGGCCGCCCACCCGGCCGGTGTGGTGCTGAGCTGCTCGGCGCTGAAGCGGGCCTACCGCGACCGCCTGCGTGCCGCGTCGCCCGGCCTGCGCTTTGCCTACCTGGAACTCAGCCCGGCGCTGGCGCGGGCCCGCGTGCAGGCGCGGCGTGCCCACTTCTTTCCGGACGCGCTGATTGAGAGCCAGTTTGCGACGCTGGAAGCGCCGGGCGGCGAGCCTGGTGTGCTGGTGTTGGATGCCCAAGGTACCCCGGAGGACCTGGCCGCCGCGATCGGCGCCTGGTGGGCCGGCACGGGCGCCCCTCAGCCCGCGGCGGCGGGCGGGTAGCCGGCTTGCGCCAATGCCGCGGCCAGGGTGTCGCGGGGCAGGCGGCTGTCAACGTCGGCCGTGCGGGCCTCGCGGTCGATGCGGACCTCGGCCTGGGCGTCGGCGGCCTGCAGCGCTTCGGTGATCGCGGCGACGCAGTGGCCGCAGCTCATGTCGGGGAGGAGGAAGTGGTGCATCGGGGTGGGGGCGGTGTCAGATCAGGGCCGGCAGAGATCCTAGTCCTGACAATCAGCCCATGACGACCTTGAGCCTGTCCTTGAGCGGCCTGAGCTGCGCGAGCTGCGTCGCGCGTGTGGAGCGGGCGCTGCGCGCGGTGCCCGGCGTGAGCGAGGCGCGGGTCAATCTGGCCAGCGAGACGGCCCAGGTGGATGGGAACGCCCCGGCCGCACAACTCGCGGCGGCGGTGGAGCGCGTCGGCTATGGCGTGCGCCGCCAGGAGCTGCTGCTGAGGATCTCCGGCATGAGTTGCGCGAGCTGCGTCGGCCGCGTCGAGAAAGCGCTGCTGAAGCAGGCCGGCGTGCTGTCGGCCGAGGTCAACCTCGCCACCGAGACGGCGCGCGTGGTGCTGCTGCAGGGCACCGATGCCGCTCCGATGCTGGCCGTGTTGGCCCGCGCCGGCTACCCCGCCACGCTGGACGCACCGCGCCGCAGCGAGGCGCGGGTTCCGTGGTCGCAATCCGGCTGGGCGGTTGCGGCCGGCGTGCTGCTGAGCCTGCCCCTGGCCGCGCCCATGTTGCTCGGCCATCAGGCGATGCTGCCAGGCGCGTGGCAGCTGGCCCTGGCCCTGCCGGTGCAGGCGCTGCTGGGCGCGCGCTTCTACGCGTCCGGCTGGCGGGCGCTGCGCGATGGCGCCGGCAATATGGACCTGTTGGTGGCCCTGGGCACGAGTGCCGCCTTCGGGCTGTCGCTGTTCGAGCTGTGGCGGGGGAACGAGCACGGGCTGTACTTCGAGTCGGCGGCCGTCCTCATCACGCTGGTGCTGCTCGGCAAATGGCTGGAGGCCCGGGCCAAGCGCGGCACCGGCGCGGCGATTCGCGCGCTGGCGGCCCTGCAGCCCGAGACCGCCCGGGTGCTGCGCGATGGCGTCGAGGCCGAGCTGCCCCTCGCGGCGCTGCGTGTGGGCGACCTGGTGCGTGTGCGGCCCGGCGAGCGGCTGCCGGTGGATGGCCTCGTGACCGCCGGCCACAGCGCGGTCGACGAATCCCTGATCACCGGCGAGAGCCTGCCCGTGCCCAAGGGCGAGGGCGACACGGTCACCGGCGGTGCGGTCAACGGCGAGGGCCTGCTCACGCTGCGCTGCACCGCATTGGGCGCCGAGTCGCGGCTGGCGCGCATCGCGCGCCTGGTGGAGCAGGCCCAGGGCGCCAAGCCGCCGATCCAGCGCCTCGTGGACCGCGTCGCGGCCGTCTTCGTGCCGGTCGTCGTCGGCATTGCCGCGATCACGCTGCTGGGCTGGGGGCTGGCGCGGGGCGACTTGAGCCAGGCCCTGATCCACGCCGTGGCCGTGCTCGTCATCGCCTGCCCCTGCGCGCTGGGCCTGGCCACGCCGGCGGCGCTGATGGCCGGCATCGGCGCGGCCGCGCGGCGGGGCGTGCTCATCAAGGACACCGAGGCCCTGGAGCTGGCGCGCGGCCTGCAGGTGGTGGCCTTCGACAAGACCGGCACGTTGACCCAGGGCCGCCCCCGCCTGGTGGCCCACAGCGCGCCGCTGGCGCTGGCGGCGGCCTTGCAGGCGGGCAGCGAACACCCGCTGGCCCGCGCGGTGCGCGAGGCCGCGCCGGGCGTGGCGCCGGCCGGCGCGCTGCAGGCCCTGCCGGGGCGCGGCGTGCGCGGCGAGGTCGAGGGCGAGCCGCTGGCCCTGGGCAGCGCGGCCTGGATGCGCGAGCTGGGCCTGGCCCTGCCCGAGGACGCCGCGGCCCAGGCCCAGCAGGCCGAGGGCCATAGCCTGTCCTGGCTGGCCCGCCTGGGTGAGCGCCCCGAGCTGCTCGGCTGGCTGGCCTTTGGCGACGCGCTCAAGCCCGAGGCCGCCGAGGCGGTGGCGCGGCTGCACGCGCTGGGCCTGCGCACGGTGCTGATCAGCGGCGACCACCGCGCCGCGGCCGATGCCGTGGCCCGCCAGCTCGGCATCGACGAGGTCCATGCCGAGGTGCTGCCCGAGGACAAGGCGCGGCTCGTCGCCGGGCTGAAGGCCCAGGGCCGCGTCGGCATGGTGGGCGACGGCCTCAACGACGCGCCGGCACTGGCCGCGGCCGATGTGGGGCTGGCCATGTCCACCGGCACCGAGGTGGCGATGGCGGCCGCCGGCATCACGCTGATGCGCGGCGACCCGCGCCTGGTGGTCGAGGCCATTGAGCTGTCCCGGCGCACGGTGCGCAAGATCCGCCAGAACCTGTTCTGGGCCTTTGCCTACAACGTGGTCGGCATCCCGCTGGCTGCCTTCGGTGCGCTGAGCCCGGTGCTGGCCGGCGCGGCGATGGCGCTGTCCAGCGTCAGCGTCGTCAGCAATGCACTGCTGTTGGCGCGCTGGCGCCCTGGCATCATGGCCGGGTCATTGCCACGAGAAGCTTCATGAAGATCATTGCGCTGAGCGGCGCGCTGCGCCGCGCCTCCTACAACACCGCCTTGCTGCACGCCGCTGCCGAACTGGCTCCCGCCGGCGCCGATGTGGCGGTGCGCACCCTGCATGGCATCCCGCTGTACGACGGCGACCTGGAGGACGAGGGCATTCCGGAGGCCGTCACGACGCTGCGCGAGGCCATCCGCAGCGCCGACGGCCTGCTGATCGCAACGCCCGAGTACAACAACGGCATTCCCGGCGTGCTGAAGAACGGGCTGGACTGGCTGTCGCGGCCCAGCGGCGAGGGCGGCAAGCTCTTTGGCGGCAAGCCGACCGGCCTGGTCGGCGCGACGCCCGGCGGCTTCGGCACCGTGCAGTCGCAGGACGCGCTGCTGTCGGTGCTGCGGGCCTTTGGCAACGACTTCTGGATGGGCGGGCGGCTGATGGTGTCGCGCGCGCAAACCGCCTTCGATGCCCAGGGCCGGCTGGTCGACGACAGGCTGCGCGAGCAGCTCGCCCAGTTCATGCAGGGCTTCGTGGACTTTGTCGGCGCGCGCCGCCCATGAGCCTCGTCGTCGAACGCATCGGCAGCCATGTCAGCGATGTCGGCGGCCTGCCGATCCAGCGCGCGCTGCCGAGCAAGGCCCGGCGCAGCATCGGCGCCTGGTGTTTTGCCGACCATGCCGGCCCGGCCACCACGCTCAAGCGCATGAACGTCGGCCCGCATCCGCACACGGGGCTGTCGACCTTCAGCTGGATGATCGAGGGCGAGATCCTGCACCGCGACAGCCTGGGCTCCGAGCAGGTGCTGCGGCCCGGCCAGGTGAACCTGATGACCGCCGGCCACGGCATTTCGCACAGCGAGGAGTCGTTGAGCGACCGCATCCACCTCGCCCAGCTGTGGATCGCGCTGCCCGATGCCGAGCGCGAGCGGGCGCCGAGCTTCCAGCACTTCCCCGAGCTGCCACGCCTGGGCCTGGGCGGCTGGGACGGCACCCTGCTGGTGGGCGAACTGGACGGCTGCCGTTCACCGGTGCCCAGCTTCACGCCGCTGCTGGGGCTGGACCTGGCCTGCAGCGGCCCGGTCGATGCGGTGCTGAGGCTGCGCCGCGGCTTCGAGCATGGCGTGATGCTGCTGGAGGGCGAGGTCGAGGTTGCGCCGACCGGGCATGAGGCGGTCGAGAGCGTGGCGCCAGGCACGCTGCTCTATATCGGCCCGGGCTGCGAGGCGGTCGAGTTGCGCAGTGCCGGCCCGGCGCGGCTGCTGCTGCTCGGCGGCGAGCCCTGGGCCACGCCGCCCTTGCTGTGGTGGAACTTCGTCGGCCGCGAGCCGGCCGAGATGGGCGCCTGGGCCCAGGACTGGGCGCGCGAGGACGGCGGGCGCTTCGGTGTCGTGGCCGGCTACGTCGGCCCGCGCATCGCGGTGCCGCCGGTGCCGGCGCTGAAGCGGCCCGGCTGAATCAGCCGGCGCGGGCGCTGCGGATCAGCGCCTCGATCCGCGGCGTCATGTTCGTCGCCACCAGCTCGATGCCCGGGTTGGCCTTGGCGAACACGCGGAACAACTCATCCGTGAAGCCGTGGCCCACATCGACCACGCCGTCGAAGTCGATCTCGGCGCGCTTGAAGGTGGTCAGCCGCAGGCCCACGCGGCGGGCCGCGGCGCGCGAGTCCAGGGCCTGGCCCTCGGTGGTCAGCAGGCGCAGCTGCACCCGGGTCTGGTCGAACTCGATGCCGTCGCCGGCGCGGCTCCAGGCATTCATCACGCCGTCCAGCGTGCGCGTGGTGTTCAGCGCGATCGCCATGTAGATGCTGCTGCCCTGGCGGGGCAGGGCGCGGCCCTTCCTCCAGCCGCTGCTCTCCCAGGCGCGGCGCTGGTAGGCGGTGTTGTTGGCGTGGATGTCGAACACGTCGGCCAGCTGGCTGCTGAAGAACAGGCCGCGGCCGGTGTGGGCATCGGGTGCGCTCGTGAGCCGGCCTTTGCTGAGCTCCAGCATCGCGTGCTGCGGGTCTTCGAGCTGGAAGGCGGTGCAGATCTTGTCGAACACGCCGATGCCGTCGTCGCTGACCAGCAGCTGCACATGGGTCGGCGTCTGGCGCAGCGAGACCGTCACGCTGGTGCCGCCGGAGTGGTCGGCGGCGTTGTTGACCAGCTCGGTGAAGCCGTGCTGGATCATGCGCTCGACATGCCGGGGCAGCGCGAAATGCGGCGCGAAGTCGCGCTGCCAGGGCAGGTCTTCCTGCAGGCCGAAGAGGGTGTAGCTGCGCACCACCTGGCGCAGCCCGCCGGGTGCGAACACCGGGCGGCGGCTGGTGCCGCTGCGCACCAGCCAGCCGGCATCGACCAGGCGCTTGAGGGCGGACAGCACCGCGCGGTGGCTGGCGCCGGTGCGCTCCTCGACATGCGCCACCAGGTCGTGCGAATGCTCGCTGGCGGCGGCAGTGATCCAGTTGGTGAGGTGGTCGAAGACGAGCCGGGTCATGGGTGGCTGATTGTGGCCTCCCCACGGTTCCAGGGGGCTGGGGCGCGCCCTGAGACGGGCAGCCTCCATAGAATCCCCAACCAGTTACGGCGCGGTTACCAACTAGGGTGGGGGCCGCAGTCGGCCCAGGTTTCTCAACTCCACCGGGGAATTCCCATGCCTCTCGTCTCCATGCGCCAGTTGCTGGACCACGCCGCTGAACACGGCTATGGCATCCCAGCCTTCAACGTCAACAACCTGGAACAGGTGCAGGCCGTGATGTCTGCCGCCGATGAAGTCGGCGCGCCGGTCATCCTGCAGGCCAGCGCCGGTGCCCGCAAATATGCCGGCGAGCCCTTCATCAAGCACCTGATCCAGGCCGCGGCCGAGATGTACCCGCACATCCCGTTGGTGATGCACCAGGACCATGGCACCAGCCCCAAGGTCTGCGCCGGCGCCATTGAGCTGGGCTTCGGCTCGGTGATGATGGACGGCTCGCTGATGGAAGACGGCAAGACGCCCGCCAGCTTCGACTACAACGTCGACGTGACCCGCAAGGTCGTGCAGATGGCCCACGCCGTGGGCGTGACCGTCGAGGGTGAGCTCGGCTGCCTGGGCAACCTCGAGACCGGTGACGCCGGCGAGGAAGACGGCATCGGCGCCGCCGGCAAGCTCGACCACTCGCAGATGCTGACCGACCCCGAGGAGGCTGCCACCTTCGTCAAGGCCACCCAGCTCGACGCGCTGGCCATCGCCATCGGCACCAGCCACGGCGCCTACAAGTTCAGCCGCAAGCCCACGGGCGACATCCTGGCGATCAGCCGCGTGAAGGAGATCCACGCGCGCATCCCCAACACCCACCTCGTCATGCACGGCTCGTCCAGCGTGCCGCAGGAGCTGCTGGCCATCATCAACCAGTACGGCGGCCAGATGAAGGAGACCTTCGGCGTGCCGGTCGAGGAGATCCAGGAGGCCATCAAGCACGGCGTGCGCAAGATCAACATCGACACCGACATCCGCCTGGCAATGACCGGTGCGGTGCGCAAGTTCATGGCCGAGAACCCGGACAAGTTCGACGCCCGCGAGTGGCTCAAGCCCGCCCGCGAGGCTGCCAAGGCGATCTGCAAGCAGCGCTACCTGGAGTTCGGCTGCGAAGGCCAGGCCGGCAAGATCAAGGCCCGCACGCTGGCCGACATCGCCGCCGCCTACGCCCGCGGCGAGCTGGCCCAGCAGGTGCAGTGACGCATCACTGCTTCACCTACGGCTCGCTGATGTGGGCCGACATCATGGCCCGCGTCTGCGGGCGTGGGTTCGCGAGCGAGCCGGCCGTGCTGGCCGGCCACCGCCGCCACCCAGTGCGCGGCCAGGACTATCCCGGCCTGTGGCCGGCGCCGGGGCATGAGGTGCCCGGGCGGCTCTACCTCGATGTGGATGCCGCCGCCTGGGCGCGGCTCGATGCCTTCGAGGGGGATGAGTACGAGCGGGTCGAGGTGCAGGTGCGGCTCGCGGACGGCCGGTGCGCCGCGGCGCAGGCCTACCGCTTCCGTGCGGCCTGCCGGGATCGCCTGCTGCCCGGCGACTGGGATGCCGACGCGTTCGCGCGCGAGGGCCGGCAGCGTTTCGAGGCGCGCTATCTGGGGTTCGACGCGCTGGACGCCTGAGGGCGCGCGCGGCGCGGCTTCTAGAATCCGGGGCCCCGCCAGCCTGCCGTCGCCGTCATGACCCACGCCCTCTACGAATCCACGCTGACCTCCCTCCCGCTGCTCGGCCGCGGCAAGGTGCGCGAGAACTACGCGGTGGGCGACGACCGCCTGCTGATGGTGGCCAGCGACCGCCTCTCGGCCTTCGACGTGATCATGGGCGAGCCCATCCCCGGCAAGGGCGCGCTGCTGACGAAGATGGCGCTGTTCTGGTTCGACAAGCTGCAGGGCATCGTCCCCAACCACCTGACCGGCGAGAACCCGCTGGCCGTGCTGGAACCGCTGGAGCGCGAGCAGGTGCGGGACCGCGCGATGCTCGTCAAGCGGCTCAAGCCCCTGCCCATCGAGGCCGTGGTGCGCGGCTATCTGGCCGGCAGCGGCTGGGCCGAGTACCAGAAGACCCAGAGCGTCTGCGGCGTGGCGCTGCCGCCGGGCCTGCGCAATGCCGACAAGCTGCCCGCGCCGATCTTCACGCCGGCCACCAAGGCCGAGATGGGCGATCACGACGAGAACATCAGCTTCGAGCGCGCGGCCGAAATCATCGGGCCCGACCTCGCCGCCCGCGTGCGCGACATCTCCATCCAGCTCTACCAGCGCGCGGCCGATTTCGCGCTGACCAAGGGCATCATCATTGCCGACACCAAGTTCGAGTTCGGCCTCGATGCCGACGGCACGCTGACGCTGATGGACGAGGTGCTGACGCCCGATTCCTCGCGCTACTGGCCGGTCGAGAGCTACGCCCCGGGCAGCAACCCGCCCAGCTACGACAAGCAGTTCGTGCGCGACTGGCTGGAGCAGGCCACCGTCAACGGCCAGCCCTGGGGCAAGACCGCGCCAGCGCCCAAGCTGCCGGCCGAGGTCATTGCCCGCACCGTGCAGAAGTACGAGGAAGCACTGCAGCGGCTGACGGCATGAGCGCCTGGCGCAAGAGGGTGTCATGAGCCTGAAATTGCGCAGCCGGCTGGCCCTGCGGCTCGACGCCGAGATCGCCGCCGCGTCCGCGGTGCCGGCGCGGGCGGCCGTGCTGCAGGCGCAGCGCGCCATCCTGTGGCTGCGCCATGGCCGTGATGCCGAGGCCCGCGAGGAACTGGACCGCCTGCACGCCGGCGCACTCCTGCACCCGCGCGTCGAACTGGCCGCCTGGCTGCATCTGGCCCAGGGCCTGATGGCCTATTTCGGCGCGTTCTCGGGCTTTGGCGGTGGCGCGCGTGAGCGGGTCCGTCGCGCCCGTGTGATGGCTGCAGCGGCGCGGCTGCGGCCGCTGCAGGCCCTGGCCGACGCCTGGCTGGCGCAGATGGACTTCGTCGGCCGCGACATCGACAGCCTGATCGCCCACGCCCAGGCCGCGCTGGCCATGCTGGGCCCGGACGACCATGGCGCCGGCTACCGGGTGGCCACGGCGCTGGCCTCGGCCTGGAGCCTGGCTGGCGGCGAGGCGGCGGCATCGCCCTGGTATGCCTGGGCCCGCCAGCACGCGATCGCCGAGGGCGATGACGCGGGTCTGGCCGCGCTGCTCTACAACCAGACCCAGATGCGTGCACTGCGCATCCGCCACGCCGCGCTGGCCGGCGAGCCCGGCGAGGCGCCCGCGGTGCTGCTGGGTGTCGCGTCCGTCGGCCACTACGACGATGCCGTCGGCGGCTCGGCCCGCGGCGACCTGACGCCGGTGCTGCGCGCCCAGTTGATGACCGTGCAGGGCGACTATGCCGAGGCGGCCGCGCTGCTGGAGGCCCAGTTGCCGGTCGCGATGGCGGCCGGGCTGGCGCGCCTCGGCGGCAGCCTGCTGGCCGACCTGGCCTGGTGCTGGGCCAACACCGGCGAGCCCCAGCGGGCCCGAGCGCTGGCCGACCAGGCCGCGATCGAGGTGCTGGCCGAGGACCAGCCCAGCTGTGACATCGACGAATGCGCCGCCTTGCACGCCCGGCTGGCGCAGGTCTATGCCAAGCTGCACGAAGACGCTCTGGCGGCCGTGCAGGCCGATGCCGCCGCTGCGGCCTGGGCGCGTGACGCCGCCCAGCGTCAGGATTGGGCCCGGCGCCTCAATGCTGCCGGGCTGACCAGCCCGCCGCGCTGAACCCATTCCAGGGGCATTAAGGGCTTTTGCGAGGGGGAGCCGTCGCCCCGGCTGGGTTACCCTCGTCGGCCTATGACCGCCGATGCCCGCGACGACGACAGCACCAATGCCCTGCCGGCCGGCACGCGCTTTGGCGAGCTGGAGATCCTGGGCACTCTGGGCGTGGGCGGCTTCGGCATCGTCTACCTGGCGCGCGACCATGCGCTGGAGCGCGAGGTGGCGATCAAGGAGTACATGCCGAGCCAGTTCGCGCAGCGGGATGGCCAGTCGCAGGTCTCGGTGCGCTCGATCTCGATGCGCGAGACCTTCGAGCTGGGGCGGCGCAGCTTCGTCAACGAGGCCCGGCTGCTGGCGCGCTTTGACCACCCGTCTTTGCTCAAGGTCTACCGCTTCTGGGAGGCGAACGGCACGGCCTATATGGTGATGCCGCGCCTGGTGGGCCAGAACCTGCGCGAGGCCCGCCGCGGCCAGCCCACGCCGCCCCCCGAGGCCTGGGTGCGGCGCATTTTCGATGCGGTGCTGGGTGGCCTGGCGGTGCTGCATGCGCAGCAGGTCTGGCACCGCGACGTCGCACCCGACAACATCTTCCTGCCGGCCGATGGCGGCCCGCCCATCCTGCTGGACTTCGGCGCCGCCCGCCAGGCCATCGGCGACCGCACCCAGGTCTTCACCGCCATCCTGAAGCCGAGCTACGCGCCCATCGAGCAATACGCCGAGGCCACCAGCCTGAAGCAGGGCCCCTGGACCGACTTCTATGCGCTGGCCGCGGCCATGCATGACCTGCTCACCGGCCGGCCGCCGCCGCCCTGCACGGCGCGTGCGATGGGCGACGAGCTGGCGCCGCTGGCCGTGCCGGGTTATTCACCGGTGTTCCTTGCGGCGCTGGACTGGGCGCTGCGCGTGCCGCCGCATCAGCGCCCACAGAGCGCCGCCGCCTGGCGCGAGGTGCTGGAAGGCCGTGCCAGCGTGCCCGCCGCCCAGCCCGCGCCGGCGCGCAGCGCACCGGCGCCGCAGCCGCTTGACGTCGAGTTTGCCGACACCGTGCAATCGCCGGACACCACCATCCTCACGGTGCCGCCCGCCACGCCGAAGCCGGCGCCGCAGCCGGCAGCGACACCGCCGGCTCCGCAGCGCGGCCGTGCGCTGCTGCTCGTGGCGGTCGTTGCGGGCGCCCTGCTGCTGCTTGGCCGCTTGGCGCTGCAGGGGCGCAGCGCGCCGGATGCGCCCGTCCAGCCACCGGCCCCGGCCGAAGCAGCCTCGGCGCCAGCTTCGGTGCCGGCCGGCGAGCAGGCGGCTTCGGTGGCTTCTTCGGTGTCGGGTGCGGCGTCAGGGGCGGCTGCGCCCTTGCCCGTGCCGCCGGCCCCGGCCGTGTCGGCGCCTCTGCCTCTCGCGGGGGCCAAGGCGCCGGCCGCGGCCAGTGCGGCCAGCCGCCCCGCCGTGTCTTCAGCGGCGTCGGCGCCAGTGCCGCCACGCCGTGATGGCGCGCTCAGGCCGCTGCCGGCCGACAAGGGCGCCGAGCCGCGCGCGATGCCGCGCAGCCCGGTGCTCGCGGCGCCCGAGCCCGTGGCCTCCGCGCCGGCCGTGCCTCCCGAAAGGACGGCAACGCTTCCCGGCGCCGGGGCGGCGGCCGCTGCCGAGCCGGAACCGCGCAGCCCGACCGAGGCCTGCGGGCGCCGCGTGCTGCTGGCGCTGGCCTGGTGCATCGACCGGCAATGCGAGCGGCCGGTGTTCCAGAATCATCCGGAGTGCGTGAAGCTGCGCGAGATCCGCAACAGCCAGCGGTCGAACTGAGGGCGGGGCCGGCGCTTCAGAACAGCGCCATCGACAGCTTGCGGCGGTACTGGTCGATCAGCGGGTCGCTGTGCACGACCGCGGCCTTGCCGGCAATCTCGAGCGTGCCGGTCTTGGCCTCGGCGGCCGGCTTCGGCGCCGGCTTGGCCAGCAGCTCCAGGATGGCCACATAGGCCTTGCGCGCGGCCTCGCCGTTCCAGGCCTTGTCGCGCATGATGATTTCAAGCAGCTCGTCCATGGCCTCGGTGAAGCGCTGGCCGGCGAGATGGACTTGCGCCCACGCATAGCGCGCCTCGAAGTCGCGCTTGTTGGCGGCGATGGCCGCCTGCAGGGCGGCCGGGTCGGCGCTGGCGGCGGCCTCGCAGGCCTTCAGCCAGACGGCCAGGGCCGCCAGGCGCGGCGCGGGCACCAGCGCGTCGGCTGCCTTGGCCGCGACCGGGGCGAAGGCTTCGCGCGCCTCGCCCACCAGGCCCAGCTCCAGCAGGGCCTTGACGTAGTCGAAGCGGGCGTTGTCGTTGACGGGATCGGTCTGCACCGCATGGGCCAGCTTGCCGAGCGCAGCCTCAAGGTCGCCATCGGCCAGCAGGCCCTCGGCTTCGGCCAGATCCGCCTCGGCCTCCAGGGCCTCACCGGCCGGGACATGCTTGTCCAGGAACTCGCGGATCTGGGCCTCGGGAATGGCGCCGACAAAGCCGTCCACCGGCTGGCCGCCGGCGAACATCACGCAGAACGGAATGGAGCGCACGCCGAACATCTGGCTGAGCTGGGTGGCGATCTCGGGCACCTCGTCGCTGTTGAGCTTGGCCAGCGTGAAGCGGCCCGCATAGGCCGTCTCCAGCTTTTCCAGCACCGGGCCGAGGGTGCGGCAGGGACCGCACCACGGCGCCCAGATGTCCAGCAGCACCGGGCGCTGCTGGGAGGCGATGATGAGTTCGGCTTCGAAGTTCTGGAGGGTGATGTCGATCATGGCGGGGAGGAGGTGGAGCCTCGGCTTCTACAATTCAAGGCTTTCCTGAGCTTTGGAGCGCGACCTTGTCCACCCCAGCCCCCCAGAACCCGGATGCCGTCATCGGCATCGTGATGGGCTCCAGCAGTGATTGGGAGACGATGAAGCAGGCGGCCGAGATTCTGACCGAGTTCGGCATCGCCTTCGAGGCGCGCGTCGTGTCGGCCCACCGCATGCCCGACGAGATGTTCGCCTATGCCGAAGCGGCCGCCGGCCGGGGGCTGAAGGCCATCATCGCCGGCGCCGGTGGTGCGGCCCATCTGCCCGGCATGCTGGCGGCCAAGACGACGGTGCCGGTGCTGGGCGTGCCGGTGGCCAGCCGCCACCTGCAGGGCGTCGATTCCCTGCACTCCATCGTGCAGATGCCCAAGGGCATCCCGGTCGCGACGTTTGCCATCGGCAACGCCGGCGCGGCCAACGCCGCGCTGTTCGCGGTGGCCATGCTCGCCACCGGCGAGGCCGGCCTGCTCGAGCGGCTGAACGCCTTCCGCGCCCGCCAGACGGCCGCCGCGCGGGCCATGAGCGAGGAATTGCGCTGATGCCGGCCCTGCTCCCCGGCACGGCGACGCTTGGCGTCCTGGGCGGCGGCCAGTTGGGCCGCATGTTCGTGCATGCCGCGCAGGCCCTGGGCTACCGCTGCATCGTGCTCGATCCCGACGCGATCAGTCCCGCCGGGGCCGTGGCCGAGAAGCATCTGAAGGCCGACTATCTCGATCCGCTGGGCCTGGCCCAGCTCGCGCGTGACTGCGATGCGATCACCACCGAGTTCGAGAATGTGCCGGCCGTGGCGCTGGAGACGCTGGCCGGCATGCGCACCGTGGCGCCGGCCGCGGCGGCCGTGGCGGTCTGCCAGGACCGTGCCGTCGAGAAGGCCCACTTCCAGGCCGCTGGCGTGCCCTGCGCCCCCCATGCCGTCATCCGCGACGAGATCGAACTTGCCGCGGTCGACCCGGCCCTGCTGCCCGGCATTCTGAAGACCAGCCGCATGGGCTATGACGGCAAGGGTCAGGTGCGGGTCGGCAGCCGCGAAGAACTGGCCACGGCCTGGCAGGACCTGCAGCGCGTGCCCTGCGTGCTGGAGCAGCTGCTGCCGCTGCGGGCCGAGCTGAGCGTGCTGGTCGCCCGTGGCGCGGACGGTCAGCTGGTGCATTACCCGGTGCAGCAGAACCTGCACCGCGGCGGCATCCTGGCCGTCACGGAGGTGCCCGCGCCTGACGTGCCGGCCGAGGTGCAGGCGCGTGCCGTCGCCGCTGCCCGCCAGGTGGCCGAGGCGCTGGCCTATGTGGGCGTGTTGTGCATCGAGTTCTTCTGGCTTGAAGACGGCCGCCTGGTCGTCAACGAGATGGCGCCGCGCCCGCACAACTCCGGGCACTGGACGATGAACGGCGCGGACGTGTCGCAGTTCGAGCTGCAGGTGCGGGCACTGGCCGGCCTGCCGCTGCCGCAGCCGCGCCAGCATTCAGCGTCCCTCATGCTCAACCTGCTCGGCGATCTGTGGTTCAGCACCGCGGGCGGCCCAACGCCGCCGGCCTGGGACCGTGTGCTGGCCCTGCCGGGCACCCATCTGCACCTGTACGGCAAGAGCGATGCCCGTCACGGCCGCAAGATGGGCCACCTCAACATCACCGCCGACACGCCGGATGCGGCCCATGCGGTGGCCGTGCAGGCGGCCGCGTTGCTCGGCCTGCCCACCGACTTCTGATGCTGCTGCCGGGCCACGACGCCGATGCCGTCCAGGCCGCCGCCCGCGGCCTGGCGGACGGCGAGCTGCTCGGCCTGCCGACCGAGACGGTCTATGGGCTCGCGGCCCGTGCCGACCGCGATGAGGCGGTGGCCAAGATCTTTGCCGCCAAGGGGCGGCCCAGCGACCACCCGCTCATCGTCCATGTGCTGGACGCGGCCGGTGCCGAGCCCTTTGCCGACCATCTGCCGGCTGCCGCACGCCGTTTGATGGAGGCGTTCTGGCCCGGGCCGCTGACGGTCATCGTGCCTCGGGCGCGCGGCGTCGCCAGTTCGGCTGCCGGCGGGCAGGCCACGGTCGCGCTGCGGGCGCCGGCCCACCCGGTCGCGCGGGCCGTGCTGGCGGCCGCGCTGGAGCTGGGCGTGCTGGGAGTGGCCGCGCCCAGCGCCAACCGTTTCGGCCGTGTCAGCCCCACACGTGCGGCCCATGTGGTCGAGGAGTTCGGGCCCGGGCTTCTGGTGCTCGATGGCGGCGCCTGCGAGGTGGGCATCGAGTCGAGCATCGTCGACTGCAGCCGTGAGCGGCCGGCGCTGCTGCGCCCCGGCCTCATCGGCCGTGCCCGCATCGAGGCCGCGCTGGGCGAGCCGCTGGTGGCGCCGGACGCGCAGGCGCCCAAGGCCTCGGGCACCCTCGCGGCCCACTATGCCCCGGCGGCGCGGCTGCGCCTGCTGGACGCGGATCGGCTGGCTTTACTTTTGGCGACCGGCGCCGCCAGCGCTGGGCTGGAGGGCGTGGCGGTATATTCACGCGCCCAACCGCCTGCCGGATTGGCCTGGAAATGGCAGGCCCAGCCGGGCGACCCAGCGGCTGCCGCCCACGAATTGTTCGCGGTGCTGCGTGCCCTGGATGCGGCGGGCGCCCGTGAGATCTGGGTCGAGGCGCCTCCGCGCGACCCGGCCTGGGATGGCGTGCGGGACCGGCTCAGCCGGGCTGCCGCCGCCTTCACCGAATGAGTTCTTGTCCCTGAGTTGATCGTCATGCAACGTGTTCTCTCCCAGAAACTGAAACGCGGCCTCGGTGGGGCCGTGGTCGCAGCCGCCGCGCTGATCGCGGGCTGCGGTGGCGGAGGCACCTCGCAGATCGATCCGTTCAAGCCAAATCGCGTGATCGCCTTCGGCGACCAGAGCGGCGCGGTGCTGCAAAACGGCAAGAAGTTCACCATCAATGGCCTGAGTGCCGACACCCAGCAGATCG
The DNA here is from genome assembly GCA_003963075.1 of Burkholderiales bacterium. Lineage (GTDB taxonomy): Bacteria > Pseudomonadota > Gammaproteobacteria > Burkholderiales > Burkholderiaceae_C > Pelomonas. The sequence goes on from RXJV01000038.1 coordinate 24,142, forward strand.
ACTGCCGGCTCAACCCGGTCTGGAGCCAGATCCTGGCGGCCGGCTTCAGCCTGGTCTACCCGCAGTGCAATGCCGACTTCGTCGCGCTGCCTCAGGGCATCATGTATGCGGCCTCCGGCGACAAGGTGGCCGATGTCCAGGCCAAGATCGACGCCCATCTGAGCAACGACGGCTTCGGTCCCAAGGACCTGGTGGCCATCTTCGTCGGCGTCAACGACATTCTGGAGCTCTACCGGCAGTTCCCGGCCGTCAGCCGCGACTCGCTGATCAACGAGGCCAAGTCGCGCGGCAGGCTGCTGGCCGACCAGGCCAATCGCATCGCCAACGCCAACGGCCGTGTGCTCGTGGCGACGATCTTCGATGTGGGCCTGACGCCTTTCGGGCAGAACGAGAAGCAGCAGCAGACGGACATCGACCGCGCCATCTTCCTGGATGACCTGAGTGCGGCGTTCAACACCGCGATGCGCCTGAAGCTGATCAACGACGGCCGCCGGATCGGCCTCGTGCTCGTCGATGAGACGGTTCAGCAGATCACGCGCTTCCCGGGCGCCTTCGGCTTCAGCAATGTGACCCAGTCGGCCTGCCGGGCCGACATCGCGATCACGGATTGCACGGTCAACACGCTGAAGCCCGACGCCAGTGCCACCTCATGGCTGTGGGCCGGCGACACCCAGCTGGGGCCGACCGCGCAGCAGCGCATCGGCACGGCCGCCCTGACCCGGGCGCGCAACAACCCCTTCTGACCCCGACCTGACCCCGACGGGGCGCCGCTTCAGGCGCCTTCGGAGCGGAGTTCCCGGCGCAGGATCTTGCCCACGTTGGTCTTGGGCAGGTCGGCGCGGAATTCGATGTACCTGGGGCGCTTGTAGGCCGTCAACTGCTGGGCGCAGTAGCTCATCAGGTCTTCCTCGGCCAGGGCCGGATCGCTTTTCACGACGAAGAGCTTGACCGCCTCGCCGGATTTGGCATCCGGCACGCCGACCGCGGCGCACTCCAGCACGCCAGGGTGCAGGCTGACGACCTGCTCGATCTCGGTCGGGTAGACGTTGAAGCCGCTGACCAGGATCATGTCCTTCTTGCGGTCGACGATGCGCACAAAGCCGCGCTCGTCCATGATGCCGATGTCGCCGCTCTTGAAGAAGCCGTCGGCGTACATGACGTTGGCGGTCTCGTCGGGCCGCTTCCAGTAGCCGGCCATGACCTGCGGGCCACGGATGCAGATCTCGCCGCGCTCGCCCAGGGCCAGGTCGCGGCCGTCGTCGTCCCGAATCGCGATTTCGGTGCCGGGGATGGGCAGGCCGATGCTGCCATTGAAGGCGCGCAGGTCCAGCGGATTGATGGTTGCGGCCGGGGCCGTCTCGGACAGGCCATAGCCCTCGACCACCGGGCAGCCGGTGACCTTGAGCCATTTCTCGGCGGTGGCCTGCTGCACGGCCATGCCGCCGCCGTTGGAGATCACGAGTTCGGAGAAGTCGAGCCTCGCGAAACCGGGCTCGTTGGCCAGCGCGTTGAACAGCGTGTTGACGGCCGGGAAGATGTGGATCTTGTGGCCGCGCAAGGTGTCGATGAAGCCGGGAATGTCGCGCGGGTTGGGCACCAGGATGTTGAGATGGCCCATGCGGGCGCCCAGCATGTAGCAGGCCGTCAGAGCGAAGATGTGATACAGCGGCAGCGCGCACACATTGGTCAGCTGCATGCCCTGGGGCAGCTTGGCCAGCATGGGCTGGAACCAGGCCTCGACCTGCAGGATGTTGGCCACCACATTGCGGTGCAGCAGCGTGGCGCCCTTGGACAGGCCGGTGGTGCCGCCGGTGTACTGCAGAAACGCCACATCGTCGGGGCCGAGCGCGGGCTTCTTCAGGTGCAGCCGTTCGCCGTGACCGAGCGCTTCGTTGAAGCGGACGACGGTGCGGCCCTCGCCGACCCGCAGCCGGAACTCCGGCACCAGCTTCTTGACGTGGCGCACCGCGAAATTGATCAGCGGCCCCTTCCACCAGTTCAGCAGATCGCCCATCGACGCGAGGACGACATGATGGACCTCGGTCGCATCGATCACCTCGGCCAGCGTGTGCGCGAAGTTCTCGAGCACGATGATGGCGCGGGCGCCCGAGTCCTTGAGCTGATGCTGCAGCTCGCGCGGCGTGTAGAGCGGGTTCACGTTCACGACGACGAAGCCGGCACGCAGGATGGCCGCGATCGCCACGCCGTATTGCAGCAGGTTGGGCATCATGATGGCGACGCGGTCGCCCTGCTTGAGGCCCTGGGCCTGCAGCCAGGCCCCCAGCTGCTCGGACAACCGGTCGATCTCGCGGAAGCTGATGCGCTGGCCCATGCAGATGGCCGCGTCGCGCTGCGCATGCTTGCGGAAGGCTTCGTTCAGCAGGTCCACCAGTGAGCCGTAGACGCCGGTATCGATCTGCGCCGGCACGCCGGCCGGATAGCTGGCCAGCCAGGGCTTGCTGCGCGCGGTCGCGACGGGAACTACGGCGGCTTCTTCGGCAAGGACGGCGGTCATCGGCGGGCCCCCAGGCATGCTTCGCGTGAAGCCGCCGATGGTGGTTGTGCCGACGACTTCAAGCTAGGGGAGTTGCCCTAGGGTGGCGGCATCCGCTTGAAACAATCCGCGTGCAAGCCGGTCCTCGCGCTGTCGCACGGTGGACAGGAACTCGGTCGCGCCGCGCATCGCACGGAAGGTGTCGAAGCCGGTTTCCAGGAAGGTCTGCAGCGCGCCCAGCCCGGCCATCTGCGCCGGCCCGCGCATCAGCCTCAGCGACTGGCGCAGCAGCGGTTTGCGGGTCAGCCGGTCGAGCGACTCCCCCACGGCCATCGTCAGCTCGATCTGCTGCTGGCGCGCTGCCGGTTCACCGCAGGCACGCCAGGCAAGCGCATAGTCCGTCACGCTGATGTCGGGCGACGGCAGCAGTTCGGCCATGCGCGTGTCCAGCCGCTCGGACAGCGCATGCAGCCGGGCGAGCTTGGCCACGGTGTCGACGACCTCGTTGGGAAAGAGCCGCGTGAGCGTCGGGATCACGCGCGCGAACTGCGCGTCGCGCTGACGGTAGTCGCCGGGGCCGTAGAGCTCGTACAGAAAGAAACGTGTGGCGGCCTCGTAGCGCGGGTGGGCGAGCAGGTCGGCGTAGGTGTGGGCGAAGCGGCGCTGCTGCCAGGCCTTCAGGGCCTGGACCCGCGCTGCGAGCCCGGGGTCGGTGGCGCGGCGGGCGCGTTCGGCGTCGACGGCGCGCAGTTCCTTCAGCAGGGATTCGGCACTCAGCTCATCCATGGGGAGCCCGATTTTCGCCTTCCTACACTGCGGCGATGAATGCAAGACTGCAAAGGGCCTGGTTTGTCGTCCGCTGGCTGATCGCGATCATCCTGGGCTGGCGCTGCGGCTGGGGTTGGGGGCTGGCGGCCGCGTTCGTGTACCCGCTGTTGCTGCTGCCGGTGTTTGCGGCGCTGCGCCTGATCAATCGTGGGCCACTCCAACCGCGTTGGGGCGACCTGCTGCAGGCCTGGCTGCGCGAAGTGGTGGCCACCGAGCTGAGCTTTGGCTGGCGCCAACCCTGGCGCACCGAGGCCGAACCCGACCACCTGCCGGCCGGCGCCGACACCGGCGTGCTGCTGGTGCATGGCTTCAGCTGCAACCGCGCGTTCTGGAACCGCTGGATGGCGCGGCTGCGGCGCGAGCCCGGCGTGGCCTTCATCGCGCCCAGCCTGGAGCCGGCCTTCGGCAGCATCGACGCCTACGCCGAGACGATCGAGGCGGCCGTGCAGCGCCTGCGCGGGCTGACCGGGCGGATGCCGCTGATCGTCTGCCACAGCATGGGCGGCCTGGCGGTGCGCGCATGGTGGCAGCGCTTCGGCGGGCCGGAGTTGCCCGCGGTGATCACGCTGGGCACGCCCCATGGCGGCACGCTGCCGGCATCCTTGTCACCGGCCACCAATTCCCAGCAGATGCGCTGGCAGGGCGAGTGGATCCGGGCCCTGCCGCCGCTGCCGCGGCTCACCGCCGTCTGGACGCCCTGCGACCAGCTGGTCATGCCGGCGTCCACGGCGGCGCCGGCGGGCGCGGCAGCCCACCGCATCGACGCGGTAGGCCATGTGGGCCTGGTCAGCGATGCCCGCGTCTGGGCGCTCTTTCAGACGGTCTTGGACTCGTCGCGGGTATCGGCCAGCACGCCACGGCGGATCTGATCGAGCTCGATGCTCTCGAACAGGGCCTTGAAGTTGCCCTCGCCGAAGCCCTCGTTGCCCTTGCGCTGGATCAGCTCGAAGAAGATCGGTCCGATCACTTCCTTGGTGAAGATCTGCAGCAGCAGCTCGTTGTCGGCGCCGAGGTGGGTGGCGCCGTCGATCAGGATGCGCAGCCGGCGCAGCTCGGCGACGTTCTCGCCGTGGTTGGGCAGGCGCTTGTCGATCAGGTCGAAATAGGTGTCGATGGTGTCCTGGAACACCACGCCACCGGCCTTCATGCCCTCGACGGTGGCGTAGATGTCGGTCGTGCCGAGCGCGACGTGCTGGATGCCCTCGCCGCGGTAGAGGTCCAGGTATTCCGCGATCTGACTCTTGTCGTCGCTGCTCTCGTTGATCGGGATGCGGATCTTGCCGCAGGGGCTGGTCATGGCCTTGGACTTGAGGCCGGTCAGCTTGCCTTCGATGTCGAAATAGCGCACCTCGCGGAAGTTGAAGAAGCGCTCGTAGAACTCCGACCACTCCTTCATGCGGCCGCGGAAGACGTTGTGCGTCAGGTGGTCGATCTCGGTCAGGCCGTGGCCGACCGGGTTCGGGTCCACCGGCTGGCCGGCTGCGTCCAGCAGCGGCACGAAGTCGACGTCGTAGATGCTGATATTGCCGATGGCGCCGGCCTTGGCGCCGCCCTTGCCCTGCCAGCGGTCAACGAAATAGATCAGCGAGTCGCCAATGCCCTTGATCGCCGGGATGTTCAGCTCCATCGGGCCGGCCTTGTTGTCGAAGCCCCAGGCGCCCAGCTCCAGCGCGCGCTGGTAGGCATGGGCGGCGTTCTCCACGCGGAAGGCGATGGCGCAGATCGACGGGCCATGCAGCCGCGCAAAACGCTGCGCGAAGGAGTCGCTCTCGGCGTTGATGATGAAGTTCACGCCGCCCTGGCGATACAGCGTCACATGCTTGTGGCGGTGCTTGGCGACGGCCTTGAAGCCCATCGTCTCGAACAGCGCGCCGAGGGCGGCCGGGTCGGGGGCGGCGAATTCGATGAACTCGAACCCGTTGGTGCCCATCGGGTTGTCCCAGGGGGTGAACTTGGCCATGAAGGTCTCCAGCAGCAAGGCGATGAAACCCAAAATTCTGCGGCGCGGTTCGCGCAGGTTTCATGCATTGTTCGGCGTGTGGTGCATTCAAGGCGCAAGAAAACTGCAAAATGACGGGTATGGAAGCCTCGATCGAGCTCGATACCATCGACCGCCGCATCCTGCGCGCGCTGCAGCAGGACGGCCGGGTCACCTATGACGCGCTGGCCGGCGAGGCCGGCCTGTCGTCCTCGGCCGTGCTGCGCCGGGTGCGCCGGCTGGAGGAGGCCGGCGTGATTGCGTCCTATGTGGCCCTGGTGGCGCCCGAGCGTGTCGGGCTGGGCCTGACGGCCTACCTGAATGTGCGGCTGGAAAAGCAGACCGACAACCCGCTGCGCAACCCGCGCGACCTGTTCCGTGCCGCGGTGCAGACCTGGCCCGAAGTGGTGGAGTGTGCGGCCATGACCGGCGAGATGGACTATCTGCTGCGCGTGCTGGTGCAGGACATGCAGCACTACGCCCGCTTCATCAGCGACACCCTGCTCAAGCATCCGAGCGTGCAGGACTGCAAGACCAGCTTTGTGCTGGAGCGGCTCAAGAACACCACCGCTGTGCCGGTTTGAACGGCGGGGCGCGCCCCGCGCTCCGTTGGCAGGCGGCCGTCAGGCCGGAGCTGGCGGGTCAATCAAATTCGTGCAGCAGCTTGAGCGTATGCGCTTCACTGAGGTTGAGCAGATCAGCGATGTCGTGCAGGTCGTCCGGCACGGCCGCGTCATCCCAGCCGCGCGCGGTGTGCCGGGCCAGACGCACGGCCAGGTGCACGCAGCGCACCTGCGGGTCGCGCTCGTGCAGGTTGCCGGTGATGCGGGTCAGCAGCTCGGGCAGATGCCAGTGCTTCATCAGTGCCTGTTCGAGTTCCGCCAGCTCGATGCCCAGCACCTGGCGCTGCGCGATCGCGCTGCGCAGATGGCGGTCGGCCTCCTGCAGCCCGGCAATCCGCAGGGCGAGGTCGGGCGCATGAACCCACAACAGCATTTCAGCGAAGTCATGCAGCAGAGCCGCGCTGTGGATGACGGCGGCATCGGGGTCGGCGCGGTGGGCCGCGAAGCCCAGCGCATAGCGGGACGCCCGTTCGGCGCGCTGCATCACCCGCGAAAGGCCGAGCAGCGCCTCTTCATGGTCGGCCAGCACGGCGTCCAGCGTGGGCTGTGGCCCGAAGTCCCGGAAGAAGGGAGTGATGCCCATCAGCACCAGAGCGGCCGTCACGGTCTCGGGGTCGGCCATCAGCCGCCCACGCCTGAGTTCGTTGGCATGGGCCAGCACCTTGAGCGTCATCAGCGGGTCGGTCGAGATCATCTCGGCCAGGCCGTGGGCATCGACGTCATCCTCGGTCGCGCGCATCAACTCCAGCGACTCGGCGGTCTCGGCCAGCACCGGGATTTCCGCCCCGGCGAACGCCGCGACCCAGGCGTCAAGGCCGGGCAGCGGAGCGGTCAGGCGCAGTGAGGTCGGCATGATGTCTCGATGCTATGCGGTCGCGGGGCCGCATGCTTGCGTCATGCGGCCCCTTTTGCGGCTCAGTTCACAGCCTGGGCACGCCATCGAGCCGGGCGGTCAGCTGGCCGTCGACATAGAGCGCCCCTTCGGGCGCGCCCGCCTCAGCGTAGAACTCGAGCCGGCTTTGGGTGCGGCGGCGGCGCCTGCGGTAGGCCGGCGAGAACACCAGCCGGACCGCGCGGGCCGCGCGCTTGATGCGGACCCAGCGGCGGGCCCAGGCGTCGTGGGTTTCGGCGGCGTCGGGGCCGCGCAGTTCTATCCATCTCATGAGGGTCTCCTTGGGCGCCAGGCCGGCCCTCATGACATGGATCATGGGGCGGGTGGCGCGCGCGGTTCAGGGGCTGTCGTCGGGGAAGCGGTCTCGCAGCAGGCGTCGCAGTTCGAGGCGGGCCTGCTGGCGCTGGGCCTGGGCGTCGTGCGGGCTCTGGTGCCGGCCGGCCTGGCGTTTCAGGGCCGGCGCGACGAGCGGATTGCGCGGCTTGCGCAGCGTCAGTTGCAGGGGGCGGGGCGAAGTGAACTGGGGCATGGTGGGCTCCGGTGGGTGCCGCGCGCGGGCGGCGGGCAATGCAGCGGCTCGACCCCGTAAGGGCCTGCGTTTGCGCGAAAGGATCGGTTGCCCAGGGTTCGCGCTCGAGGCGAACGGGCCGGGCGGTCAAGGGGTGAGGGTGGGCGACCTCGCCGTGCTGCTGGAGGACTTCTGCATCACGACTTGCGCAAATGATAAACAAACGTTGATCTTGCGCAAGTGCTTTTTATCGGCACCCCTGAGCTGGAGGGCGCCGGCCGTCCAATGACGGATGCGCTGAACGATCAGCGCTTTTTGCTTTTGAGCGGCGCCACGCCCGACTGCAGCTTGCGCCACGCGTCGAGCTCGGCCTGCGGGCTGGGCGCAGCCGGTTTGGGCGCGGCGCGCGGCGCCGGGCCGGGCTCGGGCGTGAGCACCTCGCCCAGCAGGTCGAGCAGCCGCGTGCGGGCCCGCTGCGGGTGGCGCCGGTAGTAGGTCAGCACCAGGCCGATGATGAAGCGCTCGTCATCGTCCTGCGGCGCGCTGGCCGGGCTCTCGGCCGGCGCAGCCACCGGCGCGAGGGCCGTGGCCATGCGGGTCAGCGGCGCGGCCGCGGCGGCCTGGCCATGCTCGATGTCCATCCAGCCCGGCGGCTTGTGGCAGAGCTGCTCGAACTGCCGCGCCAGCCGCTCACCGATCTGGCGCGAACGGCCCTTGAGCTGGCTCCAGTAGCTGGGCTGGATCTGCAAGCGCTCCGCAAAACGCCGCTCCAGGCCGCGCAGCGTGGCGGCATCGGGGTGTTTGACGGTGGCGCTGACGAATTCCTCGAACAGCCGCATCGCGTTGTCCAACCGGATCTGCGCGACGTCGCGGGGGGCGCTGGGCATGGGGCGCAATGATAAATGAGCCTTGATCTGCCCACGGCGCCCCGGCCCTCCGGTTCAGTCGGGTTCGTCGCCCGCGCGGTAGGCCCCCACCAGCGCTGCCTGCGTGTTCGGCGGCACCGGCTCGTAGTGGGACAGCAGCAGCGTGTAGCGTCCCTGACCGGCCGTCATCGCGTTCAGCCGCGTCTGGTAGCTGGTGAGCTCGGCCAGCGGCGCGAGGCCCTGGACGACCAGGCTGCCGGGCACGGCGGCCCGGGTGCCGTTGACCTGGCCGCGGCGCGATGCGAGGTCGCCGGTGATGTCGCCGATGCCGTGCTCGGGCGCGGTGATCTCGACCTGCACGATGGGCTCCAGCACCAGCGGCCGGGCCTCGCGCACGGCGGCGATCAGCGCGCGGCGGCCGGCAGTGACGAAGGCGATCTCCTTGCTGTCCACCGAGTGGTGCTTGCCGTCGTAGACGACCACGCGCAGGTCCACCAGCGGATAGCCGGCGATGACGCCGCTGGCCAGGGCCGAGCGCACGCCCTTCTCGACCGCCGGCATGAAGGGGCCCGGGATGGTGCCGCCCTTGACCGCGTCGACAAACTCGAAGCCCGCGCCGCGCGCCAGCGGCTCGACGCGCAGATAGACCTCGCCGAACTGGCCGGCGCCGCCGCTCTGCTTCTTGTGGCGGTGGTGGCCTTCGGCGGGTGCCGAGATGGTCTCGCGGTAGGCGATGCGCGGCGGCTCGGTGAGCACGTCGCCCTTGTAGAGCTCGCGCACCCGCTCCAGCAGCAGGCGCAGGTGCAGCTCGCCGAGGCCATAGACCAGGGTCTGGTGGGTCTCACCCGCCTGCTCGATGCGCAGGCAGGGATCTTCGTCCACCAGCCGCGCCAGCACCTCCCAGAGCTTCTGTTCGTCGCCGCGGCGTGCGGGGCTGAGGGCCAGACCATGCACCGGGGTCGGGAAGTCCAGTGGCTTGAGGAAGATGTGTTCGTCCTCCTGAGCGTCGTGCAGCACCGCGTCGAAGCTGAGGTCGTCCACCTTGGCGATGGCGCACAGGTCGCCCGGCAGGGCTTCGTCGACATCGATGTGCTTGCCGCCCTGCAGCATGAACAGGTGGCCAACACGGATGGGCTTGCGCGCATGGCCCACGAACAGCAGGCCGCCCTTGGCGACCCGGCCCTGGTGCACTCTAAGCACGCCCATCTTGCCGAGGTAGGGGTCGGCCACGACCTTGAACACATGGGCCAGCACGTGGGCCGCCGGGTCGGGCCGGGCGGGGTAGGGCGTGGGCTCGGCGCCCTTGCCCTCGAGGAAGGGCGGCGGGTTGCCCTCGGCCGGGTTGGGCATCAGCGCCTCGATGGCGGCGAGCAGTTCGCCGATGCCTGCGCCCGTCTTGGCCGACGTGAAGCAGACCGGGACCAGGTGGCCCTCGCGCAGCGCCTGCTCCAGCGGCGCGTGCAGCTCGCGCGGGTCGACGTCGCCCTCGGTCAGGTAGCGGTCGACGAAGGCCGCGTCGACCTCGACCACCTGCTCCACCAGCGCCCGGTGGGCGTCGGCGACCGACGAGAAATCGGCCTCGCCCGCCGCTGCGAAGAAGCAGTCGGCCACGCGCCGGGCGCCATCGGCGGGCAGGTTGAGCGGCAGACACTCGCGGCCGAAGACCTCGCGAATCTGCGCGAGCAGCCCGGGCAGGTCCACGCCGGGCGCGTCGATCTTGTTGACGACGATCAGCCGCGCCAGGCCGCGCTCGCCCGCCGCGGTCAGCAGGCGCTGGGCCATCAGCTCGATGCCGTTCTGCGCGTTGATGACGACCAGCGCGGTGTCGGCGGCTTCGAGCGCCGGCAGGGCCTGGCCGATGAAGTCCGGCGCGCCCGGCGTGTCGATGGCATGCACCCGGATGCCGCCGTGCGTGAAGTGCGCGAGGCTGGACTGCAGCGAATGGCCAAGCCGCTTCTCCAGCGCGTCGTGGTCGCCGACCGTGCTGCCGCGCTCGATGCTGCCGGGCTGGGCGATGGCGCCGGCATGGGCCAGCAGCGCGTCCAGCAGCAGCGTCTTGCCGGCCGCGGCCGGCCCCACCAACGCAACCGTGCGGATGCGGCTGACCCGCAAGTCCAGGCTTGTCTCGCTCATCGGGGACTCCTTCGCGACGCGGCCAGCGTAGAAGAAGCCGGCGGCGGGGGCAAGCGAGGAATCTTGCGGGGGCAGGACTGGGTCAAACGGCCACGTCGCCCCGGCGCCATGGCCTCGGGCCTGCCCTCACCGCTGGCCCGCGCGAGCGCGCAGCGCCGCAGCCTTGTCCGTCTTTGGCTCTCCTCTCACGTCGCTGCGCGACATGAGCGTCGCCCGCGCACCGAACCGCGCCTTGGCGCGGCGGCCTTACAGGCCGGCTGCCGCCCGCAGGGCAGCAGCTTTATCGGTGCGTTGGCTACGGCCGGGCCTTGCGGCCCTTCACTTCGCTGCGCGAAGTGAGCCTGCGCCGACAGCCGGCCAAGCTCGCTTCGCTCGGGGCCTTACAGGCCCGCCGCGGCGCGCAGCGCCGCAGCCTTGTCCGTCTTTTCCCACGTGAACTCGGGTTCCTCGCGGCCGAAGTGGCCGTAGGCGGCGGTCTTGGAGTAGATCGGCCGCAGCAGGTCGAGCATCTGGATGATGCCCTTGGGCCGCAGGTCGAAGTGCTCGTTGACGAGCTTGGCGATCTGCTCGTCGGGGATGACGCCGGTGCCTTCGGTGTAGACCGTCACGTTCATCGGGCGGGCCACGCCGATCGCGTAGGCAACTTGGATCTGGCACTGGCGGGCCAGGCCGGCGGCGACGATGTTCTTGGCCACGTAGCGCGCCGCGTAGGCGGCCGAACGGTCGACCTTGGTCGGGTCCTTGCCCGAGAAGGCGCCACCGCCGTGAGGGCAGGCGCCACCGTAGGTGTCGACGATGATCTTGCGGCCGGTCAGGCCGCAGTCGCCCTGCGGGCCGCCGATGACGAAGCGGCCTGTCGGGTTGATCAGGTATTTGGTGTCGGGCGTCAGCCAGTCCTTGGGCAGCACCGGCTTGATCAGCTCCTCGCGGACCGCCTCATAGAACTCCGGCGTCATCTTGTCGCCCAGGCTCATCTCGGGCGCATGCTGGGTCGACAGCACGATGGTGTCGATGCTGTGCGGGCGGCCGTCCACATAGCGCATCGTGACCTGGCTCTTGGCGTCCGGGCGCAGGAAGGGCAGGCGGCCGTCCTTGCGCAGCTGGGCCTGGCGCTCCACCAGCCGGTGCGCGTAGTAGATCGGCGCGGGCATCAGCTCGGGCGTCTCGTCGCAGGCATAGCCGAACATCAGGCCCTGGTCGCCGGCGCCGGTGTTCAGGTGGTCGTCGGAGGCGTGGTCCACGCCCTGGGCGATGTCGTTGCTCTGCTTGTCGTAGGCGACGAGCACCGCGCAGCCCTTGTAGTCGATGCCGTACTCGGTGTTGTCGTAGCCGATGCGCTTGATGGTGTCGCGCGCAACCTGGATGTAGTCGACGTGGGCGTTGGTCGTGATCTCGCCGGCCAGCACCACGAGGCCGGTGTTGCACAGCGTTTCGGCGGCCACGCGGCTGCGCGGGTCCTGCTCGAAGATTGCGTCCAGGATGGCATCCGAGATCTGGTCGGCCACCTTGTCGGGGTGTCCTTCAGAGACGGATTCGGATGTGAAGAGGAAGTCGTTGGCCACTTTTAAACTCCGGTTGGCGGTGGGTCGGCGTTGCCTAGCCTCGGAGCTGCGGCGAACGCTTTAGCAGGATTTGTGAATCGCCCCGCAAGTAGTTCATTAACTCGGCGATTCGCACAGTATAGGGAAACATGGGTCTGGTCTTTCGCTGCTTGTCCCGCCTGCCGCTGGCGGTTTTGCACGCTTTGGGCGCGTTGCTGGGCTGGCTGGTCTACTGCGGCTCGGCCACCTACCGCCAGCGTTTTCGGGCCAATGTGGCCCAGGCCGGCATCGGCTGGGCCGCGGCCAGGCCCGCGATTGCCGCGGCCGGACGGATGACGGCCGAGCTGCCGTGGCTGTGGTTCGGCAACCGCCACCGGCCGCGCGGCTCGGCCTTGCGCTGGGAGGGTGAAGAGCTGATCGCGCAGGCCCTGGCGCAGAAGCGAGGCCTGGTCGTCATGACGCCGCACATGGGCTGTTTCGAGATCTGCGCTCAGGCTATCGCCGAGCGCTTCATGACGCCCGAGTCGCCCATCACCGTGCTCTACCGCCCGGCCCGCCAGGCGGCGCTGCGCGAGGTGATGGCCGGCTCACGCGAGCGCCCGGGCCTGGCCACGGCGCCGGCCTCACTGGCCGGCGTGCGCCAGATGATTCGGGGGCTGCGCCGTGGCGAGGCGGTTGGCCTGCTGCCCGACCAGGTGCCGCCCGACGGCCTCGGGGTCTGGGCGCCGTTCTTCGGCCGGCCGGCCTACACGATGACGCTCGCGGCCCGCCTGGTGCAGCAGACCGGCGCGGCCCTGCTGCTGATCTGGGGCGAACGGCTGCCACGCGGCCGGGGCTTCGTCGTGCACGTGTTGCCGGCCCCCGAGATCGCCCCCGGCGCGTCCGCCGAGGCCGCTGCGGCGACCATCAATGCGGCGATGGAGAGCGTGATCCGGCGTGCGCCGGGCCAATACCTGTGGGGCTACCACCGCTACAAGCAGCCGCGCGGCCTGGACATCGGTGCGGCGCCTATGCAGGAAGGCTGAGCCTGGCTTCCAGGCCGCCGCCTGCGCGCAACCGCAGCTCCAGCGTCGCGCCCAGCGCCTGCGCCAGCCGCTGCGCGATGGCAAGGCCCAGTCCGGTGCCGCCGCTGTCGCGGTTGCGCGAGGTTTCCAGTCGCACATAGGGCTGCAGCACCGCCTGCAGCTGCTCGGCAGGAATGCCTGGGCCGCGGTCGAGCACGGCGATGAGCACGTGGTCGTTGCCCGGTCTGACGACCAGCTCGGCGCCGCCTGCAAACTTGACCGCGTTGTCGAGCAGGTTGCCGACGATGCGGCGCAGCGCCCGCGGCTTCGTCCTGAACGCCGAGATTACAGCGGGCGCGTCAAGGCGGACGGCATGGCCGGCATCCTGGGCGTCGCAGACCAGGCCGTCCAGCAGTGCGGCCAGATCCACGGGTTGGGCCGCCTCCTCGGCGGCGTGGGCGCTGGCGGCGTAGCTCAGGCCCTCGGCGACGAGGCTGTGCATCTCGTCGATGTCGGCCAGCAGCTTTTCGCGCGCCTGGGCTTCGGCCAGCAGCTCGCTGCGCAGGCGCATGCGGGTCAGCGGCGTTTGCAGGTCGTGCGTGATGGCCGCCAGGATCTGCGAGCGCTCGCGCAGATGCGCCTGGATGCGCGCCTGCATGGTGTTGAAGGCCCGCGCGGCCGATGCCAGCTCGCGCGGGCCGGCTTCGGGCAGCGGTGCGGCATCGGGGTCTGCGCCAAGGCGCTCGGCCGCGTCGGCCAGACGGCGCAGCGGTCGCGTGGCCAGGCGCGCAGCGGCTGCGCCGCACAGCGCCAGCACGGCGATCTGCGCGGCCAGCAGGCCCAGCGTGGCCGGCGAGAGCAGCAGCAGCGGCGGCCGCACACGCAGGGTCAGCGGCGAGCCGTCGGCCAGCGTCAGCGCAAAGGCCAGTTCGCCGTCGGGGCGCACGCCATAGGTTTTGATGCGCCCGGCGCCGACCTCGCCGGCCAGGGTGTGCGCGAGGGCCATGGCCGATTCGGTCGATGCCAGGTCGGCGGGCGGCGCGGCGAGTTCGTAGCGGTAGTTGGGCCGTGCGAGCCGCGCCAGCCAGGCGGCGCGCTCGGCGGCGGGCAGGCGGTCCAGCACGGCGAGGGCCGTCGCCGCGTCGCGGCCAACGTAGGCATGCATCATGCGGCCCATCGCGTCGAGGCGGTCGTCCAGCCAGGCCAGGCTGGCCAGGCCATAGGCCAGCAGCAGTGCGGCGCCTAACAGGCCCGCGATGCGACTGGCCAGGCTCATTCGAGCGCCTCGACGGCTGCGCAGAATACATAGCCTTCGTTGCGCACCGTTTTCACGAGGTGGGCCTCCTTGGCGTTGTCGCGCAGGCGGCGGCGCAGCCGGCTGACGAGCAGGTCGATGGAGCGGTCGAAAGGCTCGGCCTCGCGGCTCTGCGTCAGGTTCAGCAGCTGGTCGCGGCTGAGCACGCGCTGCGGATGGTCGAGCAGGGTGCGTAGCAGGCGGTATTCGCCGCCGGTCAGCGGCACCAGCGTGCCGGCGGGGTCCAGCAGATGGCGGCCGGTGGTGTCCAGCACCCAGTTGGCGAAACCCAGGCGCCGCGCCTGGCGCTGCGGGGCCAGGCGCGGTGGCAGCTGGCGGGTGCGGCGCAGCACGGCGCGGATGCGAGCCAGCAGCTCGCGCGTCGCGAAGGGCTTGGCGAGGTAGTCGTCGGCACCCATCTCGAGGCCGAGGACGCGGTCGGCTTCGTCGCCCCGGGCGGTCAGCATCAGGATGGGCAGGGGTTCAACCTCGCGGCTGCGCAGGTCGCGGCACAGCATCAGGCCATCCTCGCCGGGCAGCATCAGGTCAAGCACGACGAGGTCGATGGCCTCGGTGGCCAGCACGGCCCGCATCTCGCGGCCTTGCGTGGCCGTGCTGATGCGGTAGCCGGCCGCGCGCAAATAGTCGGCCAGCAGCGCGAGCAGCTGCCGGTCGTCGTCCACCAGCAGCAGATGGTCGGGGCGTGGGTCCATGGCGGCCACGATAGCCGAGCAGGGCGGGAGTTTTGTATCGCTCTTTGTCTGCGCGGCCAGGGCGTGTCCGCCCGAGACAAGTCGACATCGCCGCGATACCGGCGCCGCCTGGAATGGCAGCTCCTTCCACTCGAACCAGGTGCCTCATGCGAACCACCCTCCTGCTCATCACCGCCGTGCTGGCTTCCGGCGCGGCCCGCGCCGACCAGGCGCCCGACCCGCGCGGCCTGTGGCTGACGGCCAGCGGCAACCTGGAGGTGCGCATCGCGCCCTGCGGCGCCGCGCTGTGCGGCAAGGTTGCGCGCGTCATCGACAACCAATCCATGAGCCGGCCCGGCGAGGTCATGGCGGCCGACGCCCAGCCGGCCCGCGAAGGCATGGACATCCTCAGCGACTTCGTGCCCCTGTCCAGCGAAACCACGCCCGACGGCCGCTCGATCACCACCGAATGGCGCGGACACATTTTCAATCGCGAGAACGGCAAGACCTATGACTGCCTGATGTCGCTGGGCGGAGCCGGCGAGCTGAAGCTGCGTGCCTACGCTGGCCTGCCGCTGTTCGGCAAGAGCCAGGCCTGGCGGCGCGTGGCCGGGCAGGAGGCGCAGCGATGAGCACTGTGCTGCCGCTGGCAGCGGCCTTCGGCGCCGGGCTCGCCACCATCGCCAGCCCCTGCGTGCTGCCGCTGCTGCCGCCCCTGCTCGGCAGCGCCTGGGGCCGGCCCGACCCGTGGCGGCCGCCGCTGATCGTGCTGGGCTTCATCGCGGCCTTCAGCGCGCTGGCCCTGGCCTTCGGCGCGTCGGCCACCGCGCTGGGTCTGTCCGCCGGTGCAGTGCGCAACGCGGCAGCTTTGCTGCTGCTCGCCATGGGCCTGATGCTGTTGTGGCCGGCACTGTGGGAGCAGCTCTCCCTGCCGCTGGGCCGCGTGGCGGACTGGTCGCAGCGCTTCGGCCACGGCAGCGGGCGGCTGGGAGCGCTGACCCTCGGCGCCAGCCTGGGCGCGCTTTGGACGCCCTGTGCCGGGCCGGCGCTGGCCAGCATCCTGGCCCTGGTGGCGAGCGCCGGGGACCGCGGCCAAACGGCGGCCCTGATGCTGGCCTATGCAACCGGTGCCGGCGGCCCGATGCTGGCCGTGGCCTACGGCGGCCAGGGGCTCGCGCGGCGGCTGAGTGCCTGGGCCGGCGCCGCGGCATGGTTGCGCCAGGGGTTGGGCCTGCTGGTCATGGTGATGGCGGGGGCCAGTCTGGCCGACGTCAGCGCGGCCTGGGTGGCGGCGCTGGGCGGGCCGCCAGAGTTCGGGCCGGGGCAGGGGGGCGGGCGCCCCGCGCCCGAGCTGACCGGCACAGGCGCCTGGCTCAACAGCCCGCCGCTGACGCTGCAGGGACTGCGTGGCCGGCCAGTGCTGGTCGATTTCTGGACCCGGGACTGCGTGAACTGCCTGCGCAACCTGCCGGTGATCGTGCGCCTGCATGAGCGCTACGCGGCACGGGGCCTGGTCGTCATCGGCGTGCACACGCCGGAGTTCGCGCACGAGCGGTCGCTGGACGGCCTGCGCACCGCGGTGCAGCGCCTGGGCCTGCCCTATGCCGTCGTGCAAGACAACGACTACCGTGTCTGGCAGGCCTTCGGCAACCGCTACTGGCCGGCGGCCTGGCTCATCGATGGCGAGGGCCGCATCGTCTACCGCCACGAGGGCGAAGGCGGCGAGGCGGAACTCGCCGCCGCCATAGAGGGGGTGTTGCGATAATCGTGCCCCATGAAATTGCGCTTCACCAAGATGCAGGGTGCCGGCAATGACTTTGTCGTCATCGACGCGACGAAGCAGCCCCTGAGCCTCGCGCCGGAGCAGATGCGGCGCCTCGGCGACCGCCGCTTCGGTGTCGGCTGCGACCAGATCCTGGTGATCGAGCCCGGCAGCGACGCCGGCGCGGATTTCCGCTACCGCATCTTCAACAACACCGGCGACGAGGTCGAACACTGCGGCAACGGTGCGCGCTGCTTCGTGCGCTATGTCGTCGATGCCGGTCTGACGAGCAAGCGCGAGATCCAGGTCGACACGATGAACCGGCGCCTGCGGCTCGCGCTGCAGGACGATGGCCGCGTCACGGTGGACATGGGCGCACCGGTGTTCGAGCACGCGGCCCTGCCTTTCGACGCCCACGGGCTGACGCCGCGGCGCGTGAATGGCTTCGAGCTCTGGCCCATCGACGGGCTGGAGCTGGCGGTGCTGTCGATGGGCAATCCGCATGCGGTGCAGCGCGTCGACGATGTTCAGGCCGCGCCGGTCGCCACGCAGGGCCCGCTGATCGAAGGGCATGCCCGTTTCGCCCGGCGCGTCAATGTCGGCTTCATGCAGGTGCTGGCCCGCGACCGCATCGCGCTGCGCGTGTTCGAGCGCGACGCCGGCGAGACGCTGGCCTGCGGCACCGGCGCCTGCGCCGCCGTCGTCGCCGGCATCCGCTTGGGCTGGCTGGACGCGGTAGTCGAGGTGCAGACCCGCGGCGGCCAGCTGAAGATTGAATGGGCGGGCGGCCAGAGTTCGGTGCTGATGACCGGGCCTGCCACGAGAGTTTTTGACGGAGAAATCGAGCTGTGAGTTCCAACCCTGCCGCGGACGCGGTGCAAGGCATCACCGAAACCGACATCGCCAACTATCTGGCGGCCACCCCCGGTTTCTTCGAGCGCCATGCGGCGCTGCTGGCCAGCGTGCAGCTGCAGCATCCGCACGGCACCCGCGCCGTGTCGTTGCAGGAGCGCCAGGCCGAGATGCTGCGCGACAAGATCAAGGGCCTGGAGCTGCGGATCATCGAGATGATCCGCAATGGCCAGGACAACGTCGCGATCGCCGACCGGCTGCACCGCTGGACGCTGGCCGTCATGCGCGCTGCCGGCAAGCCGGCGGCGCTGCCCGAGGTGCTGCTGGCCGAGCTGCGCCATCAGTTCATGATTCCTCAGGCCGGCCTGCGGCTGTGGGGCGTGGCCCCCGAGCATGAGGCCCTGGAGTTTGCCGCCTCGGTCAGTGCCGACGTGAAGAGCTTCGCTGCCAGCCTCAGCCAGCCCTATTGCGGCGTGAACTCGGGCTTCGAGGCGGCGCGCTGGCTGGGCCTGAGCGAGAGCGGCGGCACCGCGACTTCACTCGCCCTGATTCCGTTGTCGCTGGCCCAGGTCCACGCGGGCAAGCCCTTTGGCCTGCTGGTGCTCGGTTCACCCGACCCGACGCGTTACACCGCCGAGATGGGCACCGACTTCCTGACCCGCGTCGGCGAGATCGCCAGCGCCGGGCTGGCCGGGCTGCTCGCGGCATGACCGAGCTGTGCGCCGACTACCAGGAGTTTCTGCAGCATGCCCGCGTGCAGCAACGCCTGAGTCCGCGCACGCTGCGTCTGTACACCGACGGCCTGGCCAGGCTGCAGGCCCTGCTGGCCGCGGCGTCGATCGATGCGCGCCAGCTCAGCCTGGCGCAGGCACGCCGGCTCGCGGCGGCGCTGCACCGCGAGGGCCTGGCGCCGCGGTCGATCGCGCTGCTGCTGTCGGTCTGGCGCAGCGCCTACCGCTGGCTGGGCCTGCAGGGTCGCGTCGCGCTCAACCCTTTTGACGGGCTGAAGGCGCCCAGGGCGCCCAAGCCCCTGCCCAAGGCCCTCGGCGTGGACGACGCGGTGCAGCTCGCCAGCCATGTGCCCAATCAGATCGCCGACTCGCGCCTGGAGGCGCGCGACCGCGCCCTGGTCGAGCTGCTCTACGGCGCCGGCCTGCGCGCGGCCGAGCTGATCGGCCTGGACGCCCAGGCCAGTGGCCATGCGGCCGGCTGGGTCGATCTGCAGGCCGGCGAAGTCCATGTGCTCGGCAAGGGCGGCAAGCGCCGCAGCACGCCGCTGGGCCGGGCCGCAGCCGAGGCGCTACAGGCCTGGCTGGCCGTGCGCGAGCAGCTCGCCGCGCCGGGCGAGCCGGCGCTGTTCGTCGGCGCGCGCGGCCACCGCATCGCCGGCTCCACGCTGCGGGTCATGCTGTCGGCGCGTGCCGTCAGCGCCGGCAGCCCGGCCCATGTTCACCCGCACATGCTGCGCCACAGCTTTGCCTCCCATCTGCTGCAGTCCAGCGGCGACCTGCGGGCGGTGCAGGAGCTGCTGGGCCATGCCCACATCACGACGACCCAGGTCTACACCCAGCTGGACCACCAGCACCTGGCTCGCATCTACGACGCCGCCCATCCGCGCGCAAAAAAATGACCCACCCCCCAGCGGCTTCGCCATGCCGAAGCCAGAGGCTTCTTCCCTCGGCAGTCACAAAGAGTCCTCAGGGCTCTTTGTGCCTGGCCTCAGCCCCCGCAAGGGGGCGCCGCCAGCAGCCCGGCAAAGCCGGCTCTGCGGCAGCCGCGCGAAGTGTCGTGGCGCTTGCAGCGCTCGCTCCCTGCCTCGTCATGGCAGCCCCTGATGAAGCGCCCTTCGCGCGCCTGAACACGGTGCGGCCCGGCGCGGTGGAAAGCAACTGGACGGCCATCAAGATGCCCGACGGCGGCCGCGCTGGCTTTGCGTCGCTGAGCTATCTGATGGCCTTTGACGACGACTGGGGCTTCGGCCCGGGCTTTTACGGTGCGGCCAAGGGCAACTACGGCGGCATCTTCACGGCGGGCTTTACCGGCCAGCGGCGCTGGCGCCTGAGCAGCAACACCCACCTGGCCACCAGCCTCTACGTCGGCGCCGGCGGTGGCGTGTCGAGCGCGCAGCTGCGCTTTGGCGGCGGGCTGATGCTCAGGCCCGAGATTTCGCTGCGCACGCAGACCGGCCCCTGGTACAGCGGCATCGGGCTGTCGCAGATCCGCTTCCCGAGTGGCAACGTGAAGAGCGGCGTGGGCCTGGGCTTCACGCTCGGCCGGGCCATGGATTTCGCCAGCTTCTCGCCGGACGACGCCGGCAAGCCAGGACGTGCCGGCCGCCGTACCGGGCTGGGTTTCGACGAGATCGCGCTGACCGGCGGCTTCGAGAAACCCCGCGCCTCCAGCCGTGACCGCAGTGGCAACCCGCGCACGCTGAAGGTCGGCAAGGCTGGCGCCGAGCTGCGCCAGTACATCGCCGACGGCAGCTGGTGGGGCGTCGAAGCCTCGGGCGCGGCCAAGGGTGGCGCCGACGGCTATATGGAAGTGCTGGGCCAGATCGGCCAGGACTGGGCGCTGTTCGGGTCGCCACGCCTGCGCCTGGGCGGCCAGCTCGGCGCGGGCCTGGGCGGCGGAGGCAACCTGAACACCGGCAACGGCTGGCTGCTGCGCGCGGGGCCGACACTGCGCTGGATCACGCCCTGGGGCCCCAGCCTGCGCTTCGACGCCGGCTACACCCATGCCCCGAGCGGTGCTTACGGCGGCACCTATGGCCGCCTGGTGCTGGCGATGCCGCTGGACCGCACGCCCACATTGGTCGGCGATGACCCCGGTGGCACGGTGCGGGTGCAGCAGCTCGGCGCCAGCGTCATGCACCTGCCGCGCGTGAAGTTCAAGGATGGCCGGGAGGAGGCGGTCAGCCACCTCGCGGTCAGCATGTCGCGCGAGTTCTCGCCACTCCTCTACGGCACGGCCCAGGCCGGCAGTGCGGCCGCGGGCAGCGCCGGCGCCTATTCCTTTGGTCTGTTCGGCCTGGGCGTGCAGAGCGAGCCAGTGTGGGGGCAACTGCGCGTGGGTGCCGAATGGCTGGTGGGCGCGGCCGGTGGCGGTGGCGTGAGGGTCGGCGGCGGGGCGGTGACCCAGGCCGAGGCCTGGGCGCAATGGGCCGTGAGCGAGCGGCTGCGCTTGCGCGCCGGCGTCGGCGGCTTCCGCACGATACGCGGGCATGACCAGTCCACGCCCCTCGCCCACCTGCAGCTCAGCTACGCCTTTGGCAGCCTGCAGCGATGAGACACGCCATCCGCCACACGGCGCCAGGCCCTCGGGCGGCCGAGCGATGAAGAGGATCATCCTTCGCGCCGGCAAGGAGCGCGCCCTGCTCAAGCGCCACCCCTGGGTGTTCGAAAGCTCGATCGCGCGCGGCGGCGGCGACTCGGGCGAGACGGTGCGGGTCGAGTCCGCCGACGGCGCCTTCCTGTGCTGGGCCGCGTTCAGCCCGCAATCCCAGATCCGGCTGCGGGCCTGGAGCTTCGACGAGGCCGAGCGCATCGATGCCGCCTTTTTCCAGCGCCGCATCGAGCAGGCGATCGCGATGCGCACGCGGCTGGCGATCGCGTCGGACGCCTGGCGGCTGATCCATGGCGAGGCCGACGGCCTGCCCGGCCTGGTCGTGGACCGGTATGGCGACACACTCGTGGCGCAGTTCGGCAGCGCCGGCGCCGAGCGCTGGAAGGCGGTGATCGCCGACGCGCTGCTGGCGGCCACCGGCCTGACGCGGCTCTACGAGCGTTCCGATGCCCAGGCCCGCGAGTGGGAAGGGCTGCCGGTGCAGACCGGCTGGCTGCGCGGCGAGGGCGCCACCGCACTGACGATCCGCGAGCACGACTGGCAGCTGACGCTGGACGTGGCCGAGGGCCACAAGACCGGCTACTACCTCGACCAGCGCGACAGCCGCAGGCGCTTTGCCGACGCGGTGAGGCAGTACCGCGTGAAGACGGTGCTGAACTGCTTCAGCTACACCGGCGGCTTCTCGGTGGCAGCGCTCGCCGGCGGCGCGGAGCGGGTCATCAGCGTGGATTCATCCGGCCCGGCGCTGCAGCGGGCGACTGCGCATGTGGCACTGAATGGTTTCGAGGCGGCCCGCCACGAGGCCTGGGATGCCGACGTGAATGCGACGCTGCGCCGCTGCCTGGCCGAGGGCCGGCGCTTCGACGCCATCGTGCTCGACCCGCCGAAGTTCGCGCCCACCGTGGCCCATGCCGAGCGCGCGGCGCGTGCCTACAAGGACATCAACCGGCTGGCCTTCATGCTGTTGAACGATGGCGGCCTGCTCTACACCTTCTCATGCTCGGGCGGCATCGCGCCCGACCTGTTCCACAAGATCGTCGCCGGCGCGGGCCTGGACGCCGGCGTGGACGGCTATATCGTCGAGCGCCTGTCGGCCGCGGCCGACCATCCGCAGACGGTGTGCTTCCCTGAGGGCGACTACCTCAAGGGCCTGGGGCTGCTGCGGCGCTGAGGGCTGCCGCCATCCGCGCGCGCTGTCAGCGCCGGCGGCGCAGCCAGCCGATCGCCGCCAGGCCGCTGAGCAACAGCGCATAGACCTTAGGCTCGGGCACCGCGGCGGCGCTGACATCCCAGCCGATCGCGTCCAGCGCCATCAGGTCGGACGCGGTCGCGTCGTAGGACTGCCCCGCGCTGACGAAGGGCCGCATCAGCGTCGTCGCCTGGGTGCCGAAATGGCTGGCCTGCCAGCCGTTGCCGTGATAGTCGCCCGTCGAGAAGGGCTGGATCGAGGTGGCGCCGCCGTCGACCGAGAAGTAGGGGCTGCCGCCCACCGCGACGTTCAGCACGCCAGGGGCCGAGTAGCGGAACAGGTCCAGCGGGGTGTACCAGGGCGCGTTCTCGAAGCGGCCGACGGTGTTGCCGAGGCCGCACTGTGCTGAGTTGTCGATGCAGAAGTCGATGTCATCGACGCCGGACACGAAGCCAAGTGCGTGGCCGATCTCATGCTCGGCCACGGTGATGAAGTCGGTCTTGTTGCCCGGCACCTGGCCGTTGACGCGCGAGTAGGCGAAGCTGTTGGCGAAGGCATTCGCAAAGCTGATGCGGGCATCCGGCGTGCCGGCGTTGTTGACCGTGGTCAGGCCCAGGGCCTTGGCATTGGCCGTCGTCAGCACGAGCTTGGTGTTGTTGAGCGAGCCGTCGTTGTCGAGCCGGGTCGTCAGGTCTCCCTGGGTGGCCAGGAAGCTCAGCGCCGGGCCCGTCTGCAGATGGCTGACGGCGCTGAAGTCGGTGGCCGAGCGGGCGTCGGTGGTCAGCCGACTGCGCAGCGTGCTGTAGTCGATCGTCGTCTTGTCGGTGGTGGTCGAGCCCAGCACGTTGGCGCCGAGGTCGCTGAAGGAGATGTTGACGTAGACCGTGACCTTGTCGGTCAGGCGACCGGACCAGAAATTGGCCGCTGCCTGAAAGCCGGCGTATTGCTGGGCGCTCATCGGGGTCTTGCCGACATCGGTCAGCACGAAATCGACGGCCTGGGCCTGGGGCGCGGCGGCCACGAGGGCCAGGGCAAGCGCGAGCGCTGCGGAATCACGGGTACTGCGGGTGGGCATGTCGGGCCTCGGAACGGCAAAGCGGTGGCGGGATTGTCGGCACCGCCCGTGACGGCTTGCGCCACGCAATTGCAACTGTTCTTTACCGCCGGGCCGCAGGCAGGCCCACGCGGGTGTCGAACTTGGCCCGCTTGACGCTGAAGAACGCCTTGATGTTGCGCACATTGGCGTCCTGCGTCAGCAGCCGCTGCGTGAAGGCCTGGTAGGCCGGCATGTCGGCCAGCTGCACCACCAGCACAAAGTCCGGCCCCGGCGATACGCGCCAGCACTGCTGTACGGCAGCCTCCTGCACCGCGCGGGCCTCGAAGGCGTCCAGGTGCTCGGCACCCTGGCGGTCGAGCGTGATCTCCAGCAGCGCCTGCAGGCCGGCGCCGAGCTTGTCGGGCGCCAGCAGGGCCACGCGCCGCTCGATGAAGCCGGCGTCCACCAGGCGCTTCACGCGGCGCAGGCAGGTGGCTGGTGACACCGCGCAGCGTGCAGCGAGGTCCTGGTTGCTCAGAGAGCAATCAGCCTGCAGGGCGTCCAGCAGGCGCAAATCGATGGCGTCCAGCTCCAAATTCAATCCATTCACGCAAGAAAATTTCACGAGGACTGCTGCGTGAAATCATCGTTCAAAAGCGGATGAATTTTGCATGCATTTGCCGATTCCTCTTGCCTAGGATGCCGCATCACTCAACGGAGAGTCCCCATGTGCGGCATCGTCGGCGCGGTCAGTCAGCGCAATATCGTTCCCATCCTGGTCGAAGGCCTGAAGCGGCTGGAGTACCGCGGCTATGACTCCTGCGGCGTCGCCGTGCATCAGGCTGGCGGCCTGCGCCGGGCGCGCAGCACGTCCCGCGTGGCCGAGCTGCAGGCCCAGGCCGAGCAGGACGGCATCAGCGCAGGCACCGGCATCGCCCACACCCGTTGGGCCACGCACGGCGCGCCGGCGGTGCACAACGCCCACCCGCATTTCTCGGCCGGGCCGAGTGCCGGCGAGGCCAGCGTGGGCCGCATTGCGCTGGTGCACAACGGCATCATCGAGAACCACGACGAACTGCGTGCCGAACTCAAGGCCCGGGGCTATGTGTTCGCCAGCCAGACCGACACCGAGGTCATCGCCCATCTGGTCGACCACCTCTACAGCGGCGACCTGCTGGATGCCGTGCAGCAGGCGCTGCCGCGGCTGAAGGGTGCCTACGCGGTGGCCGTGTTCTGCCGCGATGAGCCCCACCGCGTGGTGGCCGCCCGCGAGGGCTCGCCGCTGGTGCTGGGCGTGGGCGAGGGCGAAAACTTCGTCGCCTCCGACGCCATGGCCCTGGCCGGCGTGACCGACCAGATCGTCTACCTCGAAGAAGGCGACGTGGTAGACCTGCAGCTGGGCCGCTACTGGCTCAGCCGCCTGGATACGACCACCGGCCGCTACCTGGCCGTGCAGCGCGAGGTCAAGACCGTGCACGCCCACAGCGGCGCCGCCGAGCTCGGCCCCTACCGCCACTACATGCAGAAGGAAATCTTCGAGCAACCCACCGCCATCGCCAACACGCTCGAAGCCATCACGGGCATCGCGCCGGAACTCTTCGGTGACGGCGCCTATCGCATCTTCAAGGAGGTCGACAAGGTCCTCATCCTGGCCTGCGGCACCAGCTACTACTCGGGCTCCACGGCCAAGTACTGGCTGGAGAGCATCGCCAAGATCCCCACCAGCGTGGAGATTGCCAGCGAGTACCGCTACCGCGACAGCGTGCCCGACCCCAAGACCCTAGTCGTCACGATCAGTCAGAGCGGCGAGACGGCCGACACCATCGCCGCCCTCAAGCACGCCCGCGCGCAGGGCATGAAGCACACGCTGACGGTTTGCAATGTGTCCACCAGCGCGATGGTGCGCGAGTGCGAGCTGGCTTACATCACCCGTGCCGGCGCCGAGATCGGCGTGGCCTCCACCAAGGCCTTCACGACCCAGCTCGTCGGCCTGTTCCTGCTGACGCTGGCGCTGGCCCAGACCCGCGGCCACCTCAGCGACGAGGCCGAGGCCCAGCACCTGAAGGACCTGCGCCACCTGCCGGTGGCCGTACAGGCCGTGCTGGCGCTGGAGCCCCAGGTCATCGCCTGGAGCGAGGAGTTTGCCCGCAAGGAAAACGCGCTCTTCCTCGGCCGCGGCCTGCACTACCCGATCGCGCTGGAAGGCGCGCTCAAGCTTAAGGAAATCAGCTACATCCACGCCGAGGCCTACCCGGCCGGTGAGCTCAAGCACGGCCCGCTGGCCCTCGTCACCGCCGAGATGCCCGTGGTGACCGTGGCACCGAACGACGCGCTGCTGGAGAAGCTCAAGAGCAATATGCAGGAAGTCCGCGCCCGCGGCGGCCAGCTCTACGTGTTTGCCGATGGCGACACCGCCATCGAGAGCGAAGCCGGCCTGCACGTCATCCGCATGCCCGAGCACTACGGCGCGCTGTCGCCCATCCTGCACGTGGTGCCGCTGCAGCTGCTGGCCTACCACACGGCCTGCGCGCGCGGCACGGACGTCGACAAGCCGCGCAATCTGGCCAAGAGCGTCACTGTGGAGTGAGCCGCGAAGTGGCTCTGTGTCGGGACGTCCTAGTCGCTTGCCACGAGATCGCGCAGGTTGAATGCTGCGAGGGCGATCAGCGCTAGCCCCAGCGCAATCAGACCGCGGCTTGTCATGACTTGATCGTCGACCAGGTAATTGACGCAGAGCTGGAGCATGTTGTCGCCGTAGATCACGCCGGCCGTTAGCATCATCCAGGCCGCATTGAAGAGGAAAAACGCGGCGATCACGGGCTCGAAGCGAATCCTGCTACTGCTCAGCATGCCGCCCACGGTCATCCAGCTGGCGTATTTGATGGCGGCGACGACCGGGTTCAGCAACGAGAGGTCCAGGGCTGCTGGAATCATCCACACCGCAAGGACGCAGGAGGTCACCGTTCCGCACAGCAGACCATGTGCATCCACCGCGCTGAGCAGCCGGCCTGCGCATGGGGATGGAACGGCCATCCACCCCGCAGCGACGAGGGCCGGGAACTGAACCAGCATGTGAAGGCTCATATGGCCTTCCAGAATCGACTTGAGCGGGGTGGCCGTCACAGCCAGCATGGTCAACACCGCTGCAAAACGGCTGTGGAGCTGCGTCAACGCTGCTCTCCGTCTGCCAGGGTGACTGCAGTTCTCAGGGCGGTCTGCCAGTCCGCAAAGTCAAGCACCTGCCGGACCTGGCCGTGGCGGTCGACCACATGGATAGCGCCGTTGTGAACATAGCCCCCCAGACCGTCAGGAACAGCGACGACGCCCAGGCGGCGCATCAGCGCCCGACCCTGTTCCGGGCTGACCGGCGCGGCCACTTTCCAGACCTGTGCATCAGCGCGATGCCGGCCTGCGTAGTTCTTCAGCCCCAGTGGGTCGTCGTGGCTGGGGTCAATCGAGATTGAAATCAGCCGGATGTTTCCTCTACCGCTTGCCTTGAGCTGCTCCTGAATCTGGAAGTACTCTGAACCGAGGCTCTGGCAGACCGACGGGCAGCTCGCATAGAAGAAGTCCACCAGATAGATTTGCCCCTCGGGCGGTGAACTCTCAAGCAAGGGGAATTGCCGCGCGTCCTGATCCCGAAGCTGGATAGCGCTCATCTGGAGCTCGCCATGTTGAGCTGATTGGCGCCTCAGCGCTTCGAAGGTCCAGTATTCGAAGTTTGAGGTCAGCTTGTAGACAACGGCAAAGAATGCAGCCAGCACGAGTAGGCAGCAAACGAGGGTGCGTATTTGCGCTGACGTGGCAGGTCCCATGTCGGCTCAGACGCTGACGTAGTCCACGGCGACACCGTCTTGCATGACGAAGTGCGCGAACTGCTGGAAGAAGCCGTAGAACAGGTTGCGACCAATCCCGGCAGCCGTTGCCTGCAGCTCCTCGGCCGCGGGTGCTGGCAGCAGGGCCGCGGTGTGCTTGTGCCAGAGCGTGATCCATCGCAGGAAGTGTTCGGGCACAACGTCATGCTGCTCGGACAGCTCGACATGCTTTTGGTAAACGTTGCCCTTGAAGGTGCGCGTTCCAAGGGCAACAGTGCTCCAGAACTCGGTCATGCGCTCGAGGTGAGGCCCCCACCCATCGCCAACGGCGCTGGCAAAGACGGGGCCCAGCCGTTCGTCCTGACGCACTTCTGCATAGAAGGAGTCGACGACCTTGCGGAGGTCTTCGCGCGTTACCCCCGCCATGGCCGGATTTTCTGCGCGCGCCATGTGTCAACCCAGCCACGCCAGGGCAGCAACGCTCAACAAGGCCAGGGCGAGCACCACGCCCACGAGGGCCTCGCCCGGGCCACCGACATCCGTCTCAAGGTTCCACTTGTCCACAGCTCGGCATTCCAAACGGTTTAAATAAGGTATGTGCGATGCATGATATTGCGTCTAGGGAGAGCCGGCAAGTGCAAGCGGTTCAATCGTGCGGCGGAAGCTCCTTGTCGCCGCCGAACGGGCCCGTCCGGTCTTTGTGTGCCTCACGGGCTTGAGCGACCGTGACAGCATCTACGGCAGCTGCCGTGTTGCCCCATTGGGAACGGATATAGGTCAAGACGCCGGCGATCTGCTCATCGGTCAGCTGTTGGCCAAACGCTGGCATGTTGCCGTTGTAGGTGCTTGCTTTGACGGTGACGGATCCGCTGATGCCGTGCAACAGGATGGCGGACGCTGTGCCAGCCTTGCCCAGCACCCACTCGCTGCCAGCGAGCGGCGGGAACACGCCGGGAAGGCCCTGGCCGCTCGTCTGGTGACAGGCGACGCACAGGGACGCATAGATGGCCGCACCATCCACTTTGCCAGCAGCGTTCTTCTTGGTGCCTGACAGCTCCGCTGCCTGGCGCCCATCACCCCAGGATGCCGGGCTCTCGATGTCTGCCTGGCTGATGTAGACGACGCCAAACGCAAACATCAGCCCGACAACTGAAATCAGCGGCCATGGAATCGGGTTCGTCTTTTCATGCGGGTCCGGGTTCTCGCGCTGCTGCTGAGGCGAGGCTTGTGGACGCATCTCTTGTTCACTCACGATGGAACTCCTGCTTCAACGGGCCACAGCAGACGCGGGCGCGGCGGCCGACTCCAGGATCGGGTAGGTGTGGTTCAGCGCCTTCAGGTAGGCCACGAGGTCCAGAGCCTCCTGCTTCGCCACCACAAGTTGTCCGGGCGGCGCATAGCCCGGAGGAAGCTTCACCTCGATGTCGCCACTCTCGAGCTGGGGCTTGGTCTCGAACAGGAACGGATAGCTGGGCATGATGCTGGCCGACACATAGGCTCGTGGCTGGTAGAGGTGCCCCAGATGCCACTGGTCGCTCGGCTGGCGGGCGCCGATATTGAACAGGTCGGGCCCCGTTCGCATGGTGCCGAGCAGGTGCGGTGAGTCGTAGGCATAGTCAGCAGCGACGCTGGCGCGCCCCCACCCCCGCTGCGTGTCGGGCGCGAAGCTCTTCGCTCGCGGCTGCTGGGAGTGGCAGTAGATGCAGCCGTTCGCAATGTATTGCTGTCGGCCGCGAAGCTCGGCGCTGGTGTAGGGCTTGAGTGATTCGGGTGCCTTGATGTCTCTCACCGTGATGTAGGGAATCACGACCAGCGCGCTGGTGGCGATACTGAGCATCGTCATGCCGCCGGCAAGCAGTTTGGTTTCGCTATGCATTGCAGGTCCTTCAGAGCGTCTTCAGCAACGTCGGCTGGTTGCGCCCCACCGAGCGCCCGAGCAACAGCATCGCGAAGTGGACGATGAACACGATGTGGCCGGCTGCCATCAAACCGCCTCCGAGCGTTCTCGCCTTCAGGTAGGGGAGGGTCAGCGTCACGGAGTCGATGAAGGGCCGGGTCTCATCGAGCATGGCTTCACCCTGCAGCCATCCACCGATCGTCAGCGACACGAAGTAGATGGTGATCCCGGCCGCCGCGAGCCAGAAGTGCGCAACGATGAGGCCTTGGTAAGGCCACTCCCTCCCGGAGACCCGCGGCACGACGAAGTAGATCGCGCCGAAGAAGACCATCGTGACAAAGCCGTACAAGCCCAGGTGGGCGTGGGCCACCGTGAAGTGGGTGAAATGGGTCACCACGTTCACGCTGCGCAGGGCTTCGAAGCTGCCTTGAATCGAGCTGGCGGTGTACATCAGTCCGCCGAAGCCGATGAACCTTAGAGTGGGTGAGCTTTTCAGGGCCGATAGATGGCCTTTGAGGGTCTGCTGCTGGTTCACTGTGAACGACAGCACCGGGATGATCATCATCATGCTCTGCACGATGGACAGCGTGATCAGCCAACCCGGGACCGGCCCACCGACAAGGTGGTGCCCGCCCACTTGGCCATAGAAGAACGCGAGGCCCCAGAACCCCAGCAGGGAGAGGTTGTAGCTCTGGACCGGGCGACCGATGACCTTGGGCAAGAAGTAGTAGACGGAAGCCAGCGCGAGGGGTGTGTAGAAGAGACCCAGTACGTTGTGGCCAAACCACCAGTTCGTTGCGGCTTGCTGTACGCCCTTGTGCAGGTCAGGCAGGTTGCCCACGAGGAAAAGCACGGGGAACCAGAACAGCGCGCATCCCATGTACCAGACCGACACATAAAGGTGGTCAACCCTGCGGTTCAGCAAGGTGAGCACCAGAGGAATGCCGATCAACGCGCCGCCGATCACGAACAGGATGTCAACTTGCCAAGGTATTTCCAGCCATTCCATGCCGTCGCTCAGACCGACAGCGATCGCGCCCAAGCCGGCGATCAGCGCAGCGTTCCAAAGCGCTGCACCCAGGAAGGCGAAAGGGGCGCCGACGAGCTCGGTCTTGAGCAGCCGAGGAATGACGAACAGTGCGATGCCAAGCCCCGCCATGGGGGCCCATCCATAGGCCACGGCATTGAGGTGAATCGTCCGAATCCGTCCAAAGGTCAACCAAGGCTGTGCCGTGAGCCAGTCGGGCTCATGCAGCTTGATGGAGGCCGTGAGTCCGGCGGCGGATGCGACGAGCAACCACGCGAAGGCGCAGCAAAGGAAGAAGAACACCAGAGGTGCAGTCGAGGCGTCCGCTCGTGCTCGAAGCACCAGCTCCTCGTTTCGGATCGGTGGCACCGTCCCCGCGGCCGGGTCCTCGCCGCTGCCGATTTCACCGGGGGCAAAGATGACTTCGGCCGCCTTGCTGTTCTTCGTCAACATCCCGCTGCGCTGTGACCATATGAAGACCAGCAGCGCGACGACCGACAGGATGAATGCCGACATCAGGATGGCAATCGTGCTCATGGGTGATCTCCCGAATGGGCTCGCGTGAGCGAAGTCCGAGGTTTGAGGTGGCCCGGTACGCCCAGGGTGCAGAGTGGTTTGGTGGCGCCACGCGGAACAAGCGCTGTGGTGCTGGCGAATCGCATCCGCGCCTGGGCGGGTTGAGCGATGGCCGAAATGCCGATCAGGTTCCCCAGTGCAATCCGGGGCAGGAAGTCGCTATCGCTGCGAAGGCTCATGGCTCGGCCTCAACCGTCTTGTCCGTCGACGCGGGGCATGCAAAGCATCGGCGTGTAAGCCACCAAATAGACGCAGCAGGCCAGTGCAAAGCAGGCGCCTGCCAGACCAATGCCGCAGGCGTACAGGCTCGGCACCAGCAGCGGAACGCCGACACGCAGAACCGCGGCGATTGCGATCAGGGCGTAGGCCAGTGTCTCCATGGGGCCCGCGATGAGGGGGCGGCCGGTGTGGCCACGTGCGGTGCGGGTCATCATGGCCAGAACGAGGCCGCCGGTGGCGCCGACGGTGAACGCGTGCAGCGCCGGTGATGCACTTCCTCCAACAGCTTGCTGCACCGCCAGCAAAGCGAAGCCGACCGGCAGCCACGCATAGGCCAGGTGCAGCGACCAGAGGATGGGTCTGCCCAGCGTGACGGCGGGGCGCCAGCTGTGGAGGCGCCATGCATGCAGCACGGCCGCCACTGCAAGCAGGGTGGCGGTCAGGAATGGGTTGAGCTGAAGAAGCCAAGCTGTCAAGGAGCTGAGGGTGGCCACCATGACTACCCGCTCGCGGGATGCCGAGACGGTGTTCTGCAGCCCTGGTGTCACGTTCCGTGTGAAGAAGGGAATGACCCGGCCCGCGATGACGGTCTCGAGCACGACGAAAAGCGCAACGGCTGCATGGAGCGGCCGGGCCGGGTCCAAGGGCAGCGCGTGCCCGGCGCCCAGATGGAACCAATGATTGGCGGCACCGAGGAGCCCCAGCACTGCCGCGACACCGAGGTTTCGGAAGTTCCGTGCCCGCACCACAAGATCTGCAAACAGTGCGGCTACGAGCGGCAGGAACGCGACATCGAGCGTGAAAAACACGTCGTAAGGCGCCACGATGGCTGCAATGCGTGCCGCCAGCCATAGCAAGGCGAAGAAGGCGAGTTGACCTCCTCTTGGGGTCGGCAGACCCGTCCATGTCTTGCCCGCGGTGAACAGGAAACCCACGACGACCGCGGCGACCATGCCAAACAGCATTTCATGCGCATGCCAGGAGACCGGCTCCAGCCCTGACGCTGGCGCCAGCCGGCCCGTGAAGACAGCCCACCAGAGCGGCATGAGCAGGGCTCCTGCAAGTGCAGCGAGGAGGTAGAACGGTCGGAAGCCCAGCCTCAACAGCGGAACCCCGTGCGGTTCGAGGCTTGGTGCTTGACCCAGCAGCGGAAGCGACTTCATCGGAGACGCCATGGACGGCTTAAACATGTAAACGTCGCGCATGTTATAGCAAGGGTGTTCTTCTTGGCAACTGGAAGTGCAACCGCGCTAAAGTAGATTCATTGATATGTCATTCAGCGACACCGCGATGCGCCTGACCGTCTACACCGACTACACCCTTCGAGTGATGATGTACCTGGCGGTCAAGCACCGCGACGGGTCGTTGGCCACCATCGACGGAATCGCGCAAGCCTATGCAATTTCGCGCAACCATTTGATGAAGATCGTCAACGAACTGGCTCAGAACGGGTTCATCGAGACCGTCCGGGGCCGTACCGGAGGCGCGCGCCTGGCTCGGCCGCCCGGTGAGATTTCGATCGGCAGTTTGGTTCGGATGGCGGAGGAAGACTTCACCCTTGTGGCGTGCCACGACACGGTGAACCCGCATCACTGCGCGATCTTCGAAGCCTGCAACCTGAAGCGTCGCCTGGCTCGCGCCCTGGACGCCTTCATGGCGGAACTCGATGGCATGACTTTGGAAGAGGCGATCTCAGCGCCAACGGTTGCCGCCTCATTGCTTGGGTTCGAGGTCCGACCCGTCAAGATGCCGGTGTCAAGACGGAAGCGAGCGCCGTCCGAGTCGATGTGACTCAGGCTGGCGAGTCCGTCGCGCTGATATTGCGCTGACTGTCGTCGCACGTGACGGTCCGGTGCGTGGTCGGTGTGGGTCGGCATTGAGTTGAGGGCGGTGCCCTGAACATGCGGCACCCTTGGCGTTGCGCATGGCGCCGCAGCGGCGCCGTGGAATCCTTCAGCGCAACACCGGACCACCCCAGATTGGCTTGGGCACTCGCGTCGGCGCGCCTGTCGCCGGGCTGCGCACCCCGGAAGCGAGTGACGGCGTCGAGCGGATGAGCGGACGTCATGTCTGCAGTGGGGAGCGTGTCGGCCAAGCGGTGCGCAACGTCAAGGCCGCAGTGGTCGATGTTGGCTGGCGCGTCCGGATGGTGGTGGGCGGCCGCCAGGTGGTCCGGTGCTGGGCCCACACCGCTGTGCAGGCGGAAGGCCGGTCCAACGAAGGACGGCGCCAACGCTAACGGCGCCAACAGATGGTGTGCGCACATGCGCCGTTGTGGTCGAATGGACCAAGAACATGCACGTAACGTGCATTGTTATCGCGTCGGGATGGCGTCTGCATTCCTTTGATAGGCTGTGCTTTCAATCACATATGGCAGGGAATCAAGCTTTAAAGAGGTATAGTCGGCGCATGCATAAACGGCCTGATTCAGAAGTTCGAATGTTCCGAGGTCAGACCGTTGATGGGGCGAGGCTGGGTAGGTTTGCCGCCGCTGCCCTCCTTGCAGCCGTCCTTGCAGGCGATGCGTTGGCCGCGACGGCTGTCGCGGCCGTTGCCAGTGCGTCCAGAAGATCTGGTCTCTGAACGCCGCTCGCACCTGTTTCTTGTCTCCCGTCGTTGAAAGAGATTTGTAATGAACCCTCGCTCCCGATTCGCGTCCCGCCTGGCTCGCGTTGCTTCTGTCACCGTTCTTTTTGGAGGTCTTGCCATGACTACCACTGCCCAATCGCAAGATGTTGGCCCCGCAGCCAAACCAACCCCCGCCGATCTGGTGGATGCGCTGAAGACCATGGCCGGCAACCCACCCAATGCACGCGCCAACTTCGCCAAGGGCGTATGCGTCAAGGGCGCCTACACACCGTCAGCGTTTGCGCCTCTTGTGACCAAGTCGCAGAGCTTCACCCGCCCATCGGAAGTGCTGGGCCGCTTCGCCGTCAGCAGCGGCAATCCGCATGTGGCCGACACGAACAAGGGCGCGCTGAAGGGCTTCTCTTTCCGTGTCGGTCCGGCAGGCCATCAATCGGACATCGTGACGGAAAACGCGCCGGTGCACTTCGCCCGTGACTTGACCCAGATGCTGGCGTCGCTGAAAGCGCGCACTGCTGGCCCGGATGGCAAGGTGGACCCCGAAAAGTTCAAGGCTTTCGGCGCTGCCAACCCAGAGGCGCTCAACCAAGCCCACCTTGTCGGCGCCAAGCCGCTGCCGGGCAGTTGGGCCGGCACCATCTACTGGGGCGTCCATGCCTTCCCGGCCACCGACGCCAAGGGCCAGACGCGCCATATCAAGTTCAAGGTCGTGCCGCACATCGCCGAAGTGACGCTGAGCGAGGACGAGGCCAAGGCCAGGCCGGCCGATTTTTTGAAGGGCGACCTCGAGCAGCGGCTGGCAGGTGGTCCCGTGCGGTTTGATGTGCTGGCCATCCTGGGTCAGCCCGACGATCAAGTGCTGGACACCACCCAACGCTGGGTCAATGAAGACCACCGCGAGACCATTCGACTGGGCACGATCAGCATCACCAGCTTGGCGCCCGAGGACAGCTGTGACGCCGGCATCTTCAACCCGGCCGCGCTGGCGGATGGCATCGCGGCACCGCCGGACGAAATCTTTGCGGCACGCGCACCGGCCTATGCCATCTCACTGGGCAGGCGCCGCGGCGGCTGACCGAAGGCGGCTTGCGTGCGACGCAAGCCGCGCAAGCTGGCCGAGCCAGTGACCGTGGCGTGAGCGGCGGAGCAGCCCACGGCCCTCGCGCCACGCCGGCCGCTAGGCACGCGGGGCTGGGTGGATGGCAGCGCGCGCATCGCCGCAGATGAGCAGCAGGCCGCAGCGGCAGCAGCAGCGGCGGCTCAGCGGCCGATGCGCTCGCCGGGCTCGTAGACATCCAGCAGCACATTGAAGGCGCCGAGCGCGCCGTTGTCGCCGGTCAGGAAGCTGGCGCTGCGGGCGTCCAGGGTCACCACGGGGTTCTGGCCGAGCACCTGGGCCAGCCCGGCATGCATGACGATGGCGCTGGCCTCGCTGATGCCAACCACCGCCAGCTGCCGGGCCCGGGCGCCAATGCCGTACAGCCGCCCCCAGCGCTTGTCGGCTTGCAGCCGCGGCTCGAAGGCGGCGCCCTGAACCAGGCCGAGGCCGGGCCTGAGGACGGCGTTGTTCGCCTTGAACGCCGCGATGGCGTCGTCCTCCGAGGCCGGCTCGTCGATGGCGTTGAAGGCTTCGCCGGCCGCCGCGGTCATCGCGCGCTCCGTCATCACGACCCGCGCCGATCGGCCCGCGTGGCGGACGAAGTCGCGGAACCTGACATCCGTCAGCGCGGACTTCAGCAGGGCTTGGCTGCCGCCGAGCAGCAGCACGCCGCTGGCGTCGCGGGCCTGGGCCGGGTCGATGAAGCTCTGCCCCTGGATCAGGGTGCGCGTCTGGCCACGCCAGCCGGCCTGGCTCAGCGCGCGGCTGTAGCGACCCAGGTCGGTCTGCGCGTCGGCCGGCGTGCCATAGCCGGCCGCCACCACCCACAGCGTGCCCAGCGGCTGGCGATTGGCCTGGCGGACGAACTCGCCCAGCACCGGCCCGCCCAGGTCGTCGGAGATGTCACCGCTCAGGATCAGGCTGGCCGACTGGCGCGAGAACCACTGCGGCGCATCCCAGCCCCGGCCCGTCCACGGCAGTCGCCGGCCCGAGACCGTCGGCATGCGCGCCTCCAGGTCGAAGCCCACCGCCGAACTCGGCGGCAGCACATGGGTCAGGATCTGGCGTGCCGACAAGGCCTCCTTGGGGCCCACCCAGCGATGCCGGGCGCCGGCGCTGCGGAAGTCCACCACGATGCCCGATGACACGCCCGACACCGGGCCGAGCCAGCTGTCGTTGTGGATGGACACGCCGGTGTCGTAGTCCATGCCCAGGCCCAGCAGCCCGCCCTGACCCAGGCGGTCCACCGTCTGCGCGCCGGCATTCAGCATGCGCCCGAGCCGGCCGCGCGAATACACATGGGCGTCGACCACGAGCTTGCGCGAGCCGAACACCAGCCCGCGCTTGTTCGGGTCTGGATGCCCGAGCCACAGGTCGATGGCGCCCTTCTGCAGGCCGGTCGTGGAGTCGCCGGCATCGGTGTAGCCGGCATTCATCGCCAGCGACTGCACCGCGCCGCCCGCGCTGGTCCCGCCGAACACGACGCCGCGCTTCGCCGCGAGCTTCATGGCCGCCTCGGACTCGGTGTTGGCCAGGATCTTCATGGCATAGCCCTGGTCACCGCCGGTGAAGAAGATGCCGTCCAGGCGCTGATCGTTCAGCCCGCGCAGCACCTCGGGCGCATGGGCGTCCGCGGCCACATACAGCGGCACCGAGCCCACCACGCAGCCCTGCGGGAACTGGGTGCGGTTGACGACGGCCTCGCAGGCCTGGCGCAGCAGCTCCACATCCTCGGCCAGGATGGCCGGGTCCTCCGGCAGCACGGGGTCATCGGCGAAGGCCGCCGGCACCATCAGCATGCGCACCGCAGTGCCGCGGGCCTGCTTGATGACCTCGCGCGAGAACCCCTTCAGGGCCTCCTCGTAACCGCCACCGATGGGGTACAGGGTTCTTTGTGGCTGCCATTGCGGTGCGCTCTCGGCGCTGGCCAACAGGCAGCCCAGGCTCAGCAGGGCAGGCAATGCCCAGCGCAGCGGCGCGGGCAGGCGAAGCGGCGCAGGCGCCGTCAGACGGTTGGTGTCCATGGTCTCTCGGGTTGAAGCCCCATCGAAGCGGGGCGTGGTGTGGAAATGCTGGGGTGGGGTCGCGTCCAGGGTGCCGCTGGCGGTGGTCAAGCCCGCGGTGGCCGCCGCCGCAGGCAGGCCACCAGCACCAGCCCCGCCATCAGCAGCGCATAACTGCTGGGCTCGGGGACGACGCTGACATTGCGGATGCTCAGCAGGCTGGGGCCTTCGTCGTCCATCCCGTTGCGGACGCCGAACTGCAGCGTGCCGCTGAACGGGTTGCGGAAGGCATAGGTCTGCCAGCCGGACGAGCCGAAATTGCCCACCGTGCCCACCGATGCCAGCAGCGTGATCTCGCGGCCGTTCAGCAGCAGGTAGGCGAAGTCATCGTGGGGCAGGTAGTCGTTGGCGTCGAACTTCCACTCGAACGACCTGACCTCGCCGAGCGAGCCCTCCAGCCAGGCATTGCCGCCCAGCACCGCCAGGTCGCGCGTCGCGTCGACCCAGCCGCCCTGCGACGTGTATGCCTTCAGGTCGGCCAGGTCCACCGAGGCTGCCTGGGCGGGGCTTGCAGCCACAGCGCAGATCGCCAGCAAAGGCCCGCAGGCCAGTTTCAACTTCATCTTGAACTCCTTCATGAAACACCCGGCCGGCGCCGGGGCGGGCCGAGGGCCTCGCCCCGCGGCGGCGGGTGTGGGGTGCAGGGTGTGAACGGTTGCGGCTCAGTCGCGCCGCGGGCGGCGCAGCGCCACCAGGCCGGCGCCGGCCAGCATCAGGGCCCAGGTGCCGGGCTCCGGCACCGCCTGCACCGAGACCGTGCCGTCCAGATACAGCCGCGCGGTGTCCAGCCGGGTGCCGGCGGCCAGCTGCAGGCCGCTGAAGTCGATGCTGCTGAAGCTGCCGTCGCTGCTGCCCCAGCTGAACAGCGCAAAGC
>RXJV01000166.1 GCA_003963075.1 Burkholderiales bacterium
GCATCGCGGCCGAATAGTCCTGGCCAAGCGCCCTCGCGGTGACCCAGCCCAGCAGGGCGAGGCTGGGGTTGGAATAGCTGCGCACTACACCCGGTGCTGCCGTGGGTTGCCAGTGGCGAAAGTAGTTCAGCGCCGCAGCGTCGTCGCCTTCCAACGAGTCGGGGAACTGCAGCGGCAGGTCGCCCGCCGTGTAGCTTGCCAGCTGCAGCGCCGTGGCCTTGTCGATTGCTGCGCCCTTCAGGGCCGGCAGGTAGCGGCTCGGGTGGGCGTCCAGCGACAGCTTGCCCAGACTGGCCGCGTAGGCGGCCAGCGTGGCGGTCAGAACCTTGGTCACCGAGCCCACCTCGAAAAGCGTGTGGTCGGTAACCGGCTCTTGACCCCGCCGGGACATGAAGCCGTAGTTGAAGACGTAGGCGCGCCCGTCCACCGTGATGGCGACCGCCATGCCGGGAATGTCATGCTGCGACATCAGCGGGCCGATGGTTTTGTCCACCGCGGCGCGGATGCCGGCCTCGTCGATGGCCAGGGCCGCCGTGGCATCCAGGCCGAGGAACAGGCCGAGGAACAGGCCGAGGAACGTGGCGGACGTTCGATGGAGCCTGCGATGCATCGGTGAGGGCATATTCAAACCAGCGATGGCAGGCCCGGGTTCAGGTCGGCGTGCGCGCCAGGCTGTTGCGGATCAGCGCGGCGTCGCGCAGGCGCTGGGCGGAGCCATCGGCATCCAGCAGCACGACGGTGACCGGCCGCTTGCCGTTCATCATGCGCATCGCCAGGCAGCGGCCAGCTTCTTCGGTGTAGCCGGTCTTGGAGACCCGGATGTTCCAGCCCTTGGCGCCCACCAGCCGGTTGGTGTTGTGCAGCTCGCGCGTGCGGCCGTCGACCGGCACGGTGGCCTTCTTGACACTGGTGATGCGCTCGATCTCGCCATAGCGTGCCGCGGCGGCCGTGATGGCGGCCATCTCGGTGGCGGTCGAGGTGTTGGCCGGCGACAGGCCGGTCGGGTCGGTGATGGAGGTGCGGCTCAGGCCCAGCGCGCGGATCTTGGCGGCCATGGCCTTGCCGAAGCCGGCCTCGCCGCCCGGGAAGGTGCGGGCCAGCGCGAAGGCGGCGCGGTTCTCCGATTCCATCAGCGCCATCTCCAGCGCCGCCTGCCGGCTCATCTGCGTGCCCACGCGCACCCGCGAGCGGCTGTGCTTCAAGGCGTCGACATCATCGGCCGTGATGCGCAGCTTCTCGTTCGGGTCGAGCTTGGCGTCCAGCACCACCATGGCGGTCAGCAGCTTGGTCAGCGAGGCGATGGGCACCACGGTGTCCGCGTCGCGGGACATCAGCACCTTGCCCGTGCTGTCGTCGACGACGACCACATGTTTGGCATTGACCGGCAGGCGCAGCGGCTGGGCCGGTGCCGCGGCTGGCGGCGTGGCGGCTTGCGCCGTGGCGGCGGTCGGGGCCTGGCCGGCGGCTGCGGGGGTGTCTGGTGCCGCGCGGCTGCCGGCCTGCACGACGAAGCTGGTCGCCGCAATCAGCAGGGCCGGCAGGGCCAGCTTCCAGCCGGTGGCCTGGGGGCGCGGCGTGAGCAGGCGTTCCATGCGCTGCAGCAGCTCGCCGCCGCGCGCGGCCAGAGCGACCTGCGGCTGCGGCCGGGCCTGCAAATCGCTGAGGGCATGCAGAGCCAGCGCGAGGCAGCGCGAGTCGCCCAGCAGGTCGGCCGAGATCTCGTCGGCCACCAGCTCGCGTTCGGCACGCATGCGGGCCGACAGCCACCACACCACCGGGTGGAAAAACAGCAGGGCCTCGACCGCGCTCTGCAGCAGGTTGGCGAGGTAGTCCCAGCGCCGCACATGGGCCAGCTCGTGGGCGAGCAGGGCTTCGAGCAGATCGGCCGGCAGCCGGCTCAGCAGCGCGGCCGGCAGCAGCACGCAGGGCCTGAGCAGGCCCAGCGCGATCGGGCCGCCCAGCTCGGGCAGCAGGCGCAGGCTCACCGCGCGGCGCAGGCCCAGGCGGCGCGCCAGGGCGTCCAGCCGCGCCTGCCACTCGGCCGATGCCGGTGTGCTGCGCCGGCGCGCGCGCGCCACCCAGGCCAGGCCCAGGCCGATGCGCCCCAGCATCAGCGCCGTGCCCAGTGCCCAGGCAGTGACCAGGGCTGGCATCTGCTCGGCCAGGGGCTGCAGCTCGGCGCTGAACTCGCCTTCGCCGGGCGACGCCAGATCCAGCCACTGCGCCAGCGGCAGCCCCGCGCAGAACAACAGGCTGAGCGCGCAGACCGCATAGCGCCAGCGCGCCGGTGCGCCGCGCAGCAACGTCAGCAGCAGCAGGGCCACGGCGCCGACGACGGCGCCCTGCCAGACGAAATTCAACAGGGCCCAGCCCCAGGCGTTCATGGCGATGTCGAGGCTCAAGGCTGCTCTCCGTGCTTCGCCAGCAGCTGGCGGATCTCTGCGCGCTCCTTGGCGCTGACATGGTTCTTCAGGGCCGCCAGTACCAGGGCCTTGCCCGAGCCCGCGAAGGCCTTGGCGATGAAGTCCCTGACGAGGGACTGCTGCAGCTTGTCCTGGGCATGTGCCGGTGCGTACAGCTGCGGGCGCTGGCTCTCGTCACGGTCGAGCATGCCCTTGGCATGCATGACCTGGAGCTGGCGCAGCACCGTGGCATAGCTGGCCTCGGGGCGGTTGGGCAGCAGGGCCTCGTGCACGGTCTTGGCATCGGCGGGGCCCAGGCGCCAGAGCACCTGGAGCAGGTCCAGCTCGGCGGGGGTGGGGCGTGCCGGGATGGCGGCTTTGCGGTTCATGCCGCGCAGCATAGATGTTCTAGAACATGTTGTCTAGAACAGTCGTTCTATTTGGCGTCCAGCTCCCGGTGGCGCTTGAGCACATGGCCGTGGTGGCTGAACTGGCGGGCCAGCATCTCGACCAGATAGACCGAACGGTGCTGGCCGCCGGTGCAGCCGATGGCGACGGTGAGGTAGCTGCGCTGGTCGGCCGCGAAATGAGGCAGCCAGCGCGACAGGAAGCCGCCGATCTGGCCCAGCATCATGCCGACCTCGGGCTGGGCTGCCAGATAGCCGGCCACCGGTGCGTCGCGGCCGGTCAGCGGCCGCAGCTCGCGGTCGTAGTAGGGGTTGGGCAGCACGCGCACGTCGAAGACGAAGTCCGCGTCGCTCGGCACGCCGTGCTTGAACGCGAAGCTCTCGAACACCAGGGTCAGCTTGCTGCCGGCGTTGGGGCCCACCAGGTCGGCCAGCCAGGCGCGCAGCTGGGCCGGGCGCAGCTGGCTGGTGTCGATGACCGTGGACTCGGCCTTCAACCCGCCCAGCAACTCGCGCTCCAGCCGGATCGCGTCGAGCAGCAGCCGGTGCTTGTCCTCGGTCGTGCCGTCCGGGTCCAGGTCGCCGAAACTGGTGTCGCGGTCCACGCGCAGCGGGTGGGGGCGGCGGGTCTCGGAGAAGCGGCGCATCAGCGCCTCGTTGCTGGCGTCCAGGAAGATGGAGCGCACCGGCACGCCGCTGGCGCGCAGCTGCTTGAGCAGCGGCAGCATCAGCGGCAGCGAGCCGGCGCTGCGCACGTCCACCGCGATCGCGACACGGCGTTCGCCGCGCTGCTGCTCCAGCTGGAGAAAGTCCAGCAGCAGTTCGACCGGCAGGTTGTCGACGCAGAAATAGCCCGCGTCCTCCAGCGCATGCATGGCGACCGACTTGCCGCCGCCCGACATGCCGGTCAGCAGCACGACATTGCCCTGCACTTCCTCTTCGATGCTCACGACCTGGCCTTCTTCGTTGGGGGGGCCGTGCGGGAGGCGGCCAGCATTTCCTCGGCGTGCGCGAGGCTGGTGGAGGACAGCCGTTCGCCGCCCAGCATGCGCGCAATCTCGGCCACGCGCGCCTCGCCGGATACCGGCGCGACGCTGCTGGACGTGGCGCCATCCTGCATGGTCTTGGCGACGACGAGGTGACGGTCGGCGCAGGCAGCCACCTGGGGCAGGTGGGTCACGGCCAGCACCTGGCGTTCGCGGCCGAGCTGCTTCATCAGCCGCCCCACCGTCTCGGCCACGGCGCCGCCAATGCCGACGTCGATCTCGTCGAAGATCAACGTGCCGGGCGACGGGCTAGCCGCCGCCTGGCTGCTTGTCACCGCGATCGCCAGCGCGATGCGCGACAGCTCGCCGCCCGAGGCCACCTTGGCCAGCGGCCGGGGCGTGCTGCCGGCGTGGCCGGCGACCAGGAACTCCGCCGCTTCGGCGCCATAGCTCTGCGGCCCGTCGGTGGCTTGCAGCGCGATGTCGAAGCGGCCACCGGCCATGCCGAGCTGCTGCATCGCCGCCGTGACGGCGGCGGCCAGACGCGGTGCGGCTTCGCGGCGCAGCCGGGTGGCGGCCTGGGCCTGGGCGTCATAGGCCTGGCGTGCCGCGGCCAGCGCCGCTTCGAGCTGGGCCGGGTCGTTGGCGGCGTCGAGGGCGGCCAGCTCGGCGCGCCACTGCGCCAGCAGGGCTGGCAGATCCTGCGGCTGGCGCCGGTAGCGCCGGGCCAGTGTCAGCCAGGCCGAGACGCGCTCATCCAGCTCGGCCAGGCGCTCGGGGTCGAGGTCGGCCTTGTGCAGGTAGGCGGCCAGCGTGTGGCTGGCGTCCTGGAGCTGGGCCTGGGCGTCGCGCAGCGCCTGCACCGCGGGCAGCAGGCGCGCGTCGTGGCCAAGCACGCGTTCGAGCTGGTCGAGCGCGCCGGCGGTTAGCGACTGGGCGCTGGGCTCGGCCTCGTCCAGCGCGTCGAGGGCCGAGCGGGCCGCGTCGAGCAGGGACTGGCCATGCGACAGCCGCTCATGCTCGGCGTTCAGCGTCTCCCACTCGCCCTCGGCCGGCGCGAGGCCGTCGAGCTCGCCGATCTGCCAGGCCAGGCGCTCGCGCTCGCGCTGGGCCTCGGCCTGCTGGCCCTGGGCCTTGTGCAGTGCGTCGGCGGCCTGCTTCCAGGCCGCATGGGCGCGGGCCAGCGGGGCGCTGTCCAGGCCGGCGAAGGCGTCCAGCAGCTCGCGCACGGCGGCCGGGCGGGTCAGGCCCTGCCAGGCATGCTGGCCGTGGATGTCGAGCAGGTGGTCGGCCAGCTCGCGCAGCTGGGTTGCGGTGGCGGCGCCGCCGTTGATCCACGCACGGCTCTTGCCTGCGGCGTCGATCACGCGGCGCAGCAGCAGCGTGTCGTCCACGTCAAAGCCGGCCTCGTCCAGCCAGGCGCGCAGATGCTCGGGCGTGTCGAACTCGGCGCAGATCTCCGCCCGGGCCGCGCCCTCGCGCACCACGCCGGCGTCGCCGCGCCCGCCCAGGGCCAGCTGCAGTGCGTCGATGAGGATGGACTTGCCGGCGCCGGTCTCCCCGGTCAGCACGGCGAAGCCGGCCTCGAACTCGAGTTCGAGAACCGGGACGATGACGAAATCCTTGAGGCTGAGGTGCCGCAGCATGGTCTGGAACAGTTCAGAGGTACCAACGCAGTTTGCGTCGCAGCGTCGCGTAATAGCTCCAGCCTTTGGGGTGCAGGAAGCGCACCTGGTGCTGGCTGCGCCGCACGGTGATGGTGTCGCCGTGCAGCAGGCTGGCGAGGCTCTGCATGTCGAAGTTCACCGACGCGTCGCGGCCGGCGACGATCTCCATGCGCACCTCGCCCTGGTCGGGCAGCACGATGGGCCGGTTGGACAGGGTGTGAGGCGCAATCGGCACCAGCAGCCAGCCGGCGATGCTGGGATGCAGGATGGGCCCGCCGGCCGACAGCGCATAGGCGGTGGAGCCGGTGGGCGAGGCGACGATCAGGCCGTCGGCCCGCATATTGGCGACGAACTGCTCGCCCACCTCAATCTTGAGCTCCACCATGCCGGCCGTGGAGCCGCGGCTGACGACCACGTCGTTGAGCGCCAGCCCCGAGAAGATGGACTCGCCGTCGCGCAGCACGGCGCCTTCCAGCATCGCCCGCGATTCCACCTCGTAGTCGCCAGCCAAGACGGGGGCCAGCGATTCGCGCCAGCGCTCGGTGGGGATGTCGGTGATGAAGCCCAGCCGGCCCTGGTTGATGCCCAGCAGCGGGATGCCGTAACGCGCCATTTCGCGGGCAAAGCCGAGCATGGTGCCATCGCCGCCGATCACCACCGCCAGGTCGCACTGGCGGCCCAGCTCGTCGGCGGGCAGCGCTTCATAGTCGGTGAGGCCGGTGTTGAGCGCGGTGTCCGTCTCCAGCGCAACATCCAGGCCCTGGCTGCACAAAAATTCGGCAATCTCTTCCAGCACCGGCCCGATGCCAGGCGCCTGATGCTTGCCTACGATGGCGACATGTCTGAAGCGCTCGGCCATGCGGCAAATTACACCACAGGGGTTTTGCCCGTCATGGCGGTTCACGG
Source organism: Burkholderiales bacterium (assembly GCA_003963075.1). Lineage (GTDB taxonomy): Bacteria > Pseudomonadota > Gammaproteobacteria > Burkholderiales > Burkholderiaceae_C > Pelomonas. The sequence continues at coordinate 6,369 of RXJV01000166.1, forward strand.
GCGTTTTCTAGAATGGCGGCCATGCTCGACGAGCGATCCAAATCCCTGCTCAAAACCCTGGTTGAACGGTATATCGCCGACGGCCAACCCGTGGGTTCGCGCACCCTGTCCAAGGCCTCCGGCCTGGAGCTCAGCCCGGCCACCATCCGCAACGTGATGGCCGACCTGGAAGAGCTCGGCCTGATCGCCAGCCCCCACACCAGTGCCGGCCGCATTCCCACGCCGCGCGGCTACCGCCTGTTCGTCGACACCATGCTGACCGCTCAGCCGGGCCTGATCGACGTCGAGACCGCCCAACTGCAGCCCGACCAGCCCCAGCGCGTCATCGCCAGCGCCGCGCAGTTGCTGTCCAACCTGTCGAGCTTCGTCGGCGTTGTCACCGCGCCCAAGAAGCCCAGCGTCTTCCACCACATCGAATTTCTGCGCCTGGGCGAGCGCCGGGTGCTCGTCATCCTCGTCTCGCCGGACGGCGACGTGCAGAACCGCGTCATCTTCACCGCGCAAGACCTCAGCCAGGCCGAACTCGCCGAGGCCAGCAACCGGCTCAACGCCGGCTATGCCGGCCTCACGCTGGAGGCGGTGCGCGAGCGCCTGCGGCATGAGGTCGACGCGCTACGCGACGAGATCGCCGGCCTGATGAGCGTGGCCGTGCAGGTGGGCACCGAAGCCATGGCCCAGCAGGACGAACAGGTCATCGTGTCCGGCGAACGCAATCTGCTGACCGTGCAGGACTTCAGCCACGACATGGGCAGCCTGCGCCGCCTGTTCGACCTCTTCGAGCAGAAGACCCAGCTGATGCGCCTGCTCGACACCTCCAGCCGCGCCGAGGGCGTGCGCATCTACATCGGCGGCGAGAGCCAGGTCGTGCCCTACGAGGAGCTGTCGATCGTCAGCGCGCCCTACGAGGTCGACGGCCAGATCGTCGGCACCCTGGGCGTCATCGGCCCCACGCGCATGGCCTACGACCGCATGATCCAGATCGTCGACATCACCAGCCGCATGGTCGGCCAGGCGCTGAGCCAGCGCTGACCGCAGCACCCCGGCGCTGACTAGAATCCGCGCCTTCCTCCCGGGGGCCGTTAGCTCAGTTGGTCAGAGCAGAGGACTCATAATCCTTTGGTCATTGGTTCAAGTCCAATACGGCCTACCACTTGAAGAACAAGCGCAGGACGGAGTGTGAGCGTTCGCTTCAGGCGTTCGCGGTCCGCCGATTGGCGCGCGGTTGTTGCCGCAACGTTGCCGTTGCTCGTGGCAACCGGCCTCAGGAGCACGGTGCGTATGGCAACGAACCAGTTAGAAGCGGAGGCGCTTCAGTCCGCGGTCAAACCTCGGGACTTCCAAGTTCGATCCCGTTCGAACCGGGCCAAGGCGAGCTCCCTGATCCCGGATTGGATGGTTCCAGGTGATGCCCCCATGCCATGGCGCGTGGACGGTCGGACAGTCGAAATATTCCGAAGAACCGAGGTTGCCGACCTTCGGGAGCTGGTGTCCTTGCGGTGTGGGTTCGACCCTGACCAGTTCCTCGAGCCGGTCTCGTTCGAAAAGGCGTTGGCTGCTTGGCGAACACAGGCAGATCAGGCGGAGCCCTCTATCCAGGTGTTCATTGACTGTCTAGACCGAGCGGAAGAGGCTGTCCGCTCGGGGGAGCTACAAATTCTGGGTATCCGGATTTGGCTGTGTTTGAGGCGTCAGAGCCGGCCTGACTCAAGCAGCGCGATCAGTGTGGTTATGTCGGCTCCGAAGTTCTTCGACTGCTCGTACTCTTGCTGTGGTTCTTCGGTTCGCCACCTGGTGTTCATCGGGATGGCGAAGGACCTAGCAAGATGGCCGGGAGGAAGCTCGTAGCCTGTGGTCAGCGTCTCAGTCGGGCGTCGGCGCTCGAACTTCGGCTTGGCCAGCGACTTTTTGTGGGCGCCCTCGGTGAAGAGGATCTTCGCGCGCAACGCCTCGAAGCTGTAGCCACGGCCC
>RXJV01000088.1 GCA_003963075.1 Burkholderiales bacterium
GCGGCCGTGCCGACCGCGCGCTGAACATCCTGAAGGCCGCGCCGCCGGACGTGATGAACCACAACCTCGAAACCGCGCCGCGCCTGTACAAGGAAGCACGCCCGGGCTCGGACTATGCCTTCAGCCTGAACCTGCTCAAGCGCTTCAAGGAGGAAGTGCCGGGCGTGCCGACCAAGAGCGGCATCATGGTCGGCCTGGGCGAGACGGACGACGAGATCCGCCAGGTGATGCGCGACATGCGCGCGCACGACATCGACATGATCACCATCGGCCAGTACCTGGCGCCCTCGGGCCACCACTTGCCGGTGCGCCGCTACGTGACGCCTGACCAGTTCAAGCAGTTCGAGAGGGAAGCCTATGAATTGGGCTTCACGCACGCCGCGGTGGGCGCGATGGTGCGCTCCAGCTACCACGCCGACCAGCAGGCACACGCTGCGCTGAACGCCGCGCCTGCCGCCTGAAGCCGGCCCGGCCGGCGGTCAGGCCTCGGCCAGCAACTGTTCGATCAGGCCGTGCAGCGCGGCGAAGTCGGGCTGGCCGACAAAGCGCTTGACGATCTCGCCGCGCTTGTTGACCAGGAAGGTGGTGGGCGTCATCTGGACCTGCCCGAAGGCGCCAGCGACGGCGCCGGTGTTGTCGATGGCCACGCCGAAAGGCAGGCGGCGGGTCTCAGCGAACTTCGCGACGAAGGCCGGCGGGTCGTAGCTCATCGCGACGGCCACGGTGTCGAAGCCGCGCGCCTTGAAGCGCTCATGGGTCGCGATGATCTGGGGCATCTCGGCCACGCAGGTCGTGCAGCTGGTGGCCCAGAAGTTCACCAGCATGACCTTGCCCTGCCAGTCCCGCGAACTCGCCTTCTGGCCGTTCAGCAGCACATAGTCCACCGCCGGAGCCCGCTCGCGGGCGCAGCCGCCGAGCATGGTGGCGCCGATGGCGAGGGCAAGGCTGACAAGGGCACGGCGGCTGGGCATGGCCGCGATTCTAGGAAACTCTCAGCTTCTCTTCGACAGCTCGAACATCAGCAACGAGGGCAGGGCGTCGGGTAGGTGCCGGCGTGAGATGCGGGCCACGCCATCATTGGTGGCCGTGGACAGCTGGGTGCGGTGCTCGCCGTCGAACATTTCGACGAAGCAGACGTCCGGTGCGTCGCGCATGACCTCGGCAATGAGGTGCAGCAGGGGGTCGCTCATCTGCGCGGCGTCGAACAGCATCGCGTGCGGCAGGCCTTCGCGGCAGAACTGCTCGGCCTCCGCCACGCTCGCGACGACGTCGACCAGCATGCCCATGTGCCGTACCGCGGCCTGGGCCTCGCTGCGCAGCTCGCGGTTGGCGGACAAGATCAGCAGCTGGCAACCGGCCAAGGGCCGCGAATTGCCGCCCATGCGCTGCGCCTCGGCCTCCAGCCGCGCCTGGGTGTGGTCCGGCGCGGGCGCGTCGTCCGGTGCGAGCTGGTTGAACTCCAGGGTCAACAGCGTGATGCCCGAGTCCTGCTCTCGCAGCGGCAGCACACCCAGGGTGATGGCCGTCTGTTCGAGCAGCCGCCAGGCCAACGAGTCGAGGCCGGGCGACGCATCGCGGGCTTCGGGTTCGTTGCCCAGCAGATCCAGTGGACGGTGCGCGAAGCGGCAGCTCAGCCGCGCCTTGACCGGCCAGGGCGTCAGGTCCAGGCGCAGGTCCACCGAGGAATGTGTGTTGGCCAGGGCCCAGTCCATCAGCGCGTTGAGCAACGCGAACAGCAAGGCACCGTCGGCCCAGATTTCGACCGGCTTGAGCGACTGGCGCACTTGCACCCCGCGCGCCTGCGTCTCGCGGCTGCGCTGGGCCAGCACGCTGCGCAGCATCTGCGCAAGATGCTGGCGTTCGCGGTTCAGCCGCAGCCGGCCCGAGGCCAGGCGCGCCAGCTGTTGCCCGAGCATGCCGGCGGTGCGGGCTTCATCGACGCTGCGCCGCAGCAGCCGCAGCCCGCGGCGGTCGATCTGGCCGGTTGTGGCGAGGTCCTGAATCTGCTCCAGCGCGGCACTCAGCGGGCCCGCGATCTCGGCACCCAGCTGCTGGACGATGTCCGCCCACTGAACCGGCGTCGGTTCAGGCGTGACGTCGTTGGCGGCGCTGACTGGCGCTGATGAAGGCGGCTTGGACATGACCCCAAAGTGGCGAATCTGCGGCGGATGGTTCTAGCTGGTCGGCCCGCCGCAGTCAGGAGTTACATCCTGCGGACAGGGCGGCCCTACCCCTATCCCCCAGCCAGGGGGAAACCCTTGGTTCAGGGGTGGGTTAGCCCTCAGGCAATTACGCCTGACTCGCGCCAGTTCGTGATTTCCTGCTCAGTACAGCCGGCTTCTCGCAACAACTCGTCGCTGTGCTGACCCAAGAGCGGCGGCGCGTGGCGGTACTGCACCGGTGTCGCCGAGAGCTTCATCGGACTGGCGACCAGGCGCAGCTCCGGCGCCAGGGGGTGGCACATCGGCACGATGGCGCCACGGAACTGGGCCTGCGGATCGGCAAAGGCCTCGGCGATGGAGTTGATGGAGCCGCAGGGCACTTTTGCCGCCTCGAGCGACGCAAGCCAGTCAGCGCGTGGGCGCTGGCGGATCACGTCCTCCAGCAGCGGGACCAGCTCTGCACGATGGCGGACGCGCTCGGCATTGGTGGCAAAGCGCGGGTCGGTGGCCCATGCCGGGCAGCCGGCAATCTCGCAGAACTTGGTGAACTGCCGGTCGTTGCCGACGGCCAGGATCAGATGGCCGTCGCTGGCCTCGAAGGTCTGGTAGGGGACGATGTTCTGGTGCGCATTGCCCATGCGGCCCGGTACCTTGCCGCTGCACAAATAGTTGCTGCCGAGGTTGGCCAGCATCGCGAGTTGGGTGTCCAGCAGGGCCATGTCGATGATCTGGCCCTGGCCGGTGGCGTCCCGGTGGCGCAAAGCTGCCAGGATGGCGACCGTGGCGTAGAGGCCGGTGAACAGGTCTGCGACGGCCACGCCGACCTTCTGCGGGCCGCCGCCGGGCAGGTCGTCGCGTTCGCCGGTCACGCTCATCAGCCCGCCCATGCCCTGGATCGCGTAGTCGTAGCCGGCCCGCTCCGCATAGGGGCCGGTCTGGCCGAAACCAGTGATGGAGCAGATCACGAGGCCCGGATGCTCGGCAAGCAGGCTGTGGGCGTCGAGCCCGTAGCGCGTGAGGTCGCCGACCTTGAAGTTCTCCACCAGCACGTCCACCTGCCCGGCGAGCTTGCGCACGATCGCCTGGCCCTCGGGCTTTGAAAGGTCGACCGCCAACGAGCGTTTGTTGCGGTTGGCGCCGAGGAAGTAGGCGGCCTCGCTGGTGTCGTGGCCGTCGGCGTCTTTCAGATACGGCGGGCCCCAGGCCCGGGTGTCGTCACCACTGCCGGGCCGTTCGACCTTGATGACGTCAGCGCCGAGGTCGGCCAGCGTTTGGGTGCACCAGGGGCCGGCCAGCACCCGAGAGAGGTCCAGCACGCGCACGCCGGAAAGCGCCCCTGGCGCTTGAGAAGTTGGCTTGTCTTGCATTGAGGAATTGTCGCGGGGCCGTGCGGATAATTCGCGGATGTGCCGTCGTCACACCGCCGGATTTGCCCTAGTACTGAGCCTGACGGCGGCTTGCCAGCCCGCATTGAACTGGCGCGAGGCCCGACCGGACGGCGCGCAGGTGGTGGCGATGTTCCCGTGCAAGCCGGAGCTTGAGCAGCGCCCAGGCATGGGCCTGGCGCAATGCCAGGCTGCCGGGCTCGGGTTTGCGCTGTCCTGGGCCGATGTATCGGACCCGACCCAGGTGGGCCCGGCCCTGAAGGCCATGCCACGGGCCCTGGCCACCAAGCTCGGGCAGCCATTGCCGGCGGCCCAGCCATTGCAGGTGCCAGGCATGACGCCGCTGCCCGAGGCTGCCGAGTACCGTCTGGCCGTTGTCGGCAGCACGACGCGGGTGGCCGTCTTCGCGCATGGCGAGCGGGTCTATCAGGCGCTGATGACGGCGCCGAAGGACGACCCGCCGGCGTGGGAGACTTTTATTGGCGGGCTGAGGCTCGGTGCTGCCATGGCGCCCGGCCGCTAACATGCCGACCATGGCCCAACTGCTCGTGATCGCCCACGCTCCGCTCGCTTCTGCGATGCGGCAGGTGGCCGAGCACACCTTCCCGGACTGTGCGCCCACGCTGGCTGTGCTGGACGTCGACCCGGGCATGTGCGCCGAGGAAGTCGAGGCGGCCGCACGCGTGTTGATGGCGCGGGGCAGCCAGCCTGAGTGGCTGGTGCTGACCGACGCTTTCGGCGCCACGCCTTGCAATGGTGCCCAGCGACTCGCAAGCGAGCAGGTGCAGGTGCTCAGCGGCGTCAGTGTGCCGATGCTATGGCGCGCGCTCTGCTATTCGGGCCAGAAGCCGTTGTCAGAACTGGCCCGGTGCGCACTGAAAGGCGCAGCCAGCGGCATCGTCGCCACCCCCCCCTTGCCTCCCGACGAATGATCAAGTCCACCCTCACCATCAGCAACAAGCTCGGTCTGCACGCACGAGCCTCGGCCAAGTTGACCAAGCTGGCCGGCAGTTTCAAGTGCGAGGTTCACATGAGCCGCAATGGCCGCCGTGTGAACGCCAAGAGCATCATGGGGGTGATGATGCTGGCGGCTGGCCTTGGCGCGACGGTTGAATTGGAGACCGACGGCGAGGACGAGCAGGCCGCGCAGGATGCAATCACCGCTCTGGTTGACGACAAGTTCGGCGAAGGGCAGTGAGCCCGTCGTGCTTCAGCCGGCCGTGCGGCGGAAGCGGGCGGGGAGATCCGCGGTGCGCAGGATCAGTGGCAGGTCGGCCGTGTTGAAGTCGGGGTCCCAAGCGGGCTCACCCATCAGTTTGGCGCCGCAGCGAAGATAGCCTCGGATCAGCGCCGGTGGCTCGACCACGAGGTCCTGGCGTAGATGTTCGATGGGCAGGGGCAGGCGCGGCCGGACCTGGCAGTCAATAGACGCAAGATGCGTGGCAGCAAGCTGCTTCCACAAGCTGGCGGCGTAATGGCCGCCGTCGCGCATGCTGACGCTGGCGCAGCCGATCACGGTGTCCAGGCCGTTGCGTGCCATGAACTCGGCCAGCGCGCCCCAGAGCGCGATGATCGCGCCGCCACTGCGGTAGTCCGCCTGCACACAGGAGCGACCGATCTCGGCGACGCGTGCACGCAGGGCCCGCAGCCGCGTCAGGTCGAACTCGGTGTCGCTGTAGAGCCCACCGGCGCGTTTGGCCGCTGCGGGAGTCAGCACCCGGTAGGTACCGACGACTGGCCCGACGTCGCCATCCTCGCCGGCTGCGCGAACGAGCAAGTGCTCACAGTAGGCATCGAAGAGATCGATATCCAGGCCGGCTGGCGCGCCCTGGGGCGTGGACAGGCGCGCGCCCATCTCGACAGCGAAGACCTGATAGCGCAGCGCCTGGGCCTCGCGTACCTCGGCTTCGCTGCGAGCCCAGCTGACCGTCAGCGACGAGGTGGCAGTGCGAGCCTCGCGGCGTGCATGGGATGCATGCGGCAGCGCATGCGTGACGATGTGTTGACTGCTGCTCATGGCGCGCATGCTGGGTGGACGGTTTGACGCAGCGGTGAAGGCTCCATGAAAAAACCGTGACGCGCAGGGCTGGCGCGACAGGCTACATTGGCCCCAGGTTTGCGGGGGGCGCTGATGAGCTTTCAGGTGTTCGGCATTGCGGTTTCTCGTGGCGTCGCGATCGGTCGCGCGGTGTTGGTCGCATCGAGCCGGGTTGATGTGGCGCACTATTTCGTTGCGCCGGAGCTTTTGCAGGCGGAGTTCGAGCGTCTGCTGCGCGCGCGCGATGCGGTGGCGCGCGAACTCGAAACACTGAAAGCGGAACTGCCTCAGGACGCGCCGCACGAGCTCGCCGCGTTGCTGGATGTGCACCTGATGTTGCTGCACGATGAGGCCTTCACCGGCGGGGCGCGTCAATGGATCTTCGATCGGCACTACAACGCGGAGTGGGCGTTGTCCGCTCAGCTTGAAGTGCTGGCGCGGCAGTTCGACGAGATGGAAGACGACTACCTGCGCGAGCGCAAGGCGGACCTGGAGCAGGTGGTTGAGCGGGTGCTTCGAGCGCTGGCCCATGCGCAGGGCGACGCTGCTGCGCCAGTCTCGCCACGAGACTTTGGCGGCGAGGACCCCTTGTTGCTGGTTGCCGCTGATATCGCGCCGGCCGACATGATCCAGTTCAAGCGAAGCGTATTTCGGGGCTTCATCACCGATATCGGTGGCAAGACTTCGCACACGGCGATCGTTGCGCGCAGCATGGACATCCCGGCGGTCGTCGGCACCCGGGAGGCCTCTCGGCTCATCATGCAGGATGACTGGGTGATCATCGACGGTGACGCCGGCACGGTGATCGTCAACCCGTCGCCAATCGTGCTGGAAGAGTACCGCTTCCGTCAGCGGCAGAGTGAACTAGAGCGCGCGCGCTTGGCGCGCCTGCGCCATACCCCGGCGGTGACATTGGATGGAGAGCATGTCGAATTGCACGCCAACATCGAAATGCCTGCTGACGCAGAGGCGGCGGTTCTTGCCGGCGCGACCGGGGTCGGGCTGTTTCGCAGTGAGTTCTTGTTCATGAACCGTGGCGGTGAGTTGCCCAGCGAGGACGAGCAACTGGCCGCATACAAGGCGGCTGTTGAGGCGATGAAGGGCATGCCGGTCACGATTCGCACGGTTGATGTTGGCGCAGACAAGCCACTGGACCGGCTCACCGTGAATGAACTGCGGCACGAGCATGTACTGAACCCGGCGATGGGCCTGCGGGCCATCCGCTGGAGCCTTGCCGAGCCGAGCATGTTCAGACAGCAACTGCGTGCAATCTATCGGGCCAGTGCCTTCGGCAAGGTGAAGCTGCTGATCCCGATGGTGGCGCATCTGAGTGAAATCAGACAAATCCTTGACACTATCAAGCGGGTGCAGCAACAGCTGACCGACGCCGGACATGCTTTCACTCGAGTGGAGCTGGGGGTCATGATCGAGATTCCGGCCGCTGCCGTGATGCTGCCCCTCTTGCTGCGGCACGTCGACTTTGTGTCCATCGGCACCAACGATCTGATTCAGTACACGCTGGCTATTGATCGAGCCGACGAGGCGGTCGCGCACCTCTACGACCCTTGGCACCCGGCGGTGCTGCAACTCATTCACCAGTCCATTTCGCAAGCACGAGCCGCTGGTAAGGGAGTCAGCGTCTGCGGAGAAATGGCCGGCGACCCAGACTTTACGGAGTTGCTGTTGGCAATGGGGTTGCGCAGCTTCTCGATGCATCCCTCACAGATCCCTGCTGTGAAGCAGAGGCTGTTGCGAGCGGACAGCAAGCGGCTGGCGGCTGTCTTGAGCCGCGTTCTGCAGAGCGAAGATCCTCGCCTCACCGCCGAGAAGGAGTTGGCGCTTGCGCGAACGGGGAGCACGGTCCACTGAACACGGCGCAGAACGACGCAAGTGGAAATCTTGCGGATGCGAAAAATCCTGTGCTACAGTCACAGGCTTCGCTGATCACGGATCTGCCGAAAGGCGGTGATGAGGTTGGCGAAGGAGGCGGAGCTGGTCTGAAAAGTCCGGCGCGGGCTTCAGTCTTCTCGGCTCGTTGGCTGTTTGAGAGTTTTCGAAAAATTTTCAAAAAGCACTTGACGACGTCGCGAAGGCAAGCAAGAATCTCGCCTCTTTGCTGCTGACGAACCGAATGCAATGCATCAGTTTGGAGTGGCAAATGCAAGTCGGCAAGTAATGCGAAAAGAAATTTTCAAAAATACTTGACGACAGCAAAAAAAGCAGATTAGAATCTCGCTTCTTTGCTGCTGACAACTAAACGTAGTCAGCAACGCAAACAAAGAGTAAGTGCTCCGAGTTTTGCGATGTTCTTTAAGAATTCACAGCCGATA
>RXJV01000138.1 GCA_003963075.1 Burkholderiales bacterium
TCGGGGCGGCGGGATTCGAACTCGCGACCCTCTGCTCCCAAAGCAGATGCGCTACCAGGCTGCGCTACGCCCCGAACAAGCCGCGCATTCTAGTCCAACACGACGACCCGCCCGCTGCCGCTGATGAGGGCAGCGCGCACCGGCTCGCCCGGCTGAAGGGACTGCACCGCCGCCACATAGCCGCGCAACTGCTCGCGGTAGGCGGGCACCGCCTCTGGCTTGAGGCCGAGTTTGTAGTCCAGCACCCACCAGGTGGCCGGCTCCGCGGCCGTCGCACGGCGCTGCACCAGGCGGTCGATGCGCCCTTCCCCGCCGGCGATCGCCACCGGCACTTCATTGCCCGCCCACAGCAGCTCGGTAGGGTCGAAAAAGGGACGGGCCTCGTCGCTGGCGAGGATGGCGCCAGCACTGCGCGCGAGCTGGTCACGGCCGGCTGCGTCGAGGCCGAAGGCCTGCGAAGCGCCGGACAGCAGCACGTCCAGCGGCTGGCTCTGGCCCGGCTGGCTGGCCCATTCCAGCACCCGGTGCAAGGCCTCGCCAAGCTGGGCGGCGCGGGCATCGTCTGCCTCGCGTGCCGGCAGGGGCTGGCGCTCGCCCTGCCAGGCCGGCAGTGGCCGCCAGCGCGGCGGTGGCACCGGACCGGCCACACCTTCCTGCAGCGGCAAGGGCCAGGGCTGGCCGAGGGGCGCCAGGCGCGACCACCAACTGTCCTGCGCGCGCTTGGACGGCGTGCGGCTGAGGATGAGGCTGCGCCGCGCCCGCGTGAGGGCCACGTAGAGGGCATTGAACTCCTCGCGCCGGCGAGCCGCCTGCTCCTCGGCCACCAGGCCGGCCAGCGACGGCGGCGGCTTGGCCTCGGAGCCGAAGAACGCCGCGCGCTGCGGTGCCGGCTGCCCCACCGGCCAGTCCAGCAGCAGGCCGTAGGTCTCGGCCTTGGGCGGCGCGGCCTCGGCGTCCAGCAGCACGACGACCTCGGCCTCCAGGCCTTTGGCGCCATGGATGGTCAGCAGTTGCACGCCATCCTCGCCCGGCGCGGCGGCCCAGGTCAGCGGCCGGCTGCGCAGCGCACGCACAAAGCCGTAGAGATGGGCATAGCGGCCGCCGTCCAGGTCCAGCGCGGCACGCAGCAGCGCCTGCACGCTCTGCACCCGCGCGAGCGCCTCGGTGGGTGGGCTGCTGGCCAGCAGGCGCGGCAGCAGTTCGCCCTCATGCACGATGCGGTCGAGCAACTCGTGTGGCGTGCTGCGCAGCGCCGCGGCTCGCCAGTCGGCCAGCAGCCGCTGCGCCCGGGCCAGGGCCGGGCTGGGCGACGCCAGGGTCTGCAGGGCCAGCCACCAGGGTTGCGGTGCGTCGGCGGCGGGTGCGTCGAGGTAGGCGATGCGGCCAGCAGCGGCCGCCAGGCGCAGCAGCTCGTCCTCGCCGATGCCGAACAGCGGGCTGGCCAGGGCGTGGGCCAGCGACAGATCGTGGCCCGGCGAGGCCAGCACATCGAGCAGCGCGAGCAGGTCGCGCACCGCAGGCGCCTCGGCCAGCGGCGTTTCCTCGGGCGCGGCATGCGGAATGCCGGCGGCCGTCAGCGCCACGCTGAGCTGGCGCAGCGGCTCGCGCTTGCGGGCCAGCACGAAGATCTGCCCCGGCCGCAGCTCGGGCCGTGCCGCCAGCAGGCCGGCGATGCAGGCCGCCACGCGCTGGGCCTCGGCCGCGCGACGTTCGAACTCGGGCTCGTGCCGCGGCTCGGTCAGGCTGGGGCGCCAGGCCAGCGGGTCGACCTCGCGCTCCGCCTTCTCGCCGGGCGGGCCGTCCAGCAGCCACAGGCCGGCCAGCGCATCGCCGCCGGTTGCGACCTCGGTGGTGTGGGGGCGAAAACCGTCCAGCACGCCGTCCAGCGCCGCATTGACCGCGGCCAGCACCTCGGGCGCGTTGCGGCGGGTATGGTCGCAGGCCAGGCTGGCGCCGCCCAGACCGCCGACGATGAACTGCCGCGCCGCGACGAACACGCGCGGCTCGGCGCGGCGGAAGCGGTAGATGCTCTGCTTGGGGTCGCCGACGATGAAGACGCTGATCGAGGCGCCGCCCCCCGCACCGGCATAGGCCTGCAGCCAGCCATGCAGGGCCTGCCACTGCAGCGGGCTGGTGTCCTGGAACTCGTCGATCAGCAGATGGCGCACCTGGGCATCGAGCCGCTGCTGCACCCAGCCGGCCAGCTCGGGGCGGGCCAGCAGGGCCAGCGCGCCGCGCTCCAGGTCGTTCATGTCGACCAGGCCGCGCTGCCGCTTCAGCGCCTCGAACTCGGCCACCAGCCGGCGGCCCAGCCGGCACATCGCCGCATGCTGTGCGGCGGCGAGCTGCTGCTCGACATCGGCCCGCAGGGCCTCCAGCTCGGCCGTGACCTGGCGCCACAGCGGCAGGTCCTCACAGGCCTTGCCCAGCTTGAGCGGCGTGCCCATGCCTTTTTGGGTGAACAGCGCCGCGAGCACCTCCGCCAGGCTGCCGGCCGCCAACAGGTCCGCCGCCGCGGTCAGCGCCTTGGCACCGCCCACGGCGCCTAGCTCACGCGCCAAGGCGGCGATCGCGGGCGCCATCGCGTCGAAGCGCTCGGCTGGGTCGATGGCCGGCGGCTTCAGGCTCGGGGCCAGCACGCCCGCGGCATCGGCCAGGCCCAGCTCCACGCGCTTGGCAAACGCGGCCAGCAGCCACTCTCGCAGGTTGTGCCGGCCACGCGCCAGCGTCAGGGCCTGGAAGTCGGCCCGCAAGGCCTGGTCGGCCAGCACGGCTCCATGGAAGCGCCGCCACAGCGCGGGCATCAGTTCGGCCTCGTCCTCGATGAGCTGCAGCTCCGGCGAGATGGCCAGCTCGGCCAGCAGGCTCAGCGGTGCCGCGCGCAGCAGCTGCGAGAACCAGCCATGGAAGGTGCGCACCTCCACGCCCCGGCCGCCGCGCAGCAATTCGGCCTGCAGCTGGGCCAGGCGCGGGCGCAGCCGCTCGGCCTCGGCGGCGTCCAGGCCGCGGTCGATCAGGGCCTGGCGCTGGCGGTCCGCATCGTCGCGGGCAAAGGCCGCCAGCCACTCGGCCAGGCGCTCGCGCATCTCACCGGCAGCCTTGCGCGTGAAGGTGATGGCCACGATCTGCTGCGGCGCTGCGCCCGCGAGCAGCGCGCGCAGGATGCGCGAGACCAGCATCCAGGTCTTGCCGGCCCCGGCGCAGGCCTCGACGATGCTGCTGCGCGCCGGGTCGCAGGCGATCGCATAGAAGCGCTCGCGCGGGATGCGGCGGTCGTCGGCGTAGTAGGCGAAGTCCATGCCGCTCATGCGAGGTCATCCTTGCGGCACAGGCCACGGGCTTCGCAGTGGTCGCAGACGCGGCCCTCGCCCAGCGCCGGCAGCGGCTGGCCGGCGAGCACGGCCGACAGGTCGGCCTGCAGGCCGTCGCGCAGCACCTGGGCGGTGACGCTCACCTCGGGGTGGGGCACGGTGACGAGCGCCTCGGGCTCGTCCATCGCGAGGTAGGCGGCCTGCAGCGCGGGGTCGGCGTCCATCAGCAGCGCGTAGACCGCCAGCTGGGTGTCCTCCAGCGGGGTCTTGAGCCTGTCCTTCAGGTCCTCGGCGCGGCCGGTCTTGTAGTCGAGCAGCAGCCGGCCGGCCGGCGTGGTGTCGATGCGGTCGATGCGGCCGTCCAAGGTCAGCGCGGCCAGCGGCCCGTCGAAGGGCTGGCAGCGCCGTTCGACCTCGCCGGCCTCGAAGCGCTGGCCCTCGCCCTCGGTCGCCGCCAGCCACTGGAGGTAGCGCGGCAGCACACGCTCGAAGGCGGCGCGAAACGGCAGGAAGTCTGCAGCGTCCAGGCCCGCGGCTTCGGCATCGGCGGCGGCGCGCAGGTCGGCCGGGTCGTCGCCGCTGCGCGCGTCGTGGAACCGTCGCAGCACCGCGTGCAGCCAGGTGCCGTAGTCGCGCTTGTCGAGTTCGGTGTCGAGCTCGTCCGGCTCGCGCAGGCCGAGCAGGCTGCGGCTGAAGAACCGGTAGGGGCAGTTGCGCAGCGCCTCGATGCTGCTGGCGCTGAGCCGGGCAGGCAGGCGCTGCGGCGTGGCGGCATGGCGATGCGCCGGCCGGCGCGCCAGCGCCACGGCCGCCCGCGCGTCGACCCAGGCCGGCAGCGGCCGGCCCCAGGCCGCTTCGAGACGCTCGACCAGCGGGCTGGGCGGCAGGGGCTCGGCGCCGGCGTGGCTGCAGCGCAGCAGCGTGACGGCGGGCAGCCGCAGCAGCTGCGCGAACCCCCAGGCCTGCGCCTCGCGCTGGGCCGCCAGATGGGGCAGGCCCAGGGCCACAGCGTCGGCATCGGACAGCACGCCGTTGCGCGGTGGCGCGGCGGCCAGAGTCGCCGCATCCACGCCCGGCAGCACGGCCGCACCGAAGGGCCGCAGCAGCGCCCGCGCCAGCGGCGTGACGATGACTGCCGGCTGGGCATCCTCCGGCGGGCTGAACTGGGCGGCCTCCAGCGTGGCATCGACCCAGGCCAGGAACTCGTCGGCCCGCAGCCGCGTGGCCCCGATGACCTGCTCATGGGCGCTTCCGGCCCAGGGATTGCGGCTGATCCACAACGCGTCCAGCAGCGGCCCGCCGCCTTCGACCTCGGCCAGCGGGCCCAGGCGGCGCAGCGCACGGCCGAGGTCGGCCAGCCAGCCCCCCAGCTTGCGCGGCCCGCCGGCGAGTGGCGCGGCGGCCTCTCGCGCCTCGCGCCACAGCGGCAGGCCCAGCGCATCGAGGGCAGCGGTGTCGCGCCAGCCCTTGCGTCGGCACAGCGCTTCGAGATCGCGCAGCGCCGCAGCTTCGAAACCCGCGCCCAGCGGCGACTTCATCCACGCCAGCCAGTCATCGACTCCGCCCTGTGCCAGTTGGGCACGCAGCAGGGCCATCAGGGCCGCGGCGGCCGGCGTGGTGGCGAGGGTCCAGCCGGTCTCGTCATGGATGGGCACGCGCTGGCGCAGCAGCAGGGTGCGCACCCGCCGCACGGCGACGCGGTCCTGCGCCAGCAGCGCCACCGGTGCCCGGCCGGCATTCAGGTGCTGCAGCACGCTCGTGGCGGTCTGCTCGGCCAGGGTTTCGAAATCCGCGCAGGCGGCGAGCTGCAGATCGATGCCGGTGGCAGGGACCGCGTCGAGGTCGACATCGGCGCGCAGGCACAGCGCCGGGACTTGGGCCGCACCAAGCGCCCGCGCCAGCGCATCCGGGCCGCCGACCTCGAGCACCAGCCAGGCGCTGGGGTTCAGCGTGAACAGCGCATCGGTCGCCGGTGCACGATCGTCGGACTGCACCCAGGCCAGCGCGACCAGGCCCAGCGCCCGCTCCAGATCGCCCGGGCCGCCGGCCTGCAGCGTCAGGCGCTGCGTCACGGCGCTGAAGAACGCCGAGCGTTCGGCCGGCGCATGCTGTGCGGCCGCGCGGGCCAGCGCATGCGCGGTCTCGACCAGCCGGGCGCGGGCCGCGACGTAGGCCTTGTCGTCGCGCGCACGCAGTGCCTGGGCCCAGGACTGGCCGGACAGCAGTTCGTCGGCAGTGAAGGCGTCGATGGCCGCGTCGCCGCTGAGTTGGCCCGGTGCGGCCAGGCGGGTCGGGCCCAGCGACGACGCGAGGCTGTGGCTGGTGGTGATCAGCGGTGCCCAGCCGGCTAGCGCTGCAAAGGCTCGACGTGCGGGCACGATCTGCTGCGCGAATGGGAGCAGCAGCACCGCGTCACGCGGCGGCAGCCGCTGCTCGTCCAGCCAGCCCATGCAGCGCTGTGCCACGCGCCGCCAGAACGCGTCGATGTCTTCCCCGGGCACCAGGCCCAGGCTGATGGCTTGCAATCCCGGCCTCCCGCCCTCATCTCCGCCACCCCGGTCGCCACGGCGACCACCCGGGCAAAGTGGCTATGTCACAATCATTTTGCCTAAACGGGCGGCCTCCCCAGGGCGTGCCGCCACCCCTTTGAGGCCAAGGAACCCTCCCATGAGCAGCGAATTGATCAAGCATGTTTCCGACGCGTCGTTTGACGCCGACGTGATCCAGTCCGGCAAGCCGGTGCTGGTGGACTACTGGGCCGAGTGGTGTGGCCCCTGCAAGATGATCGCGCCCATCCTGGACGAGGTGGCCACCGGCTATGGCGACAAGTTGCAGATCGCCAAGATGAATGTCGACGAGAACCGTGAAGTGCCGGCCAAGTTCGGCATCCGCGGCATCCCGACGCTGATGCTGTTCAAGGACGGCCAGCTCGCTGCGACCAAGGTCGGCGCCCTCTCCAAGGCCCAGTTGACCGCCTTCATCGACGCCAACCTATAATCGCGTCCAACTGCTGCGGCGCTGACTGCGCCTCCCGGCGCCCCGCCGCAGCAGCCAAAGCCAACACGCCCCGGGTCCGCTGGTCAACACCAGGAACCCAGCCAGCGTGGACTCGGCGCCCCCTCCCACCACCAAAGCTGTCGGATCCACGTTGCTCGACGTTTGAGCGGCAGGGCATCCGGTCCTGTTCCGGGGCGACCGTGACATCGCCGCTGTGCCTTGGCTGGCACCGCGGCCCCTGACGGGTGTTCACCCATGCATCTTTCCGAACTGAAAGCCCTCCACGTCTCTGCCCTGATCAAGATGGGCGAGGAGCTGGAGATCGACAACGTCAGCCGCCTGCGCAAGCAGGAGCTGATGTTCGCCATCATGAAGAAGCGCGCCAAGGCCGGCGAGCAGGTCTTCGGCGACGGCGTGCTCGAAGTGCTGCCCGACGGCTTCGGCTTCCTGCGCTCTATTGAAGCCAGCTTCATGGCCTCGACGGACGACATCTACCTGTCGCCCAGCCAGATCCGCCGCTTCAACCTGCACACCGGCGATCTGGTGGAAGGCGAGGTGCGCGTGCCCAAGGACGGCGAGCGTTACTTTGCGCTGGTGAAGGTCGACCGCGTCAACGGCCAGACGCCCGAGGAGAGTAAGAACAAGATCATGTTCGAGAACCTGACCCCGCTGTTCCCGAAGGAACAGTTCAGGCTCGAGCGTGAAGGCTTCAAGGGCGAAGAGAACATCACCGGCCGCATCATCGACCTGGTGGCGCCGATCGGCAAAGGCCAGCGCGCGCTGATCGTCGCCCAGCCCAAGACCGGCAAGACCGAGATGATGAAGAGCATTGCCCATGCTCTGGTCGCGAATGCGCCGGACTGCCACCTGATCGTGCTGCTCGTCGACGAGCGCCCCGAGGAAGTGACCGAGATGCTGCGTACCGTGCGCGGCGAGGTCATCAGCTCGACCTTCGACGAGCCCGCCGCCCGCCACGTGCAGGTGGCCGAGATGGTAATCGAGCGCGCCAAGCGCCTGGTGGAGCTGAAGAAGGACGTGATCATCCTGCTGGACTCGATCACCCGGCTGGCCCGTGCCTATAACAATGTGCTGCCCAGCTCGGGCAAGGTCATGTCGGGCGGCGTGGACTCCAACGCGCTGCAGCGCCCCAAGCGCTTCTTCGGCGCGGCGCGCAACATCGAGGAAGGCGGTTCGCTGACCATCATCGGCACCGCGCTGATCGACACCGGCTCGCTGATGGACCAGGTGATCTACGAAGAGTTCAAGGGCACCGGCAACTGCGAAATCCACCTGGATCGCCGCATGGCCGAGAAGCGCGTCTACCCGTCCATCCTGATCAACAAGTCGGGCACGCGCCGCGAGGAGCTGCTGCTCAAGCCCGAGATCCTGCAAAAGAGCTGGATCCTGCGCAAGCTGCTCTACAACATGGACGAGATCGAGGCGATGGAGTTCATCCTCGACAAGATGAAGGCGTCGAAGAACAACCTGGACTTCTTCGACATGATGCGGCGC